>JBEITR010000049.1:0-23462 GCA_040374765.1 Leptolyngbya sp.
GGCAGCGATCGCCCCAGCGGGTCTGAGCGTTTCTCCGTCTACGGGTTCTGCCCCGGTTGCAGATTCCAGGCGGTCTGAGGCTACAGCCAGGGGTGGTTTGTCAGCGCTGGCTGGGGCCGTAGCCAGCGGGGAGTTTGCCGACCCTGGTCTGACCCCGGCGGATACCGTGGCTCCCTTTGACCTGCCATCCGTTCTCGAGGACAGTGCGCCCGAGGGGGATAGCCTAACCCCGACCCGTCCATGGGGAAATGGGTCCTTAGTCGCGCCCGCCTCGCCCTGGCCCCAGGCAGCGATCGCCCCCGCAGACATTGCTGGTTTGTCAGCGCTGGCCCAGGTCGTAGCTGGGGGGGATAGGGGGATGATGCTCAGCAGTCTAACTAATGGTTTAGATACCCTACCGCCGCCAGTCCCCAATCCCCAACCCCCAGCCTGGGACTTAGACGAGATTATGGACGCCATCAGCCAGCAAATTGACCGTGAATATCGCTATTTTTATGGAGACTAGCCATGGCGATCGAACTGGCTAAGATTCAACTTCATCGCGTACACCGGATTCAAACCCTGGAGCAGGCCACCCTGGTGCACCATGCTGTACCAGGCCTGGAGGGCACGATCACTCAAAATCTGGGGCGAGGCTCGGTGCGTCTACAGATCGAAGGTATTTTTTATGGGGTAAAGGCCGCCGAGGATCTGGAAGCCCTGAGAACGGTGCATAAAAAACGCCAGCCTGTGGATTTTTTGGCGGATACAGTGGGGCAGGCCTACTTTAGCCAGGTGATTCTGGAACGATTTGAAGTGGCTCAGGCGGCTGACCATCCCGATCAATTTAGTTATCGCCTGACGATTGCCGAGTACACCGCTGCTGAAAAATCTACAGCGGCCAATCAGGCGGCGGTCAATCAAGCGGTCAAACTGGATGCCAAGAACTTAATGAAGGTGGCGGAGCTACCAGAGGCATTAAATACGGGATTAATCCCGGAATTGACCAATCCCGTAGAACCCTTACAGGGAGCTGTTAACCAGGTTGCTGCGGCCTTGGAGTCGATCAAGGCACCGCTGGAAGGTCTGGAAAATCTACTGAAACTGCCGATCGACACCACCCCAACCCTGACGGACTTCAACCTGAAGTCCGTTAAACCCGCACCCCCGGGCTGGGTCAAACCCCCTGGTCCCAAAACTTTGTTACAGGCAGGTTTACCCCTTAGAAACCTGGTCAATTCCGGTGTGCCGCTAGACACCGTGCTGGAAGCCGTCGGGTTATTGCCCCAAGCGGCCAGTCGCCGTTCCCAGCCTACCGCCATTGAGGAGGCTGAAGCACCTGTATTGCCCCCGTTGCAGGATGACATCCTGCATCCCCTACTGTTAATGGAGTTACAAGCAGCGGGGGTGGCTGTCGAGACTTTGGCGGCGGCGGGGGTGGCCGTAGAGCTATTACATCAATCGACTCAAGCATTAGAAGCATCCTTCCTGGATTCTATGATGCAAGCCATCTCGGCACTTCCCCCTGAGCAGAGGACCGATCAGCAATTGGCGGAAGAAGAACGCCCCTAATCAGCGTATTCAGGCAGGTATGATTTGTAACCCCTACAGGTAGAGATAACCCGATGGCAAAGCTAGTAGAACTGACGCCTCCCCCATTGAGCCCAGTTATTAATCAGTTGAAGCAGCTTAATTTAGTCGTGCCAACCCTCGATCTGTCTCAGGTAAGCGGTGAATTCACCATAGATCTGGACACCCTCTCCTCTCTGGTGAAAAACTTTAGCGACCTGTTACAAACCTTGCCTGCGGAACCAGAGTTGTTATTGCAAGGCTTGTTGACTGAGCTGAAGAAATTGGCGGGGGGGGCTCGAGAAATTAGTAGTGTTACCCATCAGCTCATTACTCCATTGACTCAGGCAGATAGCGTGTTAGGGGAATTTTCTGATTTAAAGCTGCTAATCAACCTGTTACCGGCTCTGACCCGTTTACGCGAGCAACCCGTAGATCGGGAAATGCTGATTCAGTTCTTACCGATTTCAGGGTTGGAGAGCCGTCTAACAAGTCAATTACCCACTGTTTTAGAACCCCATCTGGCTCCAGTGGCATCGGTGCGATCGCAGATCGCCGCGTTACTGCAGCCAGGGATAGACTCTGGCGCACCCGCCCCCTTACCTCTGTTGCAGGGGTATCAAACCCTGTTGGAGGAAATTGCCACCCTGCCCCTCAGACGCGACCTGACAATTGAGCAGTTACCCGGCTTAAATTCAGACTGGATAAATGTTTTTACCCAGAACATTGATCGCTTTAACCAAGGAGTCACTCAAATCAGTCTCTCCCGCATCCAAGTTAGCTTAGATAATTTGCCAGAGCAATTAAATACCTCCCTGGAACAAGCCCTGAATCAACTATCTCCCGTTCAGTTGGCTCAAGAGAGTAACTGGCTAAGGGGAGAGTTGATATCTTTAAAAAAACTGGAAAATCTGGATTTTGGTCGTGCTGCTGGCAAGATTCAGTCCGTAGTTCGACCGCTACAAACTCTGGCCGATGGAGGGATAGAAAGCGTCACCAGTCGAGCGGAGCAGGTCATAGACGCTGTGGAGGGGGGGATCAGGACGGCTGAGCAGGCAGTGGTGAAGGCCAGTGCCCTGGTTAGTAATGTCATTGATCGGGTGGTTAATTTCGTGGAGAGCTTAGATTTTGAGGGGATTTTGAACCAGGCACAGACATCTTTTATGCAAGTCATCCAAAAATTAAACTCCATCCTAGATCAGGTGGGAGCAGCCGTGGAGAAACTCTATGGTTTTGTGCGGCAGATCATTGCCAAGGCCGTAGCCTTTGGTCAACAAATTCCATCCGTGGTGGAAAAATTCCATCAGATCCTCCATCAAATCACTACCTACTTGAGTGACCCCCGCATTAAAAATGCGGTGCATCAGGTAAAACAGGGTATTGATTCGGTGCTGGAAAAGCTGGACGATCTGAGTCTCAAACCCGTATTTGACCAGGTATTGATTGAGGTAAAGCGGGTCAAAACCTCGCTTAAAACGATCGATTTAAAGCGTTTGAATCAGATGCTTAAGGCGGCTCTATCGGCTGCTTTAGGGTTGATTCGTAAGGCGATCGATCCGCCAACTAAGGTAACCGGTAAAGTTAATCAGTACTACCGGGATAAGATTAGCGACCCAACTCGGCAGGAGCTGATTTCTCCAGTGAAACAAGAGCTGGATAGTGTGGTGCACCTGATTCACCAACTCAATCCCGGCACCCTGTTGGCTCAAGAGTTGAAGCCCCTGCATCAACAGATAATGGATTCGGCGACTGCCTTCAGCCATCCAGACCAAATTAACAAGCTATTACAGCCTGTCAAGGAGCTGCAACTCAGCCTCAGGCAAAAACTGGATGCGGCAGTTAACCCGCAGACACTGCTCAAACCCTTGTCCGAAAAGTACGATGCCATTGTCGCCTTTGTCCGGGCTCTCGATCCAGTCAGCCTGCTAGCTCCTTTAAATAACTTACTGGCTCAGACTCTCGATCCCCTGAATAAGATAGATTTACAACCCCTGCTGAACAAGATCGTTACCTCGATTGGTTCTATTACCGATTGGATTGGGCAGTTTCAGATCGATGATCGATGGTTTGAAACCGGGATTGAAGCAACCATCACTAACTGGACACAACGGCTGAAAACCGTGGTGCAAAACTTGGATCTCTCGGTTTTACAGGATCTACTATCTCCCCTGCACAGGGCTAGCACGACGCTGCTCAAGCAGTTGCAGCTTGATGGAGAGGGCCGTCTGCCGTTGGTGGAGTCTTTGCATCAAATGGCTGAGCAAGTGAGTGATTATACCAGCCAGTATGACCGGCAGGTCCGGGATTTAGCCCACACTTGGACCCAGGCACGGGATAATCTCCAGCACTTTCAGCCGCCAGAACATCTCAAAACTGCCTACCAGTCTCTACAAAACCATCTGCAGCAGATCAATCCCCTGGAGAAGCTAGCCCGCACCACCTGGGGGCTCGATCAGTTGCAAAAAAGCGTACAGGCAATCCTGACGACTTTAGAAAGGATCTGGCAGGGATTGGGGAATCGACTCAGGCAGGGGCGAGGCTTTTTAGACTACCTGGTGGATAATCAGGCCGCAGGATTGCGGTTCTACCTGGTGCAGACCATTGATGCCCTGGTTGATCGATCTTTCAAGCCTGCGATTCGCCATGTGAGTCAGTCGTTGCCCCTATTCCGTGACGTCATGCCCTTACTGCGTACCGTGCAGGCATCTCTACAGAAGCTAAAGGACTTACCCAACCGGGTGGAAAACCTGGGGGGCAAGATCATTGCCCTGAAGGAGCGCCTACAATCCTTCAATCTAAACTTTCTGATTGAACCGTTAAAGCGAGTCCAAGAAGGCACCATTCTTACCATTGTGAAGCAGGCAGATCCAACGCCCTTTTTGATTGTTCCCCTGATGGCAGTCTATAACCAGATCATGTCTATGCTAGACAGGCTAGATCCACTAAAGTTGTTTATGGCGGCCCAGGGTACTATTACCCTGGCTGGCCCTGCCACAACAACGTCTCTGGATTTGCCTGCGGGTACGGAACTATTCGCTACAACCCCTTCGGGGGATAGGATCTGGTTTACCACCCTAAAAAACGAAACCCTACCCGCTGGGAGTGAGATCGAGGTGCCGATTCGGGCAATGGTTGCCCATCGCTCCAGTGATTTGGTGAGGGTAAAAGACGTAACCTGGGGATTTGCCGAACCAGACCTACAGGCTCAACTTCAGGCCAACCACCATCAGCCCATTCTGAGTTTAACCACCCTGGTGCGGGAGGAACTGCTGGGCTGGTTAACGGTGCTCGATCCCATGACGTTGATTGCCGAACCCTTAAACGAGCAGTACGAACAGTTACTGGAACTATTTGATGAGTTAGGAATCACCACCTTACTGGATGGGCTATTTCAGAAGATTGAGAGCCTTGATCAAGAGATTCAAACCGGACTGGATCAATTAGGCACCGCCTTTGTCGGATTAATTGCCGCCATACCCCTATAACCCTGGTTCTTTAAACCCCGTCACCATGCTATTGGTCAATCACCAAATCGCGATCGGTTCAACTACCTACACGGCTAAAGATCGGTTTCATCTCATCGATCTGCAAGCCACGGCAGCGTTGACTATTCCAGTGAATCACTGTCGAATTCGCCTGACTTCGCCAGGTGACTTGACCATTGCAGCCAGTGATCCTATCTCTGTGAAGCTCGGCTATGGCAGCGATGGGGCCTTAGTCTTTACTGGCATGGTTGAATCCGTGGAATGGCAGTGCGATCGCGTCACGGTCTATGGATCAGGTAGCTTTAGGGCTTTAACCGTGGCCCACTTTAACCTGCTCTACGAACAATCCCAGGCTGGCGAGATTGTCAAGGATGTTGCCCAGCGTTTAGACCTGGCGATCGCTACGGTTGATAACGGCTGGAAGTTTCCTGTTTATGCCCTGGGTCACCAGATCTCCGCCTACGATCAGTTGCGGGTACTGGCAGATCAGTGTGGGCTGGACTTCTACGCCACCGTTGAGGACAAGCTGGTGTTTGCCAAGTACAATCCCGCCAAGACCCACCGCTTTACCTATGGCGATCAGATCCTCGGCGCCACCCTGGATCAACCTGCCCCCAGAATCACCGGGGTAGAGGTCTATGGAGAAAGCCCCAGTAGCCAGGGACAGGGTGAACAGGCCTATAGTTGGTTAACTAAAAAAGAAGTGAAGGGATCGGCGGGTTCCGGTAGTTACCTGTTGCAATTAGACAACCCAGCAGCCCGCACCCAGGCGATCGCAGACAATATCGCCCAGACCTTACTCATCCGCAAGCAACAAAAACAGTGTGGCCAACTCAAAGTAGTTGGGGCTCCCCAGGTGCAATTAGGGGATGCTATTGCGATTAGCAAACTACCCCTGGATCAACAAAATGGCAGCTTTAAAGTGATCGGAGTTACCCATCGACTCAACTGTTATCAGGGATTTTATACCTTAATTAATTGGGAGCAAACCTAGGATGGAAACGATCGTTGGCGTCATGAAAAAGGTGGCGGAGCAAGAAACTCGTAAAATCTACACAACGGAGCTGGGAATTGTTACAGCTATTTTTCCCCACAAATCAGAAGATGATAAGGATAATTACCAATGTTCTGTCAAGTTAAAAAATCGCAAACAACCCGATGGTAAGGAGTTTGAACTGCGCCAGATTCCCATTGCTACTCCCCACCTGGGCATGGTCAATATTCCCAATGTTGGCGATCTGGTATTAATCACATTTATTGGTGGTGATATCAATGCACCCGTAATCATTGGACGTCTCTATAACGATCCTGATCAGCCCCCTTTAAATCAAGAAAAAGAATTGCTGATTCAGCATAGCTTGGAAAAAGGTGGTAGTTTTAAGATTGACGGGGAAGGAGTTCTAACTCTGACCAGTCAAGATGAAAAATCTAGTATAACAGTCAAAGATCAGGAGATTACAGCCACTACAGATAAAAGTAGTGTGACATTTAATCAAGGAGATATTACATTAAAAAATGATCGTTGTACGATTAGTATTTCTAACGATACGATCGCCATTGATAATGGAACTTGTAAGATTAATATTGAAGCAGCGGGCATTACGATCGATGCAGCCAGTAATAATGTCACCATTAAAAGTATGGGATCGATCAAAGTGGGAGACGCCGCCACCGGGTCGATACAGGTGGGTGGCCGTATGTTAAGTAATGCGGTCGCCGATAATGATGACATCATTTTAAGTATGCATACCCATATGGGGAACTTAGGTGCGCCATGCCCGGTGCTAGTCCCTACAGAAAAGATTAATTCTATTCAAGCAAAAGCTAGAAATACCCAGGTGGGATGAGATGAAAAATCATGGTTAGAATTAAAGGATGTAATAGCGACTATCTCTTCGATTTAAAAACTGGGCAAATCCAGGAGCAATCGAAGGATAAACCGGTTTATCTAAAGATTTTCGTCTGTCCTAATGACATGCCCAGCCCGGTAGAAGAACCCTACGATGGCAAGGTGGACAATTGGTGTCAAGGAACGGACGCCGCCTGCCCTGCCCCACAGAAGAAAACAGGCCACGCCCTCATTTCCCTGCACCAAACAGAAGGGATTGCCTTTGTTACCCCCAACCCCATTGTGGCCAAAGGACCTTTTCAAGTGCAACCCGATGGTCAGCAGCCCGTTTTTCAGGTCACCAACACCGATTGCTTGATGACTGGGTCTGTGGTGTTACAAACCAAGCCCGATAAAGGGTTTCAGATTTCTGTCTCCGATCAGGGGATTGTGCTGAGCAGCCCCGATGCCGCCATGATTAGGGTCACCCACAATACCATTGAGATTACGCCGGGTAAAACCGGAACAGTCAAAATTAATGGCAATCTGGAAGTCACCGGAGCCATTACCATGGCGGGTCAACCCTTAGTCCCTGCATCGTAACCAGGAGAAGACTATATGGTGGATGAATGGGATCAGTGGGATCTGATGGTGACCAACCGCCAACCCGGATATATAACTGGCGATCGCACCGGTATTGATTTGGAAGCCTATCATCAGGATCTGGTCACCGTTAGCGGACAGGCTAACCTGGCTCAAGCTCTGTTGAACCGCCTGTATACCCGGCGGGGTGAGCTGGCGGCCTTGGGGCATCCAGAGTACGGCTCGCGGCTCTATCTGTTGCTGGGGGAGTTAAACAACTCACGGATGCGTTTGCTGGCAGAGCTCTACATTCGCGAGTGTCTGGCTCAGGAGTCGCGCATTTCCACCGTGGTTGAAATGCGGTTTGACCCGATCTCCCGGGACAGAGAACGTAACGCCCTGAGGGCGGTGATCACAGTTCATCCCCACGGTGATCGGTTGCCCCTATCCTTTAATTGGTCACTGGATTTAGGGGAGTAGGTAGGGAATGTTTGAACCAAAAACCTTTGACCAGATCTTCGGGGAGATGCGCGATCGTACGCCTCCCCAAATCTCCGACTTTCAGGAAGGTAGCATTGCCCGTACCCTCTACGAGACCTTTGCCTTTGAAGTAGCTCTGCTGTACGAGCAGATGCATCAGGTTTATTTATCTGCCTTTGTCGATACGGCGACGGGTTCCCAGTTAGATCTGGTGGTGGCGATTTTGGGCATTAAGCGGGGTGAACCCGACTTTGCCATGGGTGTTGTCACCTTTGAGCGGGATCTGGGTATTGATCAACCCATCCAGATCCCAGCGGGCTTTTTGCTGACTACCCGGGAAGATGCGGCAAAAACCGCCAAAAAGACCTACCAAACCGTTGAGTCCCAAACCCTATCAGAAACCGAAAGCCAGGTGCAAGTGCGGGTACAGGCCATACAGCCGGGAGATACGGAGGTAGCTGAAGCTAATACGGTGCAGGTGATGCCCCAACCCTTGCCTGGCATTAAGGCGATTACCAACGAACAACCAATTCGGTTTACGGGTAAACGGCGAGAAACCGATGAAGAACTGCGCGATCGGGCCAAGGTCGCCTTGTTAGCAGCCAGTGGCGCTAATACCAGTACCATTGAAACCACCCTGTTTAGCCTGCCGGGAATCAAAGAGGTGTGGGTGCGAGAGCCTTTTCACTACGCTCGCGGCACCGTGCTTTTGCGAATCCCCGCCGACGGGCAAAGTGGGAACATTACTATTCCCAGAAAAACTACCTTACTTTGCCGAGATCAGCCTTACCTCACCCAGGAAACTGTAGTGGTTCAACCTGGTAGCGATCAAATGGTAAGGGTAGAAGCCATGGTGAAAGGTCCGTCGGGGGAAGTACTAGCTGCCAGTTCCGACTGGCAACCCCTGGAACATCTACTGCCACCGGCAGGCCAGGTTCAGGTGACGGTGCAGAACCCCGAGCCCATCAGCTTGAAAGACTTTGGCGTCATCGAGGTGTTTGTTGACGGGGTGGATTGGCACAATGGAAATGAGGTCAGGCGACTGGAACAGGAAATCGATCGGGTGCGGGCCGCCGGAATCTATGTCTTTCTCAAGCCGACCTGGCCTGTGTACGTAGATGGCTCCTTTTTAGTCGAACTCAAGCCAGGTCACCGGTTTTCTAGAGAAGAACGGCGGATGCTAGAGGTGCAACTGCAGGAGGCCTTGGTGGCCCAGATGCATAGCCAGCGATTGGGGCAGCCCCTGTTGCTGGCCCAACTGACCCAAACCCTCCTGGCAGATAGGGGGGTCAGCGATCTGGTAGATTTCGAACTTACCGTTCATTCGCCCCGATCTCAAGAACCTGACCCAATCTATGACAGTCAGGTTTACACGGGGGGGACCAAACGCCTGGAGGTCGAGATGATGGAAAAGTTTGTGCCTCGCCATATTCGGGTTGCCTCTGAGATCAAACCCTTGCCCATCCACATCCAGATGCAGGTTCCTGGGCTGGATGATCGGCGGGCTAGGGAGATTCGGGCATCTCTCCAAGCCTACTTCCGTAGCCTCTCAGATCGGCAACCCGTCCTTAAGCAGGATATCCACGCTCAGGTTTGCACTGACCTCTCATTTACGCTAGAAGAGCAGCAGCAGTTGTTGCAACAGACCCAGTTGATTCCAGAGTTCTGGCATTCGCAGGTTAGCTTTGATGGCAGTGAGGTCCCGGTTAGCTTGCTGGAGCGGGCCGAGTTGGGGGAAGTATTGCTCTATAAAAACAAGTTAGAAATCACAGGGGCCCTTCAACTGGTTGTGCCGCTGTTTAGTACTGACGAGCAACAACAAGGGATGCAAACCCAGGTGCGAGAACACCTACAAGCCTACCTGGAGCGGCTGAAACCGGAGGAGAGCATCGACCTTAAAAAAATTGGCGATCTGGCCCGTAGTGTCCACCCCGTTCTGGATGCGGTGTGGAAGGCGGAGGACTTTTCGGTGCGCCATGCCGGCGAAACTATCCCCCTGCCCGATCGCATCAAGGGTTTCACGATTGAGGTAGCAAAGTTTGAAAAGCCTATCCTGGCGGCGTCGGATCAGTTTATCATCGCTACCACCATTACGCCCGTTACGGTGACCTTGACCCAGGTGCAATGGCGGGTGAAGATCACCGGACCGCTGCCAGCCCGTGTCGATCCTACCCGGTTAGAGGCGGCCCTGCGGTGCGCCCTTGGGTTTAGTGTGAATAACCTTTCTACCCAACTTCCCCAACCCAGGGTCGGCCAATCTGTTGACTATAAGCAAATCAAAGAAAAGGTGCTGCCACAACTGTTGCAACGAGCGACCGTAGCCCTATCAGCCGCCACTATTCGGATGCTTTTCTCAGCCGATCCTTTAAACAACCTGGAGGAAGCAACCGCTAAGGAGTTGGCCGAGTTAACCAACACCCTACTCCAGACGGCGGAATATAGCCTTCCAGCCCTTCTATTGAACGGCGAAGCTCGCAATGTTTCTATTCGAATTGTGGAGCAGGCCAGCCTGGTAAACCTGGCCCCTGACCAGGTGAGCATCGTCCTGGAAATGCCCTCCCAGGGTTCCTCCTCTAGAGGTAGCACTATGGGGGGAGGACCAAGCTGATGGAACTGTCTGGTAAAACCTTGAGCTTGATCAGTCGCCTGCCTGACTTTTACCGGTCAGACACCGCCGGTAGCCTGTTGACTGAATTGATGATGGTGTGGGGACAGGCGATCGAACACTCGGAAATCGATTTATTTCGGGTGATGCGATCGCACCATGTGATCACCGCTACCAATGAGGGGTCCCAGGGGTTCAATACCAATCAGCAGGGCGATCTAGATCGGCTGTTTGCTCTCTATTTAGAGGTCCTGGGCGGCACCTCCCTGCTCACCCAGGTAGACCCAGAATTTCGGCCCGGCAGTTTTAAGGATTTCTCCGGTCTGGTGCAGAAGCTTCAGGACGGATCCGATCGCCTCTCTCGTTACATTCATCAAGGGTTATCCTCTGGGCATCGCGCTCTTCTGATCGATCAGAAAACTTTGATTCAGGGGCTTAACCGTTGCCTGGGTGATCGACATTTCTATGCCCGCAACCGTGGGGCTTTTGCCGTCGAGACCCTGTCTGTGGTGACGCGCCGCTTAATTCAGCAAGCACCCCAATCTGGTAGGGATCTGGCCTGTTTAAACCGGGCGTTGCTAGAGGCGGCCTACCCCAACGAGATCGAAACCAGCGACGCCCCCTACCGCGATCGCCTGCTGGCCCTGATTCGGGTATTGCGGCGTGGGGCTGCCACCAAGCAGGGTATCTGTGATATTGTAGCGGCCAACCTGGGTATTTTTGTCGATGATCTGGTAGCCCAAGTGGCTAAAAAACAAATTCAAGTAGAAGACGCTAAAGAACAAATTCAAAGAGTAGAAGAAGCTAAAGAACAAATTCAAAGAGTAGAAGAAGCTAAAGAACAAATTCAAAGAGTAGAAGAAGCTAAAAAACAAATTCAGGTAGAGGAATATTTACCGGAGCTGATCAGCCATACCTACCTTATCCATCCCTTTTCCCCCGAGGCCGATCCTCCCCATAATATCCCGCTGGGCCATCCTCAAACTTTTACCATCACCAACCCCAACGTCTTGCCCACCGCACCGGGCTACAAACTCCAGGTGCGGGATGCCCGACAGCGGCCAGATCAGGGTTTTTTGCCGCCCCTCTTGCCTCTAATCAATCCCTGCTTTGTCAATCTGGATAAACCAGAACAGGTTTTTAAGTTGGAAGTTGTGCTGAAGATCAACGATGTGTTGCGGATTCAGCCCGATGGCACGCTATTACTCAATGGTGTAGAACAGCCTGTCAAGGCACCGCCGCCCCCCTTACCCCTGGATACCTCTAATTGGTGTATTAAAGCCCTGGTGGGAGAACCAGCAGGACGGTTTGACCAGACCTTGTTTGATCTATCCCGCTACGATCAGGCGTTGGCGGCCCCCCTCCCCCTGAACCGGCAGCAGGCGGTCAATTACGAAATTGATCTGACCATAGAATTGACTAAAATTACCCCCGGCGCCTTTCGGGTACGGATTCCCTGGGATATTCCAGGGTTTACCGATCGCTTTAGCGAGCGCCAAGACCACCCCCGTACCCAAATTGCCGCCATTATCGACAAGGTGAAAGCGGCTGGGGTAAAGGTAGAAATTGTCTATGAGCACTCCTGGACCGAGATCCACACCCTAGACGATAGCCTCCAGTCGCTTGAGCAGAGGACTTCTCCATGACCTACCAGGACACCCTAGATATGCAAGGCTACCTGACCATCCAGGTCTTTGACCGCACCGGCCACCTGATCCACACCAGCCAAAGGCAAAATTCCATTGTCTATAGTGGTCGCGATTTGGTCGCCAAATTGTTTGCCAAAGAAGCGATTGATCCGATTCGCTATATCGCGGTGGGGACAGGCACCAGGGCGGTCGACCCCTCCACCGATCAGGCCCTGGAGAACGAGGTGTTCCGCAAACCCCTCAATTTGTTTAATGCGTCGGAAGATTTAACCGATGTGGTGTCAGACTCAATCAGCGGTAGCGTGAAACGCCGCCGTCTCACCCTGAAGGCCGACCTGGAGTTGACCGAACCTCCTAGCGGCTCCTACGAGCTACGGGAAGCGGGCCTGTTTAATAGCCCTGAACCCAAACAAGCGGTGATGTATAACCGGGTGGTGTTTCCCAGTATTCGCAAAACCAGTGACTTTAAGCTAGCCCTGCAGTGGGAAATTATTTTTTAGGCTGTTTCTTGTTTGTTATTTGTCTCTACTTAACGCTTTTAAAAGGTCAGTATCATGGTAGACACCATCCGTAAATTTAGCCATCAAGATAAACAGTCGGGAGATCTGATTCGATCAGCAGAGTGGAATGCGGCCACAAAAGAAATACAACGCCTGGAAGCTGACAAGGTCAATCGCGAGGGGGCCGATACCCTAAAGGGGCCGTTGACCATTGGAGCGATTAATGCTATGACTCCGACTGTCTCTGATTCGCTTCTAAAGGTTGCCAACTATGCCGACAACCTGGTAGATATCCGGTTTACTAATCCCTCAGGCGGAAAACTAGAACTGGTTAGTCAGACCTCTGGTTGGAATATTCAGAACCCAATCGGGGGTAAACACCTTTATCTCAACCGCGATGCCCGGCCATTTTCAAATGTGTACATTGGACGACCGAACAATGATATCTGTGTGCGGGGCGATAGTGGCAATGTAGGGATTGGTATTGACAATCCTCAAGCAAAGCTGCATGTGAGTGGCAATGAGATCGTCACGGGCACAGTCACATCTCAGGGAAAACTCACGATTGGCACTACTCCTGGTAATACAGACCTGCTTGAGGTGAAGGGCAATGCGATCGTCACGGGTAATGCTAAAGCCGGTAGCCTCGAGGTAACGGGTGCTACCAGCCTGGCTGCCGTTACCGCCAGTGGCAATCTGGGCATTGGCACTACCAGTCCTCAAACAAAGCTGCATGTGAGTGGCGGTAAGATTCAATTGGATGGTGATCAAAAATTTGTCTTTACTGACACAGGTATATCTAATGATTTGAAGCTACAGCTATGGACTGGCTACGGGTTAGGGATCAACTCTAGTACGCTGTTTTATACGGCTGGGGGTAGGCATTCCTGGCGCGATCCGAATAACAATGAAAGAATGAGCCTAACAACCAATGCCGATGGTGGCTTGAGCGTTAATGGTACAGGTAACTCTAGCATCGCTGGCAACCTGGGCATTGGTACCACCAGTCCAACAGCAAAGCTGCATGTGAGTGGTAATGCGATCGTCACGGGCACAGTCACATCTCAGGGAAAACTCACGATTGGCACTACTCCTGGTAATACAGACCTGCTTGAGGTGAAGGGCAATGCGATCGTCGCGGGTAACCTGGGCCTGGGTATTACAACTCCCATCGCTCAGTTAAGCTTGGGAGGTCTGGATAATAACGGTAGCGCTGGTTCTGATGGAGATGGGGCTACCCAACTATTACTCGGTGGTGCCCATAATAAGGGCGCTAACAATGGTAGACAGGGACATACGACCTACAAACTTAGAATTGAAGGATACGATAACGACGGTTCCACGGTTTATCCCATTTATTGCAGGGATGAAAACAATTTGGTCGATTTCTGGATTAAAAATCGACCGTCAGAACAAACCTTGCCTACAATGTATTTTGCTGGCAACCTGGGGATTGGTACTAACAGTCCTACAGAAAAGCTGCATGTGAGTGGCAATGCGATCGTCACGGGTAACGCCACCGCCGGTAGCCTTAATGTAACGGGTGCTACGAGCCTGGGTACGGTTACCGCCAGTGGCAATCTTAATGTAACGGGTGCTACGAGTCTGGCTGCCGTTACCGCCAGTGGCAATCTAACCGTCAGTGGTAACTCTAGCATCACGGGCACAGTCACATCTCAGGGAAAACTCACGATTGGCACGACTGCTGGTACTACAGACCTGCTTGAGGTGAAGGGCAATGCGATCGTCACGGGCACAGGAAATTCTAGCATCGCTGGCAATTTGGGCATTGGTACCACCAGTCCAACAGCAAAGCTGCATGTCAGTGGTAATGAGATCGTCACGGGTAACGCCACCGCCGGTAGCCTCAATGTAGCGGGTGCTACGAGCCTGGGTACGGTTACCGCCAGCGGTAGCCTAATAGTTACTAAACCTAACGTTTCAACTGACCAGTTGGAGGTTAGGTATTGGGCTGATGGAAGTGGCCAGTTACAAATTTATGGCTGGAACCAGGGATGGAATATCAATGCTGCAGGGCAGGGTAAGCATCTCTACCTTAATCGTGACTCGAAGCAAGACTCCAATGTGTATATTGGACGAGCAAACCAAGAAATGGTTGTTCGAGGTTCAGATGGTAACGTTGGGATTGGCATCCCCAGTCCCACAGAAAAGCTGCATGTGAGTGGGAGAATTAAAGACAAAACTGGATTCCTGATGCCAGTTGGCAGTATCCTCTCTTACGCAGGTCCTAATGCACCAGATGGCTGGCTGCTATGCAATGGTGCTTCACTAAACAAAAGGAACAGTCCTATTTATCAAGAGTTGTTTGACGCTATTGGCTATCAATATGGTGGATCAGCAGATAGCTTTAACCTCCCTAATCTTCAGGGACGCGTACCAGTAGGCTTTAATCGTTCTGAGTCTGATTTCAATCTGTTAGGAAAGATAGGAGGAGATAAAGTCCATATACTTACCATAGATCAAATGCCAAGACATAGTCATGCAGTGAAAGACGAAGGTCATTTCCACGATCTACCTATTAGTGATAGTAGTGGTCAGGGTTATCTAGATGATGCCGGTTCTGGTGGAGCAAGGCAATCAGTTTCTACCAGGAAAGCGTTGAGTGGAATTGGAATCAACGATTCAGGTAATGGCCAACCCCATAATAATCTTCAACCCTATATAACGATTAATTACATTATTAAATATTAAACCCAGATTATTAGCAACTTCGGTTGTCATCTATAGCGCTTCTCGCTCGAGTAAAGTACATTTGTATTTACTAACTCTATGAACTGAACGATTAACAATATCAAATCAAGGAGTATCTCATGCGCTTAGGATCCGCTATAAATCAATTACCTGGCGAAATAGCATTTTTAATCCGGTTGTAAATTGGCAATTATCCATGAAAGACAAACTACAAGAACGCCTCCAAGCCCTCAAAACCGAATACGATGCTGGCCAAAAGGTATTGGCGGAGCTTGAGGCCAAACAGGCATCAGTGCGAGATACCCTGTTAAGAATTAGTGGCGCGATTCAAGTTTTAGAAGAAACCCTGGCGGAGGCCGAAGCATCTGAGGCCAATGCTACCTCGAATGGAGGGGGGGATGGGGTAGGGCTAGCCACGGCTGCCATTGCTGAACTGGTCTGAAACCTTCTCTCTACTGCCGTCATCAACCTTGATCTACAACCTTCTCACTGCTATGGTTACCCTACTCAAGGCCGAGTTGGGTGAAGAGCCAGAGTCCATTGGGATGATGCCCCTGGCTGACCCTGGGGTTAGCGATCGGCCGAAAATTGCCCTTTACCCTGGCGATTGGGTGATTAACCCCAGTAAAGGTGACCTCACCCCGATTCAAGAATTTCAACAGGACTTCTGGATTGATATTTACGATGGCGACTTTGCTCGCCTGGAGCAATGGTCTTCTCTGATTACAGGCATCCTACTAGGTAGCCATGATGGGTTAATTGAACAATACAACACCCCTCCTGAGGCAACGCCTAAAACTGAGTACCAAACTCAGCAATTCAGTACCCGTCATACCCTGAGTCAATTTCGTCTGCTGGGGGGAACCTATCTCTCCCAGGAGAAGGGTCTGGGTCTGCAACTCAAGTTTATGGTGGTGGGTCAGCTTAAATTGACTAAACTCAGCAATGATAAAGGACCCCTGATCAATATGGTTCTATTAGAGAATCCAGGATTGATCCCCAGGCAAAGGGGATCGGAAAAACCGAAGGATTCTTCTGCCAAGGCATCTGTATCCAAGGATGGTTGAAAGACCTGAACTATAGCTTTGGCTAGAAGGCTGAGGATAGGGTTGATCGATGAATTTTATGTCCCGTAACAGGGGACATGCCCGTCAGTTATCAAACGGGGTAGCCTGGCTGGCTTCCACCCCCGTGGAAGGAGGCAGAGGTATATCCCTTCACCCTATCCATCTCTAGGGCTGGGTTAATCTTCGGGTAAAATCCACTTGGGTGGTTGGGAAGCCCTTTCAATCATCTTTCGGCGTACCGCTTGGTCAGCCATCTCTAGCATTTGATCGAGAGAAGTATCGGCAATAAAACGGACTGCCTCAGCTGTGTGTGCCAGGTTAGGACAGCGATCGCCTAAAACGCAGCCATTCTGACAATCTACCGCACAGTTAATATTCATCGTTTGATCATTAATATCCACGGTTTGATTCCCTTGGTTGTACATTACCCTGTCAGCTAAGGTTCCTCAGCTAGTTAGGGTTTATCGCTGCGGCCAGCCGACTGAAGACCGATTGGATTGGTCGCCTTCCTGGCACCTAACCACTGGGCTGCGGGTTACCAGACAGGCGGCTGGCTAGGGGTTCGGGCTGGCCTCTGCCCCTTCAATGGGACTGCGGCTAGATCGATCTTACGGTATCAATCTGAGGGTATCAACCGAGTTACTTCCGGTCTCCCCCTCTCCTTGGCTTAAAAACTATAATATTTATTTCCCAGGGCTAGAACGCGACGACCTGGATTGGCGTGCTAGGCTTCAGGGCAGAGCTGTTTAAGTTGCCCCCATTCCCCAGCATGGGCTGTCTATGTTTGAGTACCTGCCTCCCCTCAATAATCACAACCTTCCCTATCCCGATACTATTCACCCGATCGTGGTGCATTTTGTCATCGCCATGGCTCTCTTTGCCTTTGTCTGCGATGTGGTGGGGACGGTGAGCAAAAATCCTCGCTATTTTGAGGTGAGCTGGTGGAATATGGCCTTCGCCACCGTGTCGATTTTTATTGCGGTGATCTTTGGCCAGGTGGAGGCAGGACTGGCGGAACCCTACAGCGCTCCTGCCGAAGCCACCCTCAACCTGCATACGATTCTGGGCTGGTCCCTCTCGGGGATCATCGCGGCCATTACCGGCTGGCGCTATGTACTGCGATCGCGGGATAGCCAAACCCTACCCCTAGCCTACCTGGGGGCGGGGGCCCTGCTCACCGGCCTGGTGTTTTTCCAGACCTACTTGGGGGACAAGCTGGTGTGGATCTATGGTCTCCACACCGTCGAGGTGGTGAAAGCCTTGCGCAATGGAGTGCTGTAATGAGTCCTGATTTGATTAACCAGTTGGGGGATAGCTTGGGGGCCAACGGTTTGCCCTACCCCATCCCCATCCACCCTAACCTGGTGCACCTCACCCTGGGATTGTTTATTGTCGCCATTGGTTTTGATCTGGTGGGGGCCTTGTTTCCTCTGGAAAAACGAGTGTTTCGATTTTTAGCGATTCCCGCCAATAGCTCTAATTTTTTTGACGTGGGCTGGTTCAACATGGTGGCGGCCGCCATCGTTACCTTTCCGACGGTGGCGGCCGGATTCTACGAAATGCTCTTGGCCCAGCCCCCCAGCGATGAGGTCAGTGCCTGGGGGCTGACCAGTCTGCCCACCATGATCTGGCATGGAGTCGGCGGAGTAGTCCTGCTTGCCCTGATGGTGGGCATGGCGGTCTGGAGGGGCTTCCAGCGTTACCGATGGCGGCAAGACCGGGCCCGCCAGGTGCAGTGGTCCTATCTGATGGCGGGGTTAGCCATCTTTGCCCTGATGTTTGCCCATGGTACCCTGGGAGCCCAGTTAGCGGCGGAGTTTGGGGTTCATATCAGCGCCGATCGCCTGCTCCGTTCTGCTCAAGATCTATCGTTGCTGAATTGGATAGTGCCCCCTTTGGGAGGCTGGATTCGACCATGAAAATTTCCCTGGTGGTGCAGTTAGGATTGGTGGCCCTGGGTTTGGCCGGGATCAGCCTTTGGATTGGCCAGCAGGCCTACGGCTGGATGCCAGTAGCCGCCTCAACCGAGGCCCTGCTAGTGGACGATCTGTTTAGTTTTCTAACCACCCTGGGGGCCTTTATCTTCCTGGGGGTGACCGGCACCCTGCTGTACTCCGTGGTGTTTCAACGGGCGGCCAAGTACGATGATGGGGATGGCCCAGCGATCGAGGGCAACCTCACCCTGGAGGTGGTTTGGACCCTGATTCCCCTCTGTCTGGTGCTCTGGATCGCTGTGTACAGCTATCGGGTTTACGACCAGATGGCCATTCTGGGACCAATGGAGCACGGCCATGGCGCCATGGGTGAGGCGATCGCGGCTTCCCTCCAACCTGAACCAGATCCACCGGAAACCATTGAGGTCCATGCCCGCCAATGGGCTTGGGAGTTTTTCTATCCTCAATACGAATTAACCAGCACGGAGCTACATCTGCCTAACAATCGTCGGATTAACCTGGTCCTGACCTCCGCAGATGTCCTCCATGGCTTGTATATCCCTGCCTTTCGCCTGAAGCAGGATATTATTCCTGGACGCTCCATTGATTTCCAATTTACCCCCATCCGGGAAGGCACCTACCGCCTCCGCGATTCCCAGTACAGCGGCACCTACTTCGCCGCTATGCAAACCAACGTGGTGGTGGAATCCGCCTCGGCCTACCAGCAGTGGCTCCAGCGGGCCGCCCGCCAACCCCGCCGGCCCGCCCCCAATCTCGCCTACCAGGAATACCAGGCCAGCCTGGAGAAGGGGGTCCGCCCCGGCTGGAAAACCATTGCACCGGCTCCTCCACCCCAGGTGAACGACCCCGGTAGCCCCTAGGGCTAGGGGCTACGGCAAGGAGGTCAGGAGCCAGGAGAGGTCGGTGGGCGACCATGCTGTGACGGTCCATCGCCAACCATCGATGCTCAGGGATGATCCCTTAATGATCAGCGACGATCGCTTGGCGATCCATCACTAACCCTCGATCATCAGCGACAAATCTTTAAGTGGTTGTTCCATACCCTCAATGGGTAGCGATTAACCTTTAAACCTTTGTTCTATACCTTCAAAGGTTACCAGCTAATCTTTGAGCATTTTTTAAAAACCTTTGAAGGTTAGTCGCTCACCTTCAAAGGTCTGTCGTCCACCTTCAAGCTTCATAGCCTGACAGGTATGGATTTGTCCCAAAACCTTCAACAAATATCGCCAACTGGTGAAGGTCACGAACTATTCCGGTTGTTAGGGGAGCCAGTCTTTATCCAGGCTTTTCTCCCGATTATGCCGCTTGGTGCAAACAGGTGGCGATCGCCCCGTCATCAACCTTAAACACACTGCTTTATCAATAACCTCACGCTCTCGTGACCCAGAATACTGACAGACCAGCTGTCGGCCATGTCCCCACCAAGGAGTCGCGGCATAACGGTGAAGTTGTGGGGCGGCAATTGATCTTCAACGCTCAACTGACAACTTCAATCCATCCGCTGCAACACGGTTTGTTATCTGCTTTATCTTTCACCTGAACGGGATGTACTCAACTGCATTCATCCATTCATCGGGTTCTGAGGCTTTGGCAATCAATTCTAAATCTCTGACAAACTGACCAATTGTGCCTCCAAGTTGATGACCGAAGATCAGTCCAGAAAACCGCTTGCCTTCTACTTGCCAGGTTTCGGCTAAAACGCGAAATCGAATGTCTTGGGTAAAAAGAACTCGATTAAGTTGAGTTACCCTTAATAAAAGCTGATCATCAGCGAGTTCTTGGCATTCATCTTCAAACGCCGTCAATATATCTACACCTCGACGACGCAACTGATCAGTAATAGCTTGAGGAATGTGAACATCCATATACAAAGCGATAGCCACTTACAGTAGCCCTCTAGCTTTCATTCTGGTATAAAAAGGTGATCTAGCTACTTGCGTTATGCTAATCTGCACCTGCTCCCATTCTTGGGTGATTTCTCGGTCGATTTCTTCCTGATGATCAAAATAGTAGCCCATTGCCGCATGAGCTTCGGCTGGTTTTAAGTAGAGGTGCTGTCGGCATATTTCTTCTACAGACCAACCATAGGCAAGATAATCCATGACAATCTGTGCGACTCGAACACGTGGCAATCGCTGTAATCGTGCAGGCTGATCGTCTTGCTTTTCAATGTGTGGGTAACTCAGGGCTAGCATACTACTTTATTATCACCTAGCTAAGCTGCCATATTCTTACAGTATAGTTTTTGCTGCCACTAGCAAGTAATCTCCCGTCAGGGCTAAAGTTGACAGGTATAGCGGATTTCATAATCATGCGGGACAGTTAAAGTACTCCCCTCGTAACCGCTGTACCCGGTCACTCCTCTTTTCACTGGGGTGCAGGGCTTTTTTTACGGGTGAACTGAAGCCGCTTCATCACCCGACATATCGTAGACCGACTCACCGCCACCCCACAGGTCTGAGCCACTTCGGCGCGAAGCTCATCTAAAGTCAGATCAGGGTTTGCCTCAACTAGGGCTTGTACTTTCTGCATCTGCCCCTCATCTAGGTCCCTCGGTCGCCCAGGACTGGTCTTGGGGGCTAGATCACCGGTTTCCCGATACTGCTTCAGCAGTTTTACGATAAAACTCGGAGTCACTTGAAATCGCTGGGCTAACTGGCGCTGCGAAATACGCTCGTTCTCATAGGTCTCAATGATCTTCTGCCGTAAATCGGTGCTGTAAGCCTTCATCGACTTGTCACGGTTTTCTACTTCTTATTCGTATCACATATTTGTGAAACCCGCTATTTTTAATTTAGTGGCGATCGCCCCGTCATCAACCTTAAACACACTGCTTTATCAATAACCTCACGCTCTCGTGACCCAGAACACCGACAGACCATCTGTCGTCCATGTCCCCACCAAGGAGTCGCGACATAGCGGTGAAGTGCAGCGGCGGCAGACACCCTTTGCATCCTCACTCAGATCTCTTAACCCGTCGGTCTCAGGGACTATGTTAGGCACGGTCTGAGCCTGAAAGAGTAACCAACTGGAGTGTTGTAAGTTTGTTTTCCTTAGTAGATCTAAGGAGATGATAGGTAGAATGTTGATAGATCGACTCAAAGCATAACTTCTTCCCTTGTCCTATTATCATCAGTATCCCCAAGCGTTTTCTCAAATTTACCTGAGCGAGTTGCAAGGACAAATTTTAGCTTGTCCCTACTTTGCCGTAAATAATCTGAATCGTGATTTTGTAGGGACAAAGGGGTTTTCTATAGCATTTCGGCGGTCTCATCTGATGGCCGTCAAGCAGCGTTTCCCTTACCTCAAGCTCTACCTGGATCGAGTATTGCAACAAGAGTGCAATGCTTTTTACCTCAACCCCCTACTACTCGGATTAGGCTCTCGGGTAGACCCCCACATCGATCGCTCCCTGCGCTCCTACTGCGAAACCATCACCCCTCCTGTTGTAGTCAGCGTTCTTTATATCGAGGTACCCACAGATTTAGAGGGAGGGGAACTGGTGCTGCGATCGCGCAAACGCCAAATTGGACAAATTCGCCCCCAACCAAACACCCTGCTATTTTTCCAGGGAGATTTGATCCATTCGGTGAATCCTATGACGAGTGCAGGTATTCGCCTGAGCCTCGTTTGTGAACAATACAACCTGGATGATGCTCAACTGAGGGAAGTCCCAGAACTTCAACTAGAGTCAAGGGCAATTAGAGTAGAGAAGGGGAGAAATAAGGGAAGAAAAAGAAGTTGAAGCAATAGCTTTGGCAAGCAAGTTTTCCTACTAGTCTTCTTAACAGATATGTTTCTTGTGCCTAACGGCTTGGGCTTCAGCGGACGGCGATACATTTTGGATTATAGACGGTAGTGCATGCCTCCGTTCCCTTGCAAGCCCTTGTTAGGCGGCTTACTCTGCAAATATCTCAGCCAATGTGTCAAGAACCGCTACTTGCTCATCTTGACTAATTTGACCGAGCTTTTTGACCAATCGAGTTTTATCTATTGTGCGGATTTGATCCAAAACAATTTGCCCATCTTTGCCCTGAAATTGACAAGCAACACGAGTAGGATATATTCTCCCTTTAGTAGTCATTGGAGCAATTATAACCGTAGCAATATAACGGTTCATCTCATCTGGTGAAATGACAACACAAGGTCGCGTCTTCTTGATTTCACTTCCAATAGTGGGGTCAAGATTAACTAAGAAAATATCGAAGCGCTTGACTACCACTCCCATTCAACTTGATCCCAATCGGTAGTGCTAACTTCATCCAGAAGAACATCATCGCATTGCTTAGACATTGCAGCAAAGGCTTCATCCCATCCACTTCGTAAGCGTGATGCTGTACGAATAGTTAGATGATCGCCCTGGACTTCGATTTCAACTTCTGTCTGAATGCCGCTTTGCTCCAAGAGGAGCTTAGGTATACGAATACCTTGAGAGTTGCCAATTTTAACAATTCGGGTTCTAATCGCTGTGCCCATTTCTGGATTACTTAAGAAGCAGAGTGTAGCTACATTGTAGATACGGGCAAGGAAAGCGTCAAGTGAAGTGGGAAAATGAGTGGGGTCTGCCTAACGGTTCGCTTGAGCGGCTGTAAGTAACTTTCAACTCAGCACCGAAATCTTTTGGCAGTCCGCTCCAAGCAAATTGTTAGGCTTTGAAGCACACTCAAAAATAACTACCTCATAGGGGATTGGCTTAAAATCTTAATCAAGCTCTCGACTTTATTAAACAACTCATCGTAGGTAATAATTTTTACATCTTTTAGTTCACTTCTAAATAATTCAAATGATTTTATTTTTTCTGGATCTCCATTCATTTCTTTTTTCAAGTTTCCTGCAATTATAAGGCAGTAAGGATTGAATGAATAAAATTGTTCGTCCCTATAATCAGAAGCTATAGAATGGTAATTTTCCGGGAGCATCCCACTTTTGCGATGAGTACAATTGCTTAGAGACATGACAGCAAATTCCCGTCACACTATAGGCACTCATTGCCCTGTCATGCCATGAAACGCCTATCTCGAGAAGAGCAGAAGCAGCTTGATGCCCATCTA
>JBEITR010000023.1:0-44684 GCA_040374765.1 Leptolyngbya sp.
ACAGGGAAGCGCTCCGTTGTTGTTGAAGGGTTGTTGTCATGATAGTAAGAAGTGCGGGTTTACAAAGAAAGTTACCGTAGGGGCCTAAGGCCAGGGGTAACGAGGTATGTATATCCCTACATTAACCGAACTATTACGGTTTGTAAAGAAGCGCGGTTAAGGATTGTGACTCGTTTCCCCTAGCTGGGGTAATGCGCTAGGGTCTCAGTGGTTACCTTCGGGATGGTCTAGTTTCCCGCAAATTCAAGGGGACTCTGCGGTTCGCTCAGCTCGTCGGAGTCCTCAGATGTTCTCCATGGCCCGACTTCGCCTTGAAAGCGTCCATCAGGATGGCCCTTAGAACTCCCTACCCAGGGGTAGCAAAGCGAATTTTGAGATAGTCATCTTCCATTTTTGCTCCGGAGGGTTCCAGGGCCGCCAGTGCTTGGGGTAATACCAGGTTGCGACGATGGTTACCAATGCGCACATTGAGTTCATCGGCGGACTTGCTGAGTTCAATTTTGTCCTTGGCAATACCAGGCAGGTACAGTTCTAAACTGTATTGATTATTCTCCTGGGTCACTCGCAGGGTGGTTTCCTTGTAGTAAACTTGAGTCGGATCTTCCTCGGCGTAAAGAGTCTGCTTAAGGCGCTGTAAGGCGTCAAGGCCACACATCTCGTCAGCAAACAGGGGAATTTCCTTTACCGGCAAGGGACGGAAGTTTTCATGGATTTCGTGTCTGTACTGTTGCTGCTTTTCTTTCATACCTTGAAAGAACGGATCCTGCACAGTATCAGGAATAATGCGGTTAGCAATCACTAAATCGGTGCCTACATTGTAAAGACTAAGGTAGGCGTGGGCTCGCAGCGACTCCTTAATGACCATTTTTTCTGGATTGGTAACCAGTCTTACCGAGGTGGTGCTGGCATCAGTTAGCACTTTTTCCAGGGCAATTAACTGTTCGTAGAATTCGTAGGGAGCATCCATAACCTCTTTGGTGGGTAGGGAAAATCCCGCTACCGGACGGAAGAAAGGCTCTACCAGGGGTCGTAGAGCTTCAGAAACCGCCTGAAAGGGCTTATATAGCTTGCGCATGTACCATCCCGCCACCTCTGGCAGACTCAGCAGTCGTAGGGCCGTGCCAGTAGGAGCCGAATCGATAATCAACACATCGTATTCGCCTTCGTCATAGTGCCGCTTCATTCTCACCAGACTGAAGATCTCATCCATGCCTGGCAAAATTGCCAACTCCTCGGCCTCGATACCCTCTAACCCTCGGGCCTGCAACACATTGGTAATGTAGCGTTTTACCGCGCCCCAGTTACCCTCTAGTTCTAGTAGGGCGTCTAACTCTGCTCCCCAGAGATGGGGTTGCACCGGTCGAGGATCGTGCCCCAACTCAAGGTCAAAGCTATCGGCGAGGGAGTGGGCTGGATCAGTACTCAGCACCAGAGTCTTATAGCCCAACTCCGCACAGCGAAGGCCTGTAGCTGCTGCTACAGAGGTTTTACCAACGCCGCCCTTACCCGTCATTAACAGTACCCGCATGTGGGTTGCCTCGCCTTTTGAATAATGTTTTCTTAGCTCTAGTGGATTGATCCCGATGGGTTGCCGGTTGGCAACTTAACTCGAGTTTAATTACTAATTTATAGGGTTTTCGAGGTTTCTGCCGGGCCGATCGACTTCATCCTTGAGGTGACTGGTGATTAGCTGTAGCTATAGCCGCAGCTAATTATTATAAGGAGGCAAAGGCCCGCTAGAATGCTCCGTTGGTATTCGCTTTGACCGATCCGCCAAGTCCTAATCGTTTTGGCCAAAGCGATTCTTCTGGCTATTACCCGAGGCTACGACTACAACCCCTGGAAAGCTATCTCTAGCTGATAGGCCGTATTGATTACCTTGTTACTATCGCTTACCCCTTGCCTAGGCTTCAACATCCTGATTGAATAGGGGCTAAACATAAACTTTTTTAAACAGGAAGAGCCCATGTACATCGTCCAAATTGCCTCGGAATGCGCTCCCGTAATTAAGGCTGGTGGCCTTGGCGATGTGGTTTATGGGCTCAGTAGCGAACTTGAGGCCCGTGGTCATTGTGTTGAAATTATTCTGCCCAAGTACGACTGTATGCGCTACGACCATATTTGGGGGCTGCACGACGCCTATCGCGACTTGTTAGTGCCCTGGTATGGCACCGATATTCGCTGTGATGTGTTTTGTGGCTGGGTGCATGGGCGGTTGTGCTTTTTCATTGAACCTAAATCCTGGGAAATGTTCTTTAACCGGGGTTGCTACTATGGCTGCTATGACGATCCTATGCGGTTTGCTTTTTTCAGTAAGGCGGCGTTAGAATTTTTGTTGCGCAGTAACAAGCGTCCTGATGTTATTCACTGCCATGATTGGCAAACGGGTTTGATTCCCCCCATGCTGTTTGAGATCTATAAGTACAATGGCATGGAGTTTCAGCGCACTCTCTACACCATCCATAATTTCAAGCACCAGGGTATCGGGGCTAACGAAATTCTTCGGGCTACCGGACTTAACCGGGATGATTATTATTTTCAGTATGATCGCCTGCGCGATAATTTCAACCCTTTTGCTATCAACTTTATGAAGGGTGGTATTACCTACGCTAACCATGTCAATACCGTTTCTCCTTACCATGCCTGGGAGGCTCAGCATACCGATCAGGGATTTGGACTGGGTCATACCCTGCATACCCATCAGCATAAGTTTTCTGGCATTCTCAACGGTCTTGACTATACTTTTTGGAATCCAGAGGTAGATCCCTACATCCCCCATTCCTACAGCCTTACTTCCTTTGAAGATAAAGCCCTAAACAAGAAAGAACTCAGGGAACGGCTGTTATTATGCCAGAGCGATAGCCCCTTGGTCGCTTTTATTGGGCGTCTCGATGACCAGAAGGGCGTCCATTTAGTCCACCATGCCATCTATCACACCCTTTCCCGGGGAGGACAGTTTGTCCTATTGGGTTCAGCCACTGAGAAGGGCATCAATGACTGGTTCTGGCACGAAAAGCTACACCTGAATGACAACCCCGATGTCCATTTAGAAATTGGCTTTAACGAAGAGCTGGCCCACCTCATTTATGCTGGGGCCGATATGATTGTGGTGACTAGTAACTTTGAACCCTGTGGTCTCACCCAGATGATCGGTCTTAAGTATGGTACTGTGCCCGTTGTTCGCGGAGTGGGCGGTTTGGTCAATACGGTCTTTGATTGGGATTACGATAGCTTCCATGAGCCCGAAGAACGCAACGGTTTTGTCTTCTTTCAGACTGACTACTCAGCTCTGGAATCGGCTATGAACCGAGCCTTTGATATTTGGGAACAACAACCCCAAATCTTCAGACAAATTGCCCAACAGGGCATGGAGTACGACTTCTCCTGGAATCATCCGGGACAAGCCTACATCGATATCTATGAGTATATCCGCCATAAGTAGTGGATTTCTGTTTTTTTGGCTTTTACCCGAGATTCTAACTGCTGAAATGGGCAGTCTGGGGTCAGAATTTAATCCTATCCATGACTCCTCCCTCACCATCCTCCTCCCCTCCCCTGACTCGGGCGAAGTTACTGCAAGGCCAGGGTGATGCCCTCTATGCATTAGGTCGCTATAGTGAAGCTCTGGGCCGTTTCCAGTCGGCTCTAGAGCTTCAGCCCGACAGCTACGAACTCTGGACCCTGCATGGATTTACCCTCACGGCTTTAAAGTGTTTTGAAGCGTCTCTGGAAAGTTATAACCAGGCCCTGACGCGTTGCCCAGATTACTCCTTGGCCTGGCATGGTAAGGGCCATTCCCTGGCTAAGTTAAGCCATTTTGAGGAAGCTGCCAGCCATTTGCAGCAGGCTGTTCGCCTCAATCCTGCCGATACCAAGGCCTGGTATAACCTGGGGACGGCCCAAAACCATCTGGGTCGTTACCGGGAGGCGATCGCTAGCTTCCAGCAAAGCCTCATCCTCGATCCTCGGGATCATCATTGTTACTACAACCAGGCAGTAGCCTTCCATGGTTTGCAGGCCTACGAAAAAGCCCTGCAGGTCCTGCAGAGTGCCTTGAGGCTTAAACCCGATAGCCACTACATTTGGAATCAACGGGGCACTACTCTGCTGCAACTGGGCCGCTATGGTGAGGCGATCGCTAGTTTCGATACCTCCCTCCAATATCAGGCCCACAACCCCAATGCCTGGTATGGCAAAGCTCGAGTCTATGCCATGATCAACGACCTGGATAGGGCGATGAAAAATTTGTATCGCACCTTTGTTCTTAGCCCCTATATTTACCGGGTCATGGCCCAGATGGATGATCACTTCGACCCGATTCGGGCAGAGGCTGAGTTCCAGCGCTTGATCAATGGGTAATTCTTTTTCTAGGTCATAGTGGGGTAGAGGACATGGTGATCACCGTAGCTACGGCTAATGGCCAGAAGGCCTATCTAGTATTGGCTTTCACCGTAATCATGCTCTAATTTATCCGGGAATACCTTCAGGTTTACCCTTTTGGGTTACCGCTTCCTTGCCCCAAGACTGCCTTAGATTCTCCATCCCTAGCTGTAACAAACTCTCCGCTCCCTCTTTAGCGAGTGGTTTGGCAAAAAAATAGCCTTGACCATAATTACAACCTTCCTGGTTCAAGATGGTTACCTGTTCTGCCGTCTCAACGCCTTCCGCGACCACCTCCATCCCTAGGGTTTTACCCAGGGTGAGGATAGTTTGAATAATGGCCCAGTCCTTTCTCCCCACAAAGGACTTATCGATTTTCAGAGTATCCATGGGAAAGCGGTGGAGATAACTCAGGGAGGAATAGCCAGTGCCAAAATCATCAATGGCCAGTTTTAGATCAAAGGATTTTAATTTCAGCATCAGGTCGATAGCCCGATCTACATCTCCCATCACCATACTCTCGGTAATTTCCAACCGTATACACTCTCCCCTCACCCGGGTTTCTTGCAGGGTCCTTTCCACCTGATCGATTAGGTCAGACTGGCCAAACTGTCGATTGGATAAATTAATACTCATGGTGAGATGCTGGTACTCTGGAAAAGCTTCATGCCACTGCTGCAGTTGCTGACAGGCTTCCCGAAAGATCCATTGACCTAGGGCCATAATCAGACCCGTCTCTTCCGCTGCTGGAATAAAGGTGCCCGGTAAAACAAAGCCCCGGTCCTTTTGGCGCCAGCGCACCAGTGCTTCAAACCCCGCCAGTTCCCCCGTCTGAAGACGAATAATGGGCTGGTAATACAGCAAAAACTCCTGATTATCCAGGGCAGTAATCAGATCACTCTCCAGTTGCAGCCGGTTTACAGCCTCCGTCAACATGCCAGAGGCAAAGATCTCAAACCTGGACTTACCCAGGGCCTTGGCCCGGTACATGGCGGTGTGAGCATCCCGTAGCAGATCGGCTGGTCGATGCTCAAACCCTGTCTGATTAATGGCTATTCCCATACTGATGGCGCTGGGGAGCTTTTGGCCTCCCAGGGTGATAGGTTCTGATAGGCTGTCCCGCAGGGCATCCATGCGCTGACCCACGGTATCGCAATCCAGACTGGTCAGTAACAGGGCAAACTCATCCCCTCCCACCCGGGCTACCTTAGCATCCGGAGGCATAAATTCCAGAAGGCGTTGGGCCATAATCCGCAGTACCTGGTCACCGGCATGGTGGCCCAAGCTTTCGTTAATGACCTTAAAGCGATCTACCCCCATAAACACCGTAATTACTGGTAAGCTAGGGGACCGTTGGTGTTGCCGCAGAGCTTTTTCAATGCTGATAAGAAAGGCGTCTCGGTTGGGTAGACCGGTTAGAGGGTCATGGGTACTGCGGTAAAGGAATTTGTAGGCGGTAACCACGGCAGCAGTCGTCAACAGACCAAGGATCGGTTCTGCTATGGGTAACCAGAACAATTGGCTAACGCCAAACCATCCCACTCCCCCCAGGATCGCGGTTACCCCCAAGCTGGCAGGGAATAGTACAAGGGGGCCGCGAATTAGCCAGGTGAGAGCACCGGCCACCAAACACCAACTCCAGAGCCAGAGGCCCTCGGCCCAGGGCTGCAGAAACCGATATAGGGCTGGCTTACCCTCCATTAAATCGAGTAACTGGCTAACCATTTGGGCGTGAATGGCCACCCCTGACATTTTAAAATCCTTGGTTTGGCTAAAACTGAAGGGAGTAGGAAAGTGGTCCTTAAGACTGGGAGCGATTGAGCCAATCAATACCACCTTGTTGGTAATCCAGCTGGGATCAAACTGGCCACTCAACACCTGACTGATGGAAAGCTGGTGCTGGGAAATGTCCTGCCCACGATAGCGCAGTAAAATTTGATAGCCACTATTATCGACGGTTTGATAACCACCGTCCTGGGCTGATAGGGCTGGGATGGGAACCCCTCCCAGATAGAGGCTGTTGGTATCCTTATCAAACCGAAAGGATAGGGGAGGGTGGTGATCGGCCAGAATTAGCCTGAGGCTAAAGGAGTAGTGTTTTGCAGTCTTACCCGAAACAAATAAAAGATTGCGACGTATAACATCGTCAGAGTCGGTTGGGAAGTCGTTAAAGCCCACCCGGTCTGATTCTACAGTGGGGGGTGGAGGAACTTCACTGCCGTCTGAGGTACTGTCAACTTTCTTGATAACGATCAGATTCTTGGCGGCCAGTTGTTTAATTAAGGCCTGAGAACCGGGGGGGTGTAAGGTGCTGCGGTATAAATCTAGCCCAATCACACTGGGATGGTGGGACTGAAGTTTCTGTAGTAGATTAGCAAGCTGGGTATCGACCAGGGGCCAGCCATACTGGCGAATGTCTCCCTCAGTAATGCCAATAAGGGTGACGCGAGGATGGAGCCCCCGACTGGGTTGCGATCGCACCAGACCATCGAACAAAAACAACTCCGGTGGCTCGATCACCCCCAGGTACTTCACCCCACTGACAAAGGCTCCCGCCAGCACGCTGGACAGCAGCACAATCTTAGTACCCGTCGCCGCTAACTTACCGGCAGACTGGTATAGAAAGGGAGGAACGATAATTTGTCGAATCCGATCACCGATGTGGACGGAGCGAGTTTTTAAAGTGGTAGGAACCTTTGATCGTGGCATGGCCCTCAAGTCGTTACACCTTGTCTGGTGAGTCAGGAACTATTTGACATCTACGCGACTAAGATCCACCCCTGCTTACAAAACCATAGAATGGTTCCCACGGGGATGTTGTAACTATAATCATGCCCGACGGTGATTGCTACCGTGACACCAACTAAAAGACCAGGATACTAGGAACTCAGGGAGTGGTGTTTGCCCTGGGTGAGGGCATCTTCGAGATCCTTAAGAGCTTCCCCATCAAGTTTGGTTTGCATAGGGCAGAATTTGGGTCCACACATGGAGCAAAACTCAGCGGTTTTGTAGATATCCTCCGGCAGGGTTTGGTCGTGGTACTCCCGGGCTCGGTCAGGATCAAGGGCCAGCTCAAACTGACGGGTCCAGTCAAAGTTGTAGCGAGCTCGAGACATGGCATCGTCGCGATCGCGGGCACCGGGCCGATGGCGAGCAATGTCAGCGGCGTGGGCGGCAATCTTGTAGGCAATCAGCCCCTGACGCACATCCTCAGGGTCGGGCAGCCCCAGGTGCTCCTTGGGGGTGACATAACAGAGCATAGCCGCCCCACTCCAGCCCGCCAGGGCCGCCCCAATGGCAGAACTGATGTGGTCGTAACCAGCAGCGATATCGGTCACCAGGGGTCCCAGCACATAGAAGGGGGCCTCATCACACTCTTCCATCTGCTTCTTGACGTTATAGTCGATCTGATCCATGGGCACATGGTCCGGACCTTCCACCATTACCTGCACATCCTGTTGCCAAGCTCGCCGGGTCAGATCCCCCAGGGTTTTTAATTCCGCTAGCTGGGCTGCATCGGTGGCGTCGTGGAGACAACCTGGCCGCAGGGAATCCCCCAGGCTAAAGCTGACATCGTAGCGCTGGAAAATGGCGATAATGTCGTCAAAGTGGGTATAAAGGGGGTTCTGGCGGTGGTGGTGGAGCATCCATCGAGCCAGAATGCCCCCCCCGCGGGAGACAATCCCGGTGATGCGGCCTCGCACTAGGGGTAGATGCTCTATCAAAATGCCGGCATGGATGGTCATGTAATCTACCCCCTGTTGGGCCTGTTTTTCAATCACGGTGAGAAAATCCTCAGGGGTCAGGTCCTCCACCCGACCGTGTACCCCTTCCAGGGCCTGGTACACCGGCACCGTGCCAATGGGGATAGGGGAGTGATGGATAATGGCAGTGCGAATTTGATCCAAATCACCGCCACCGGTGGATAGGTCCATCAGGGTATCGGCCCCGTATTTCACCGCCAGCTCCAACTTGGCCAGCTCCTCGGTGATGTCGGAACAGTTGGGGGAGGCACCGATGTTGGCATTCACCTTACAGCGAGCGGCGATACCAATGGCCATGGGTTCCAGGTTAGGGTGGTTGATATTGGCGGGAATAATCATCCGTCCCCGTCCCACTTCCGCTCGAATTAGCTCCGGTGAAAGATTTTCACGCGCTGCTACGTAGGTCATTTCCTCGGTAACGATGCCCTGGCGGGCGTAGTGCATTTGGGAAACATTTTTGTGGTTTTGGCGTTTAGCTAGCCATGGGGTTCTCATGGGGTGACCTCCAGATTGGGGTAAGGGGATACATATAGTGCGTAGCCCAGAAAAAAACAGCCACCCGCCTAGTCGTAGGCGGTAATACTCTGGCGCAGGCGGTTAAAGTCAAATACCTGGGTGCGGCCGCGCCGGGCCTGCCACTGAATCGCCCCCAGAGATAGCACCAGGGAAACCAGAATCGGTGCGGTAAAACTTACCAGCAGGTCACCGGCCCAGGGTAGGCTGTTCCATCCAGAAAAATCGGGCTTGGGAAAGAACAGGGCTCCCATGGCAATACCGGCCAGGGCACTCCATAGGGCCATGGGGCCGGTGAGGCGGCGGGAATAGAGGCCAAACAGGACTGGGAAGAGGGCGCCAGCACAGATCAGATCCGCCAGCAGAAACAGGTAAAGGACGTTGTAGCCCTGGGCTGCCAGGAATACGGTAGGAACACTAATAACTAGGGTGAGGATGCGGGTGAGCTTGAGAATATCTTGACTGGAGCGGTGGGGGAGGAGCCGTAGCAGGTCAGTGGTGAATAGGCTGGTAATGCCGTTGAGTAATGCTCCCAGGGTACTCATGACCAGGGCCAGCACCAAGACCAGAACGAGAATACTGAACCATTGGGGTAGGGCCAGGGCTTGAATTAGGGAGAAAAAGGCCCGGTCGTCATTAAAGCCAAAATGCATGGCCAGAATACCCAGCAGGCCAGCGATAGCGAGCATGGGCCAGATCAAAATAAAGGATCCAAGAAAGGATTGTTTGACTACCCGATCGCTGCGACAGGCATAGACCCGTTGCCAGTTGCTCTGGTTAAACATTTCTGCTGCGATTACCGCGATCACCAGGGTGGCGCCAAACCGTAATCCAGGTCCATTGGTGAGGCTGAGCAATTCTGGAGCGGCTTGCATCACCGGAGCGATCGCCTTTTCCCAGCCCCCCAGGGCCACCAGGGCAATAGCAAAGCTCAAGGGTAGCAGGGGCACGATCACCACAAATTGCAGGGCATCGGTAAAGATGGCCGCGCCTAAGCCCCCCACCAGGGTGTAGATAAACACCGCCGTCATCACCACCAGGGAGGTTAGCCAGAGGGGAACTCCCGCCATTAATTCCACCGCTTTTGCGATCGCCGTTAGCTCTGCGGTTAGATAAACAAACATATAGAACAGGGCGATCGCCAGGGTCAGCAGATACATGGCATTACCAAAGCGATGTAAAACGTACTCATTGAGACCATGCCCCTGGGGCATCAAATGGCGAATGCGACTGCCCATGGTGGCAAACAGCCCAGAGGGTCCAGCCTGTCCCAGGCAATACCCCAAAATACCAGCGATACCGCTGGTCGCCCCCACCTGGGGGGGACTGAACAGAGTCCAGGCCCCCAGGGCTGAGGCCACAATGGTGGCTATGGCCATGCCCGTGCCCATGCGGTTACGGCTCACCATGTAGTCTTCCAGAGTCATGGTTTGGCGGCTACTCTGCCGCAATCCAAGCAGGGTAAAAACAGTAGTAGTCAGTATGGTTACGGCTAGTGCCGTGGTCGCCAGCGTCATCAACAACCTGCCTTCAGCGTAGAGAGTTGGGTAACGCTAGGGATATGGGTCTCAGATTTAACGTCAGGTCAGCCAGCTATAGCCTTAGTTCACCAGTATTTGTAAACAAGAAATTGCACCAAACTAGTGGAGGTGTAGGAATCCCTACAACTGAACTTAGGCTTTAAATTGGCTCGTCGTTTCGGCGCATGACCAGAATCAACGCTTTCCTCCGCTGGTATTAACCAGGTCAGGTTCTGAGGGTATGATCTCAGCCCGATTACTTCGGACACCCCTAGCTTGATGGCATCATACCATCTCGGTTGACGGTAGTTGCCCAGATTAAGTTTTGCCAACAATTCTTCTGCCGACGTTAAAATTGTCTCCCCTCCATCCCTTTATCCGTGCCTGTGGCCATAGTTCTGGTTCTGGTTAATCCCGCAGAGCCTGGGCACGGAGGTAGAGATTAACCCAGTGCTTCTGCACCTGTTTCGGCTTGATTGCCAGATTCTGCGCAATCATCTCCAGTGACTGGCCTCCTTGCAAGCCCTCCAGAATAGCCTGTTCTTCTGGATTCAGGTTTTGCCAGAAACCTGTCCACTGAGTTGATGTAAGACCAAAGCGATGATCTACCAGGGAAGTCTTCAGCCAGTCCAGTACCATGACCGGTTGTTCCTTCAGGGCAAATCCCTTTAAGGCATGGTAGGTCACCTGTTCTCTTAGGCGATAAACCTTTTTGACTGGCCATTGGAGGTGTGGGGCGATTTGCTCCGGAGTTAGGCCTTGCAAGTGCAATTTAAGCCATGTAACTGCCTCAGGCCCGATCTGACGGTCTAGATAGGTAATCAAAGCATTTTTTACCTGGGTTCTCTGCAGTTGCTGGTCAAGGCTATTTTGCTCGGCTTGATAACGGTTCCAGGCTTCTACATCGAGTCGACTGATGGACTCGTCCGCTTGCCCTAGAGCGAGCTCATCCGAGATCACCTGAATGAACTCACCGGAGGGTACGTGGGTCATTCCACTCCGCTGGCTAGAGTGCAAGTAGTTAACAAAACGATAAAGGATCAGGGGTTGATTGCGGATCGGACGCAGGCAGTACTCTTCAATGCTGGCTAGCATCAGGAGGTTACGTAGTCGGACCTGGGGGGTACAGGTGGCAATCCACTGCATTTCTTGACCCAAATGGCGATCGCTGTGCATCATTTCCTGAATAACTTCCTGGATAACGTCAACTACGGTACGCTCCCGATCTCGACTGAGGGCAATCCAGGTACTGATTTTATGACGTAGCAGAAACAACCTGCTCAACCGTTTCACCAGATGTTGGTAGCCCCGTTCTGGGCTAAGGCTTCGGTAACCTGTCTGAAACAGTTGATAGCGGTATTGAATGGACTGATAGGCGATGTCAAACTGTTCAGGGGTTAAATGATCAAATCGCTCAGGAGAGTACCCCATGAGCCACCGCACAATGCCCTGGTGGGTAGAGGGGGTCTCTTCAGGGCAATCAAGGGTGAGTCGACATAACCAGTCTTCAGTAAGCTTGTCAGCCCTGACCATCGGGTCTAAATTCCATAATCCTTTCAGAGGTGACGTGAAAAGGCCTGCAGGAGCCTTAGCTTATACTTTGACAGAAGCTGTATATCCCTGCTGTCCGGGTGATGACCAGAGATTTTCTTTACTTATCCACCCAAATATGCTACCTTAGTTAGTTAAATATATTAATATTGTAAACCCGAAGTTTAAGCGCGGTCATAAGGATGCAATTATTGTAATAATTATTAAAGGATTGATATGAATAATAATTTATTGGGCTCTTAATATAGTTAGTCCTGGCAGGGTAATCATACATTTCAGGCATTATTGTTTGACTTAAGGCGAAACTAGTTTGACTTATGTGTAAGCCTAAGTTTAAGACTTGGGAATGATTAAATTAATTTAGGATTTTGTATACACTTTTAACTAGGCGAGATTTTTATTCACGGGTGCATATTTTTAGGATTTGATCGCAAGAATAGAGCATTTATGTCTGTTGATTGTAATCTTTAATTTCATATCCAATAGTTTATGAGCTTTCAGTTCTTTCATCCCTACGAAACTCCTAATTTTATTGCTGCTCTGGCAATGTTTCTATGGATACCTTTTGTATTCTGGTTGTTTAGGGCTTTTCCGTCTCAACGGGCCATAGTGATTGCCTTTATTATTGGGGCTTTATTTTTACCTGAGACGCAGCTGGTTCTTCCAGGTTTTCCGGATTACACGAAGATCTCGGCTACCTCCTACGCTGTATTGATTTTTACATTCCTGTTTGATGGTCAACGTATTCGCCAGTTCAGGTTGCAATGGCTTGATATACCTATGCTGGTCTGGTGTATTTGTCCATTTTTTACCACCCTGGCCAATGATCTGGGTTTATATGACTCCATATCCTTTACCCTCGAGCAAACCATGAAGTGGGGAGTTCCCTTCTTTTTGGGGCGCATTTATTTGAACGATCTGGCGGGTTTACGGAACTTGGCTATTGGTATTTTTGCTGGAGGGGTAGCTTATATTCCTCTTTGCCTCTTTGAAATGCGTATGTCACCTAAATTGCACATTATGCTTTATGGTGGCTTCCCCCATGGTATGTTTGCCCAGGCAGTGCGTATGGGAGGATATCGTCCGGTTGTATTTACTGCACATGGCTTGATTTTGAGCTTTATTATGATTGCCGCTCTGACCGTTGGTGTCTGGCTTTGGAAAACCGGTGTATTAAAGGAAATCTTTAGAATTCCTATGGCTGTTGTCATACCGATTTTCTTTCTGACGGATATGTTTCTTCGTTCTACCGGTGCTTACATCACTTTGGGCGTGACTCTAGCTCTACTCTTCGCCTCTGTACTGATTTTTCGCTCCAATTTTTTGGTTTACCTAGTTATTGCCTCAATTGTTATTTATCTCTATCTTGTTATCACCCCTGATACTCCTACGATCACGACCAGCATCATTGATTTTCTTTCTAAGTATCTTGCCCCCGATCGTATTGGTTCTTTGCAGTTTAGATTTGATAATGAAGCTGTTCTGCTTGGCAAGGCCAAATTAAGATTATTGCTGGGCTGGGGTGGATACGGTCGTAACTTCGTCACTAACGAGGTCGGTCAAGCTACCACTATTGTAGACAGTTTATGGATTATTACCCTCGGTAGTTTAGGTCTGCTGGGTTTAAGTGCCCTTCTCTCTTCTATCTTGCTACCTGTTGTTAGTTTGATCACCACTAAGTGCCCTGTTAAGGTCTGGGATAGAGTTGAATTCGCGGCCCCTGGAGCGCTCGCCCTGGTGCTTTTGATGTACTCAGTCGAGATTCTGGTTAATGCTCCGGTTTTGCCCCACATTACCTTGATTACCGGGGCTTTAACGGGGTATGTCCTTGATCCTACCCCGCGTCGTTATCCATTAGCCCATAGAGGTAAGTTGGTGGTTCAAAATTCTACTAGTTCCCCTGTTTAGCCCTAGCCACCTGAAAGCAGGCATGGCTAAGCTAGAACGTTAACCTACCATTAGCTTTCTGGTTAAAGCTATAGCTTTGGTCAGAAGTATCCCAATGGAGACTAGCTAGAAAATTAACTTGCTTCTCCCTTTAGCCTTCTGGTCAAAACTATCTACATAGCCGTTAACCACTGAGGAGTGCTTCTACAAACTCATAACTCGAGAAAGGCCGCAGGTCTTCAATACCTTCTCCGGCCCCGATAAACCTAATCGGGAGGCCCAGTTGTTCGACCACGGCCAAAGCGATTCCTCCCCGGGCGCTGCCATCTAGTTTAGTTAGCACAACTCCACTGAGGTTGGCAGCCTCAGAGAAAACTTCCGCTTGCCGCAGGCCATTCTGGCCTAGGGTTGCATCCAGAACTAGCAAGGCCTCAACCCTAGCATGGGGAGCTTGCTTGTCGACAATACGACGAATTTTGGCCAATTCATCCATAAGGTTTTTCTTGTTTTGCAGCCGTCCAGCCGTATCCACCAGTAGCAGTTCGACATTTCTAGATTGGGCCGCCGCGATCGCATCAAATACCACCGCCGCTGGGTCTGTGTTTTTGCCGGGGTTAGCAATAACCTCCACCTGGCTGCGACTACCCCAGGCCTTAACCTGTTCCACGGCGGCAGCCCGAAAGGTATCGGCGGCAGCAATCAAGGTGTTGTAGCCGGATTTTTTAGCAATATGAGCCAGTTTACCAATAGTGGTGGTTTTGCCTGCCCCATTCACCCCGGTCATTAGCCAGATATTCAGGCTGCCTTTTTCTGGGACAAAGGTTAGGTTTTGGGATAGTCCCAGGGGGGCATCGAGCATTTCCCGCAGCAGGGTTTTCAGGTAAGCGATTGCCTGATCGGGGGGAAGAACATCCTGGCGCAGCCGGTTTTGTAAAGCTTCAATCACCTTATCGGTGGCCGCCACACCCACATCGGCCTGGAGCAAGAGGGTCTCAATTTCCAGAATGGCGTCATCGTTGAGGGGACCCTGACCGACGATCGCCTTTAGCTGATTAATTAAGTTAAGACGGGTTTTATTCAGACCCTGGCGTAGCCGCTTCAGCCAGGTGATTTCCTCGACGGAAATATCATCAGGACGGCGTCCTTGCGCCGCCAGGACCTCAGCGGACCAGAGGAAGGCTTCATCCAAATTGATGTCAGGTAGTTCTTTGTCAGCAGCGATCGCTTCTGCAACTGCCATCGAATCGGTAACGGTTTCCGGGATTGCGGTTGCTTCTAGTTGTTCCAGCCGTTGTTGCCGTTCTTCCTCAGATCTGACCCAGAGGGGTAAAGTTGTCTCAGGTTCCGTGACCGGTGATGGGGAATCGGCAACCAGGGCAGGCCCTACCTGAACTACTTCAGCAGTCTCAACCAGGGCACTGGTGGGTACCTGGGGAGTTAGTTCCAGGTCAGACTGCTGGGGCGATGGGGTCGGGGCTTCTGACTCTGACCTGGGCTCTGACGCAGCCTCAGATACTACCTCAGGCCCTACCTTGGCTTGCTGTTGCTGAATATTTTGGTAGGCGGCCTTAGCCCACTTGAGATAGTCCTCAGGGGAGAGGGGTTGGTCAGTGACAGTTTCCTTGGTCTGGGATGACGGCTCGGACTTATCGGTTAGGTCGGCGGTTTCGCCAGAGGTGTCGTCAGAAGTATTGAAGCTGCGTTGAAACCAGTTAAACTCGGCCATGGCAGGCCCACCCCAATGAACGATTGATAATGATTGATGCTGCCACTGTACTATGTTGCGGGTATATTACGGGTTGACTATGGACTCCAATTGTCCTGAGGTAGGGTCAGGTGCTCCTGCCAAAGTCTCCTGACGGGTTATGACCCGCCTTAATACACCATTAATAAAACGGTAACCATCCTCATCGCTGTAGCGCTTAGCCAGCTCTACAGCCTCGTTAATCGCTACCCGGTCTGGTGTGCCTAGATAATCCATTTCCACCACAGCTAATCGCAAAATATCTCGATCAATGCGAGCTAGTCGCTTCAGTTGCCAGGCTACCATGGCTTCGCCCAAAGTCCTGTCGACAGCCGTTTGATGTTGAACCGCCTGCTCTAATAGTTGTAGGGCAAAGGACTTAATCTCAGTCTGATTACCCATTTGAATAAACTGCGGTAGTTCTAGGGCATGGGCTAGACGATTGATGGCAGCTTGAGTCAGGTTAATAGCGTCTTCCACCATCATCTTGCTGCTTTCCAGGTTGCCCGCCAGTAGGTCCGTATCTACCAGGCGACTACTGCCCCGTTTGAGTTCATCAGAGGCTGCCTCTAAATCGTCTTGAGCCTCCATCGTCAAGGTTTTCACCGCAGCCTGAAGTAGTTGATCCAGGTCCTGATGAATGAGCTTTCTAGGCCCGTCAGATAGCTGGCTTAACCCCAATAGCGCTAACTCCCGACCAATACGACGAGCCTGCATAGTCGATCTCTCCCAGATATAGCTTTGCTATCTTAGCAATCTTCCTCTGTCCTGGGGGCGGGATGGGAAGAATTAGCCACTTGGTCAGCCGGATCGGAGGTGGGGGAATGGTAGGGACGGATGCGATCGAGGGGGACTGCCGCCGCCAAGTCTGGCCCAACAATGCCACCGGAGAGCAGCACCTTAAAGGCATCCTCAACGGAAATGGAAAGATTAATGACATCGGTTTCAGGTACGACCGCGTACCATCCACTCGTCGGGTTGGGGGTTGTAGGTACAAAGACACTCAGCATGGTCGGTAGGGGAGTGCTACTGCTCATCGCACCGGTAACAAAGGCGATCGCCCAGGCGCCCTGGCGTGGATACTCCACCAATACCACCCGGCGAAAGCGGCTTTTAGAGTCTTGGAAAACCGTTTGTAGGAGTTGCTGGAGGGTTTTGTACACCGAACCGGCCAGAGGAATGGACTGGAGGGTGCGATCGCCCAAATCCAGGAGCCAGCGACCGGCAATATTCCGCGCCATTAGACCAATGATTAAAATAGCCAGGAGGGGTACGGCTAGACCAATGGAAAGGTTAATCAGATCCACCAGGATGGGGTTAAATCCCTTAAAGGGAGTGAGTTGACGGGGAAACCGGGTGAGCAGGCGAATTACCCAACTGGCAATGGTAATGGTTAACCAGATAGTGGTGGCCAGGGGAATCACCACCAGCAAACCAGCAATTAAATCACTTTTGAGGTCTTGCTTGATCCTTTGCACCATCGATAACTCAAGGCGATCTTGACCCGAACGGGGTGTTGCAGGGGACGGATTGAGTGTGGAAGAACCATCAACATCCATGGGGAAAGCCTCGAGTCAAAGATACCGTCAGTCAAAATTAGAACGGGTCAGACTAGCCTGCCCCATTCTAGGGAAATAGAACTATCTACAATTGTAGACATGGTCGGCGGAACTGGGCTGGTTATGAAAAAGTGGCCCAGTTCCCCGATCTTTAAGTTAACGAACCACAGGGTGGTGGCCAAAACAGTGACGTACCCTGTTCCGGGGTCTATCACAGTTATGGTGAGAACGCCGAGGGTAGCCTTAAGCGGTGCAAGGGAAGGCTGGGCGGATGGTTCAGCTCGCCTGTCCCCAGGCTCAGGTTAAATCTATTATGGCTATGGCAATCTCGGTTTTTAGAAAACTTGATTCCACTCGTAGAGGCTGTACTCAGTCCAAATGCCGTGCTCCCAGTAGGGATCAGTTTCGACGAGTTGGCGCACCACGGCCTCTTCCTCCGCCTCGTAGGTGCCAAAAACCTTAGTATTATCGGTGGTGGGTCCCAGGCTGAGTAAGATGCCTTTATCCTTTTGGGCCTGTAATCCCTGTAGATGGGCCTGGCGATAGGGAATACGTTTCTCCAGGGCATTTTCACAGTAGGAACCCCACAAGACGTACTTAGGCATAAGGAACTAGAAGCATTAAATAATATATTTATTCTAACGGATGAAAGATTTCAAAAGTTGCGGTAAACTTCATCAGATTTAGTCACGTTACCTTTCCTGGTTAATCCCAGCTATTGATCAGGTCCTCCCGACAGGATGTTCTATGAGCCAGAACGAAACTACTGATACCGTCACTCTGACAACTCAACCGATGGGCATTGATGCTATCGATCCTGATTCCCTTGTTAGTACCTATGCCGATAGCCTGATGTCATCTCTGTTTGAGGATGTAGATAAAATTTTGGCTGGCGACTTGAACGCCCTGGCCACCGTAGAAGCGAGTCTGGCGGCGGAAAGTGCTCACTCCCAGCCCCAAGGGTCTAGCGATGGTCCAGACCTTGATGCCGATCCTGCTGATACCAGTCAGGCTTTGACGACGACGGGCGGCGATGCCCTCGATCATTGGGTGAATGGGGTTGATATCACCGAGACAACCCAGGTAGCTCCTCCAGCCTCGGGCAAGACTCGATGGGGGCGTCTGTTTGATCACTTTCTGCTGTTGTCAACGGGCCTATCTCTGCTGGGTCTGGTCGGGTTTTTCTGGATGCATCAGCGCCAATCTGCCCTGCAGGTTGCCGGTGGGCCAGCCGCTAATCCAACCGCGGCGATGAGTCAAGCGGATGCAGAATTTTTGCAATATTTACAGCGATCGCTAGAGGTGATTGGCAAAAAGGCTGAGCAGGTAAAAGCCTCAGGCGAGGCAGCCAGCCAGGTTACCCCTGGTAACATGCCGCTCTTACCTCCCCTGGGGCTGAGCCCTGCGGGGGCAGGGAGTCCGATTAATGTAATTGAACGCATCTATATCCCCTACCAAACCGCCGGTACCCCCTCCACCTTGCCTCAGGCTCCGTCGGCCCCCCCTGCGGCTGCTCCTACAGCGACGGTGGTCACCCCAGGAGTCGTGCATGTATTGGTGGGGGTACTGGAGTTGGGCGATCGCTCCGCGGCGTTATTTGAAATTAACGGTGTCCCCCAACGGGTTTATATTGGCGAAGCCATTGGTAGTGCTGGCTGGAGTTTGGTGTCCATTAGTCGGGACGACGTCAGGATTCGCCGCAATGGAGAGGTGCGATCGATCTATATTGGTCAACAGTTTTAGGATCCGTTACCTATCCATCTGGGACGGCCCTACCTATCCCTTGGGTTAGAAGGGCTTGGTTGAAGCCTTTGGCAACCCTTCTCCCTCGTTATCCATCGCTACGGCTATAGAGGCCGGTATGCTGAAGGCAGACCATCTCCATAGGGATAATACCAATGGGCTTATTTGAGGACTTAAGTCGATTTTTAGCCACTCGTCTGGATGAGTTTCTCAAGGCCAATCCCCACCTGGAATTGCTTGGCTTGGAGGATCAGTTAAGGGGTCAGGAGCAGGACGCCATACACCTGTTGGGGGAATTAAAGCGGCGCCAGAAACAACTGGAGGATAGTATTCTGGCAACGGCTCAGGAAATTCAGCGGTGGCATTTGCGGGTTGAACGGGCCCGATCGGCTCAGCGTCCTGATTTGGTCAAACTGGCCGAGGAACGGGAAGCGGCCTTATTGCGGCAGGGAAACCAGTACTGGGGGCAGATGCAAGGGGTGAAGGAGCAAATTACTCAGACCCGCTTACTACAACAGCAGATCCATGAGCGTCGTCGGGAACTGAAGGTGAAGATTGCCCAGGTCCAGGCCGAACGGGCGACTCAGCGGTCAACCAGTTGGGATCGGGGTTGGAACGCTTCTCCCTTTGAAGGTTTCAGTCAGTCACCCCTCGACCCCCTGGAGGAGTCCTTTCAGCGCTGGGAAACGGACCAGGAACTGGAGGATTTGAAGCGCCAGATGAACCGTTAGTGCCCCGACGGTTTTCTTTCCTGGCGTTGGGGTTTACGGATTGCAAAGGAAATAGAGGGGGAGGATGGGGTCAGTTGGGACTGGGGGACGCCGGTGGAACTGGCCCCTAGTGGGGTCTTGGGAGCAGGTAGAAGAGCTGGGGGTTCTTCCTGGGGTTCGGGTGATCGGTGAGGAGTGGGACGGCGCCAGGTATTAGAGGCGATCGCCAGGGCCATACCCCCGGTTACCACCAGTGGCAAGGATAGGTCTACCTGCTGAAACCAGAGAGCATGGCCTAGCCACTGCCATCCCTCTACCGCAAAAAATAGTAATAGAAAGCAAACCAGCCAGAGCTTCATCACCATTCCCATAGGTTTGGCTAATTATAGCGAGGGTAATTGCTTCAGGCATCTTTTATACCTACTTTCTGAGGTTCCATGGAGAGCTAGCTGGGATTACCATCCGGCTATTTTTGCCAATATAGCCTTGGTCAGGATACCGAGGACAGGGGCGATCGGTCTAGGTGCTTACTGGGTAGGTGTTTTCTCTCTCCGTTACCCATCGCTACGGCTATACTATTTGCATTTCTTTGACCTATCCACCCTAGCCGATGCCTATGACCGTCTCGAGAACCATCTGTTTGGGTTTTCTAGTGGTAATCAGTCTGGGTACCCTGGTACTCATGACTCCTTTTGCCGGCACCAATGGGGATTGGGCCAGTCCCCTAATTGCCCTGTTTACTTCTACCTCTGCGGTATGCGTCACGGGGCTGGTGGTGGTCGATACCGGTACCTATTTCTCTACCTTTGGGCAGGCAGTGATTGTGGCCCTGATCCAGATTGGCGGTTTAGGCTATATGACCGCCACTACCTTTCTGCTTCTGTTGCTGGGACGCCGATTAAAGTTAAAGGATCGCATCGCAATTCAACAATCTATGGATCAGGCTGAACTAGCTGGGGGTAAATCCCTAATTACCTCCATCATAGCTATGACCCTGATCTTTGAAATCACGGGTATTTTCTGTTTCTATCCAGTATTTAGTCGTGACTACGGATCGGCCTATGGGCTGTGGTTATCCCTGTTCCATAGTGTTAGTGCTTTTAATAATGCTGGTTTTAGTTTGTTCCCAGACAATATTATTGGTTACGCTCTGCATCCCTGGATTAACCTGGTGATTTCCCTGCTGATTATTTTTGGTGGCTTGGGCTACGAAGTCATTATGGAAATGTTTATGGCCTTTAAACGGTATTTTCGCCGCCAGGGTAGACGGCCTAGCTTTTCCCTTAACTACAAGGTTGTTACCAGTACCACTGGCATCCTGCTGGGGTTAGGCACCCTGGCCCTATTTGCCTCTGAGTTTACGAACTCTGCTACCCTGGGGGATCTATCTATCCCTTTGAAGTTTTTAGTGGCGGGGTTTCAGTCGGTAGTTACCCGGACGGCAGGGTTTAACAGTATTGATATTGGTGCATTGGGCAATGACTCATTGTTTATCATGATTGCCTTGATGTTTATTGGGGCTAGCCCAGGGGGTACGGGTGGCGGTATTAAAACGACTACCTTTCGAATCTTACTGGCCTGTAGCTGGGCCGTCCTCCAGGGTAAGGAGGAGGTGGTCTGCTATCGGCGGCAAATTCCTCCGGCCCGGGTGTTGAAAACTGTTGCGGTGCTGGTGGGATCGGGGCTGGTCGTTATTGTTGCCACTACCTTAATTATTATCAGCAACCCTGAACTGAATTTTATCGCAGTCCTCTTTGAAACAGTTTCAGCCTTCGCCACCGTGGGGTTATCGATGGGCATTACCGCTAAATTATCGGCCTTTAGTCAGGGGGTAATTATTGCCACCATGTACTTAGGACGGGTGGGGGTCCTGCTATTTATGGCGGCCCTGGTGGGAGACCCGAAGCCTACGGCAATTCAGTATCCCCAGGAGGACTTACTGATTGGTTAGGCTGGCAACTGGGAGAGCTAGAGGGGATTAGGTTGGTAGGGATCGAAATTTTGCCAATCCCCTTTTTTCACTGTAATGACGGTTTTGACGCCGCCCCGTCGCGTAAAGTCACCAATTACCCGAATTCCCAAGGGAGAGAGTTCGCTCCAGAGCCGATCGGTAATCTGGTTAGTTACGTCTTCGTGGCTGATGCGATCGTTGCGGAAGGAATTAACGAACAGCTTGAAGGCTTTTAATTCCACCACCCACTCCTGGGGGCAGTAGTCCACAACAATGGTGCCGAAATCAGGGTAGCCTGAACGGGGACAGAGAGCCGTAAATTCTGGATGTTCCAGGTGGATAGTGTACTGATTTTGGGAGGGACTGGGCCATTTTACCAGAGGGGCTTCACGGGTTTGGGCAATGGCTAGGTCGCCATACTGATGGGAGGTAGCTGGGGCAGGTATCGTAGTCATAGAACCGTAGGGTTTGTGCTAGGGGCGTTCAGACATTAGCGGATCGGGTGTTTGCTCCATCTCCAGAACCAGAGGTTCAACGGTAGCGGACTCCAGGGGGATGGCCTCGGGTTCGGCGATGACAGTCTTGGTGGTCAGGGTTAGGGGTAGGCGTAGGGGTTGTTCCTGTTCTAGTTCTAGATTGGTCTGGGGTAGGGAGGCTTCCAGATCGTCTAGTGGTCGGGGAATCACCATCACCGCGTGCAGCTCGCCGATGCGTTCGGCTTCATGCATACCGGCTTCAATGGCGATCGCGACGTTGGGTAAAGAACCACGCACCAGAATTGTACATAGCCCATCCCCAATGGCCTCATGGGACATCAGCTGGATGTCAGCCGCCTTGGTCATGGCATCGGCAGCCCCCACCATGGCTGGAAACCCACGGGTTTCTAGCAAACCAATGGCATGGTTGCCAAGTTTTCCGCCCCCAGCCCGACGTAGTTCATCCCAGCGGGCACAGATCGGCAACACCGCCTCTAGGTTAGGCAGGGGCCGGGGAATCAAGGTGGAGGAGATATACTGACCAAACTGTTGAGCCGTCTTTACCCCTGCTTCCACTGCCATGCGAATATCGGCAATGCCACCCCGCACAATGGCGGTACAGTGACCACTACCCGTTTTCTCATAACCCACCAAAAACACATCTGCCGCCTTGAGCATGGCGTCAGCGGTACCCACTATGGCGGGGAAACTTTCAGTCGAAACCATGCCCAAAGCCGCCCCGCGATAGCGATCGCTCCGCCGTTGGAGGGGGGAGACCGGGTCTGCTTTGGCGGTGTTTAGGGATAGGGACGCAGCCCGAGGGGCTGTTTGTAGGTCAGACTGGGCGGCCCACTTACCATCGGTTTGCATAGACTGCCTCTGAGGATAAGGTCTGCTTCTCCATTCTATTCTAAGGGCTGGGCTTGGTTCCGTTACCCTTTAAGGGCTGGCGGTGAGGAAACAGGGTAGTTAGGAGTTGCTCTAGTTGAGTTTTACCATAGACGTAGGAAAAATCCCCTCCAGTACTTCTGGCCTCGGATGCACCAGAAGATAGAGTCGCCGGGGCCGATGGTAGGGGATCGGTTAGGCCCAGTAAGGAACCCGGGGGAACCACCTGACTGCTTGCTAAGGCGGGGTCAACTAAGGTACTGTTGCTGCCGATACAACTGTGGGCCCCGATGCGACCTTGTCCTAGCACCAGTACCCCACTCCCCAGGTTAGCCCCGACTTCAATTACCAGATCCCCCTTTCTGGCTTGTACCAGTACTCCACTCCCCAGGCAAACTCCAGGGGAAATCACCAGACGGCAGCCCGCATCGGCCCCCAGGATGACGCCGTCGCCGATGGCCACGCCGACAGCCAGACTAACCTGGCCATAGCACTGCACCCCACTTCCCTGGAAAGATGGTTGCATTGGTTTTACCATGGCCCTGGTAAGTGGCTTAGGGACGCTGGATCGTCGTTTCCAGGACTCGACGTTTTACCTTTGGATCGGTGCCAACCAGGCGAACGTACTGACCCCGGTGGGTTTGCAGCTGACTTTCGAGAGCCGCCAGCACGTCGGAGACACGGCTACCATCCAGGGCACTACCGGTTTGCCAGGCACCACTCTGGTAGCGTCGTTTATCAGCATGCTCCAGACTGAGACGATAGCCCTGATTCATCAGTTGATTGATCTGCTGCACTAAATCCTGAGATAGGGATGGGTTGCTGGCGCCGTTCCCCCCATAACCTGAAGCTCGGCTGGGAGATCCAGGGGAAGGACTGGAAGAATGGGCGGTGGTTGCCGTTTCTCCTGGTCGTTGAATCACAATTTCAGAGCTACGTCGTTTGGCGACGGGTTCAATACCAAAGATGCGCACGTATTCGCCTGGATGCTGGCTAATACAGGCAGAGAGGGCCGCGATCACATCCCCTTCTCGGGTTGAGGTAATGGCCGGACAGGTCTGCCACACATTACTGCGATAACGGCGCTGGTCAGCGTATTCTGCGCCAATGTGATAACCCTGATTGAGCAACTGCCGTACCTGCTGGGTGACATCACCCGACAGGCTAGGAGACTGGCTGGGCGACCGGCTACTAACCGCAGTTGAACTATTCGGACTGGGACTAGCACTGCCATTCAGGAGCTGACCATCGGGTCGCTGAATCGTAATCGGCGCGATCCGTTGTTTTACCTGGGGATCGATACCGAATAGACGCACGTATTCCCCGGCATGTTCGGTTAAACAGGCTTCCAGCGCAGCCAGTACCTCACCCTCGCGGGTAGCGGTGATGGGGCTACAGGTCTGCCACACATTACTACGATAGCGACGCTGGTCGGCATGTTCCGTGCCAATACGGTAGCCCTGCGCTAAGTAGTGACGAATTTGCTGGACTACTTCCGTTGAAAGTGCCCCCTGGGGGATCGGAGCGGTACGATAGGCCTGGGCTGATGCCCCTACGGAAACATTGCCACTCACCTCAACGGGCTTACCATCAGGTCGCTGAATGGTAACAGGAGCTACCCGTTGCTTCAGCTTCGGATCGATACCGAACATACGGACGTACTCACCAGCATGTTCTGCGAGACAGACCTCCAAGGCCTGGAATGCTTCGGCTTCCCGGCTAGCTTGAATGGGGCTACAGGTTTGCCACACCCCACTGCGATAGCGACGAGAGTCAGCATGTTCGGTGCCAATATGGAGTCCTTGGGCCAGGTACTGGCGGATCCGCTGAACAATGTCGGAGGAGAGTTGTTGGAGTTTCATAGCGCTTAATCGATTGGGTTGATTGACTGCTGGTCTGGTATCAGTTGGAAAGGATTGATCCGATAAAGAAGCTGGAAAATTTCCGTGGCCTAACATTTCTCTGACTAAGGCGAGGTCTGAAGAACGAACATCGGGAAGGCCATCGGCTTGCTCTTGTCGGGTAATGACAGAGCCAGAGGGCACCAGTTTGCCTGGGGGAATGTCAACATCCTGCACCAGAGCGTGCATCATAACGACGCAACCAGCGCCAATACGAGCATTAAATACTGTTGATCGTAAGCCCACAAAGGTGCCTGTACCGAGATAGGCTGGGCCTTGAACTAAAACCTTGTGGGTGAGGGTGACCTGATTGCCTAGCCAGACGGTATAGGGAACCTGATCGTCCCCTAGAACTTTGGCCTGGGAAAAACCGTGGATTGTTGCTCCTTCTTGCAGAACCGTACCCTCGCCGATCGCAAAGTTAGCCCCTGCCTCGGCTCGCACGATAGCTCCCAACGCAATTGCAACCCCTGCCCCAAACTGCACATCACCACTGACCTCGGCCGAGCGATGAACCTGAGTGGGGACAGCTCTATGGCTCGCTCTCGACCCTGGCTCCACCGTTGGAGTCACCCTTAAGGTGCCAACCGTCATGATCTAAATTCTCCAACCAACTTTTTCAACAAATGCCTTGCAAACGAATGTCTTGCAAACAAACGTGCGGCAAGCAGATGTCTGGCAAACAACCTCTAAGAGCGTGCCATGGCATCAAATATCCCGATTCAAGCTATTGACATCAGCTGATCCAGCCCTTGATGTCAAGACCCTGAAGGGGTATTGACCTGGAAGCCTCTAACCAAAGTCATCTCGCTTGTTATAAAGGGCACCCGTATCGAGACTGACCGTATCCACAATAGCGATAACGGCAGCATCAACAGGCCGGTTTCCATAGCCTGGTTGCTGCCGGGCTCCGCTCCCCTGGGTAATTAGGACCCACTCTCCTGGACCTGCGCCGACCACATCGGCAGCCACAGTATAATCGGGTAGCAAGTCGCCAGCCTCACTAATCAGTTGCACCAGCAAAAATTTAACCCCACTTAAACTGGGCTCTTTGCAGGTACTAACCACGGTGCCCCGCACCTTTGCCAGGAGCATAACTACCTATCTACCGTAGGGGCGGATACCACTGACGCTTTCCCGGAACTGTTCCACGGCTTCGGTGTACCGAATGGGTAGAACGAACTCTAGATTTTCATGGGGACGGGCAATGATGTGGGTGGAGAGTACCTGACCCCCATTGACCCGCTTAACGTTTTCAATCCCCGCTGAAACGGAGGCTTGCACTTCGGAAACGTCGCCACGAACGATGACCGTTACCCGACCACTACCAATCTTCTCGTAACCAACCAGTGTTACCCGAGCAGCTTTTACCATCGCGTCTGCGGCTTCAACTACGGCGGGAAACCCTAAGGTTTCGACCATACCGACTGCAATTGCCATGGGAGTAATCCTTTTTCTAAGTATAAATAACAGTCCATCAATGGCTGAAAGCCAAACACAGATGCTCCACGTCTATGGACCAGGGACGCTTACACAATCTTTACGAGCTCCTAACGCCCTCTGTACCGGTTGGGCGATCGCAGCAATTTAAAAACCAGATAGAAAGTTAAGTACGAAATTGCTCAACGGCTTCGGTGTAGCGAATTGGCAAGACAAACTCAAGGTTTTCGTGGGGGCGAGCAATAATATGGGTAGAAAGAACTTCACCACCATTGACCCGTTTGGCCGATTCGATGCCAGCTGAGACCGAGGCCTGTACTTCGGAGACATCACCCCGAACGATTACAGTCACTCGCCCACTACCAATCTTTTCGTAGCCCACCAGGGTGACTCGAGCAGCTTTGACCATAGCATCAGCTGCTTCAACCACAGCTGGGAAACCCAGGGTTTCAATCATTCCAACAGCAATCGGCATTGTCGTAATCTCCTTGTGAATCCAGGTCTGACTTGAGCTAACGTAAAAACCTCTCCCCGCTCGAACTGTGATCAAAAACACATGCGAGAAGGGCTCCCGGTCTAACTAAAAACGGGATAGGAGAAAATTATTTAAGACTCAAAAAAGACCCGACCTTGTTTCTGATAACAAATTAAGCATAGGAGCCTGTAGGTACTTTTGCAATATAAGCCCTAATGATTGTTGCTAATGTTGAGTATTGTTAAAGCTTATGCCTTAAAACTTTTGCTACTGTTATTTTTTGAAAAAATCTTAGGGGTAATCACTCAGTATTGATGTCAATTTCTGAGATAATTACCTAATCTCGTCGGTGATTAACCTACTCTGAAATGGATAGCCTAGACTGGCGATTTGTCAGGATTAGCTTCAAATTACTGTGACCCCTATCGCTATTTAATTGGTTGCCCAGGGGCGAACTTGATTTTTTATATCTTTGGCGGGTTTCTGTTTGGGGTATTTTTGGGCTGGCGGATAGGCCGTTGCCTGGGATTGACCTGAGCCTATTTTCTTGCCATTCCATTCAGGAAAGGGCTATCCAGTAAACTGGTAAACACTAAGGGGCGGTCTGATCTGATAGTTATGGGTTGATGGCGGTTAATCGACTCAAGGTCCTAACTCCCTATCCATCCCGATTGGCCAGTAGGGCTACGTGGATGTTTTTTGTACTTTGCTGAGATCGGTGAAAATGAACCAGTTTTGGGTGGAAACAACATGGTTGCTGCCAATCTACGGACTGATAGGAGCGATGTTAGCCCTGCCTTGGTCCACCGGCTTGGTGCGTCGTACCGGTCCTCGACCAGCTGCTTATCTGAATATTGCCATGACCCTGGTCGCCTGGCTGCATGGCCTACTCGCCTTTCGTAGTATCTGGAACCAGCCAGTGCAGGAATTGGTGTGGTCGTGGTTCAGCTTTGCCGATTTACACCTTGATCTGGCCCTGGAAATCTCGGTGCTTAATCTGGGCGCCTTAGAGCTGATTACCTTTATGAGTCTTCTGGCTCAGATTTTTGCCCTTGGCTACCTCGAAAAAGATTGGGCTTTGGCAAGATTTTACTCCCTCATGGGCTTTTTCGAGGCTGCTATGAGTGGTCTTGTACTGAGCGGGTCCCTATTCTTGTCCTACTCCTTGTTGGAAATGCTTACCCTATCCACCTATCTGCTGGTGGGCTTCTGGTACGCCCAACCCTTAGTCGTGACGGCCGCTCGAGACGCTTTTTTGACCAAACGTATTGGGGATGTGTTGCTGCTGATGGGGATGGTGACCCTGGGGGCTCTGGCTGGAAGTCTGAATTTTAATGACCTCTACGGCTGGGTTAAAACAGAAACCCTCTCCCCCTGGGTAGATACCCTACTCGGTTTGGCTCTGATCGCTGGTCCTGTAGGCAAGTGTGCCCAGTTTCCCCTGCACCTGTGGTTGGATGAAGCAATGGAAGGCCCGAACCCTGCTTCAATTTTAAGAAACTCTGTGGTGGTCACCTGTGGCGCCTACGTATTGATTCGTCTCCAGCCCATAGTAGTGCTTTCTCCCGTTGCCCTGGGGGTGTTGATTGGTTTGGGCAGTATTACCGCCATTGGTGCGTCCCTCGTGGCGATCGCCCAGATTGACCTGAAGCGTACCCTCTCCTACTCTACCAGTGCCTATTTGGGGTTGGTATTTATTGCGGTGGGGGCAGAGTGGCCTGGGGTTGCTCTCACCCTGTTACTCACCCATGCTGTCGCTAAAGCCCTGATTTTTATGGCTGTGGGGTCTATCATTACCACTACTAACGGCCAAAATCTTACGGAAATGGGGGGACTCTGGTCCAAAATGCCAGCTACGACCCTGGCCTATGGTACGGGTGCCCTGGGCATGGTGGGGATTTTGCCCTTGGGATGTTTTTGGGGAATGCAGTTAGGGGTTGACGCGTTGAGTCCGGCTACTCCACTTTTGGCAGTAGTCTTTTTGCTGGTTAATGGCCTCACTACCCTGAATTTTATGCGAGTCTTTCGACTGCTATTTTTAGGTAAGTCCCAGCCCAAAACTCGCCGGGCTCCAGAGGTGCCCTGGCCCATGGCCTTACCCATGGTCACCCTTGCTATCGTTACTCTGCTGGTACCTTTAATTATGGCCAGGCTTTCCCTATTGCCAGCCTGGGAGACGATTAATTGGGGCGCGATCCTGGCAGTGGCCAGTAGTGGTCTAGCAGGGTTGGGGTTGGGGGCGGTTGTTCCCCTTTCCAGGTCGCTGGCTCGATCCCTAAACCGCCCCCTACGGCTGGTGCAGGATTTGCTGGCCTACGACTTCTATACGGAACGGATCTACGATAAAACCGTTGTAGCCGCTATAGGGGGCCTGTCCCGCCTGAGCAACTGGTTCGATCGCTATGTCGTTGATGGTCTGGTTAATGCCATCGGCTTGGCCTCCCTACTGGGAGGTGAGAGTCTCAAATATAGTATGACCGGTCAATCCCAGCTCTATCTTTTAACCATCATCGCCGGGGTAGGCCTGCTGGGTATTTTGATGACCTGGAGTCTCTGGTAAGCCAAACTATGCTGAGTATACTGATTCTCATTCCTATTCTTGGGGGCTTGGTGGTAGGGTTTTGGCCCGGCAAGCTAACGGCCTTTACGGCTAAGGTGATTGGCAATGTCACCCTGGGGCTAACCCTGCTGTGGCTGGGTGTTCTGGCTAGTCAATTCAACCTCACTATCTCTGACTTTCAATTTGAGGAACTCCTATCCTGGGTGGAGCCCCTGGGGTTAAGCTACCGGCTGGGATTGGACGGGCTATCTTTGCCCCTCCTGGTGGTTAATAGTCTGTTGGGATTGGTCGCCCTTTACATCAGTGACCCCCAACTCCATAGACCGCGCCTTTACTATGCTCTGATGCTGGTGATTAATGGCGCTGTAGCAGGGGCTTTTCTCTCCGCTAACCTGTTGCTATTTTTTATTTTCTATGAATTAGAACTGATTCCCCTCTATCTACTTATCGCTATCTGGGGAGGAGCCCGGCGGGGCTATGCCGCCACCAAGTTCTTAATCTATACAGCCCTATCTGGGGTCCTGATTCTAGGCGCATTTCTGGGTTTGGTGTGGCTTTCCGGTAATACCAACTTTAACTACGATCGCCAGATGGCCAGCGCCTTACCCTTGATGCAACAGAGTATTTTACTGATTTCCCTGCTGATTGGCTTTGGCATTAAGGTTCCCCTATTTCCTTTCCATACCTGGCTGCCTGATGCCCACGTAGAAGCTTCAACTCCGGTGTCGGTATTGCTGGCTGGGGTGTTGTTAAAATTAGGTACCTACGGACTGGTCCGGTTTGGTCTGGGGCTGTTTCCCGACGCCTGGATGACCCTGGCCCCGGTGCTGGCTACCTGGGCTGTGGTGAGCATACTCTACGGTTCTCTGGCGGCGATCGCCCAGAACGATATGAAAAAAATGGTCGCCTACAGTTCCATCGGCCATATGGGTTATGTTTTGCTGGCCGCTTCCGCCTCCACTCCCCTCAGTATTGTGGGCACCGTTTTTCAGATGGTCAGCCATGGACTGATTGCTGGTTTGCTATTTTTGCTGGTAGGAGTGGTCTATCAGACCACCGGTACTCGCGATTTGAATGTGCTCAGGGGTTTACTCAATCCCGAGCGGGGCCTACCCTTTGTGGGATCCCTGATGATTCTGGGGGTGATGGCCAGCGCTGGAATCCCCGGCATGGCAGGTTTTATGTCAGAGTTTCTGGTGTTTCGGGGTAGCTTTTTGATCTTTCCGGTGCAAACCCTCCTCTCTATGGTGGGATCGGGGTTGACAGCCGTATATTTTTTGCTGCTGGTAAACCGCGCCTTTTTCGGCCGTCTGGCCATTACTCCCTTTAGCCAGACGCCCCAACCGGATATTGATCTTCCCTCGGTAACCTGGCGCGATCGCCTACCCGCCCTGGTTCTGGCTGCCTTAATTGTAGCCCTCGGTTTGCAGCCCAACTGGCTAGCCCGTTGGAGTGAACACACCACCCTAGTGCTGCATCAGCCCTACCAGGTGCAGGCTAGTAATTGGCCCTTTACCGCGGCTTCCCCCGCTCTCATTGCCGACACCCTGAGGTCTCCATTGCCATGAGTTCTAGCCCTGTTGCTACACCCCATCCCCTGGAGTCCTTTATCAAACGGCTACTCTCCGCCCAGGCTCTGCTGCCCGATAGCGAAACCAACCTGTTAGAGGTAGTGGGAATTTTAAAGAGTTATGGAGTTGTCCTGGATGCCTACTCCCGTAACCTGATCTACATTGCCGATCACCAGTTTTTAGTCCTGTTTCCCTTCTTTAAGTATTTTAATGGCGAAATCTCCTTAGCTCGCCTGTTGCAGCACTGGGGGCACGATCGGATCAACTTTGAGTACGCTGAATACTGCATGAAAACCATGCTCTGGCATGGGGGCGGTAGGTTTGATCAGTATCTTGATTCCCAGGACTTTCTAGACCACTGTCGCCGCGCTACAGAAGCTAAAACCAAAGGTAATTGGCTGATTCAGGGGTTAGGTCGAGTGTTTCCGGATTTTCTGCCGGAGCAGGTCCGCCAACTGGCCTACTATAGCGCCCTGGGCCAATTTTGGCGGGTGATGAGTGACCTGTTTATTGATCTCTCTGATCGCTACGACCAGGGTAAAATCTCTACCATTCCCCAGGTGGTGGCCCACATCAAAGCGGGTCTGGTGGCTGCCGCCGATCTACCGATTACCTACGCGGTTACCATTGATGACTCGGTTTACGATTTGGTGCCCAAGTCCGCTGGCATCACCTTTTTAATGGATGTGGCGGTTCCTTACGTGGAAGCGGTCTTTTTTCGGGGAACTCCCTTTTTGGGTACCGTTTCCTATAACGCCCAAGCCTACCAAATTCCCGATGACCAGAGTCGGTTTGAGTACGGAGCTCTCTATGCCGATCCTGTTCCTATTGGTGGAGCAGGGATTCCACCCACTCTGTTGATGCAGGATATGCGCCATTTCCTACCCGATTACCTGACCGCCTTCTATGCATCCTACGGACGGGGTCTGGGGGATGTGCGGGTGAAAATTTGTCAGAGTTTTCAAAAGTCGATGTTTTGCGTTACCAGTGCGGCTTTGCAGGGCTTGCTGCCCTACCCCGCCGATACCCAGGACAGGGCGGAGTATCAGGCTAACTACGAGTTTCTGGTTGCCTGGATGAATCGCCTGGCAACTTCCCGGTTGGCCATCGTGCAGTTTTAGCAGTCCCCTGACTGTGACCGCTGGGGGCGAACGAGAGAGGGTAGGATAGCTGGCTTTCCGTCCATCTCAGCTATTGCCCGGATGGGCGGGAAGGGTTAGCTTGTCTGCGCCGGGTTCGGCTTGGGGATGGAAGTACTCATAGATCTGTTGGGCCAGTTGGGGACCAATGCCAGGCACGGTTTGCAGTTGTTCGGGGGTGGCTACGCGAATGTAGTCAATGGACCGAAAGCTGGCTAGCAGTTGTTTCTGACGGTGGTGACCGAGGCCAGGGATGTCGGCCAAACGGGATCGTCGCATGCGATCGCTGCGTTGCTGGCGATGGAAGCTGACGGCAAAGCGGTGGGCCTCATCCCTGAGGCGGCGCAACAACTGTAGTCCGGGTTGTTCCGGCTCGGTGGCGAGGGGTTGGGAGGCTCCTGGCAGAAAGACCTCCTCTCGCCTCTTAGCCAGGCTCACCACCTGTACATCCTCCAGCAGATTCATTTCCCTCAGGACCTCCACCACTGCCGAGAGTTGCCCTTTTCCCCCGTCAATCATCACCAGATCGGGCCAGTCAGGATTGCCCAGACGGGATTGGTCGGGGGCCTCCGCATAGCGACGGAAACGACGACGAATCACCTCTGCCATACTGGCAAAGTCATCGGAGTGACCGGTGCGGACCTGGGGATTTTTGATTTTATAGTGGCGGTAGTGCTGTTTCGCCGGTAGCCCATCCATAAAGACTACTTGGGAGGCCACCGCATCTGACCCCTGAATATGGGAAATATCGTAGCCTTCGATGCGCTTGGGTAGGTCGGGTAGGTCCAGGATCACCGCTAAATCCTGGAGGGCCTGAATTTGGCGATCGGCGACCGCCTGGGTCCGCACCAGTTCGTATTCAGCGTTGCGTTCCACCATATCAATTAAGTCAGCCTTACTTTGGCGCTGGGGCACTTCAATGGTGACCTTACGCCCCCGCCGCTGACTCAGGTAATCCGCTAGAATTTCCGTCTCCGGCAGGGCATGCTGGGCCAGGATCACCGCTGGAATTTCCACCGCCTCCACCGTTTGGTAGTGATCCTCCAGTACCCGCTGTAATATCGCTCCGGCCGTACCTGACTCCGCATCGGCGACAAAACCTAGCCTCCCCACCAGGCGCCCGGCTCGTACCTGGAAGATTTGTACACAGGCGTACTTTTCATCCGCTGCCAGGGCGATCGCATCTCGGGAAATAGTATCGTCTGGCAGAGCCACCTTCTGATCGGCGCAGAGGCGCTCCAGTCCCCGAATCTGATCCCGTAATCGGGCGGCCTGTTCAAACCGCAGATCTAGCGCCGCCTTGTCCATCTGCTGGGTGAGGCTATCCACCAATTCCGTTGTCCGGCCCTGAAATACCATCACCACCCGTTGTAGGGTTTTGTGGTACTCCTCGGGAGATACTAACTGCTGACATACGCCGGGGCACCGACCAATGTCGTAGTTTAAACAGGGTCGGTCTTTGAACAGGGGCTGGGGCCGCTGGCGTAGGGGAAAGGTCCGCTTCACCAGGTTCACCGTACTGCGTAGCAGACCCACATCCACGTAGGGACCATAGTACCTATCCTTAGCACTCTGGCGACGCTTCCGGGTAATTAACAGACGGGGGTAGGGCTCTGACCAGGTTACACAAAGGTAGGGATATTTTTTGTCATCCCGCAGCAGCACATTAAAGTAGGGCTGATGCTGCTTGATTAAGTTGGCCTCCAGGGCGAGGGCCTCTGCCTCTGTGTCCGTGACAATAAATTCAATCTCCACCACCTGCATCACCATCACCATGGTGCGAGGCATGTGGTTCTGGCGATCGCGAAAGTAGGACCGCACCCGGGTGCGCAGACACTTGGACTTGCCAATATAGAGAACCTGGTCCCCGGCATCCTTCATAAAATATACCCCTGGCTCCCGGGGAATTTCTCCCAGGCGCAGCTCTAACCGTTCAGGATCATTAACCAGAGGGCTAGGTAACACCGTTTCGATGGACTCCAGGACTCGTCGTTAACCAGCATAACGGTAAAGTCTGGGACATGGCTAAGGGCTTTCTGGCTGGGAGAGGGGAGCTTCCCTCTGGAGATTTGGGTCTTGATCCTCCATGGCAACGGTCACCTCCCCATCGGTTACCTCGGCCTGGCCAAGAGGGTTAAGACGGAGAGCGGTCTGAATCGACTCGATTAACTCCTGTAGATGAATGGGCTTCACCAGATAGCGACTGATGCCCAGGCATAGGGCCCGCTGTTGTTCTGCCGGAAAGGCATAGCCCGACACCACAATAACCGGCAGGTGTCCCCACTCAGGGGAAGACCGCAGGCTAGCCAGTAAGCTATAGCCATCAATGTCAGGTAAGCCTAGATCGAGCAACATCAAGTCGGGTCGAAACTCCTGCAAATGGTAGCTAAGATTCAGACCACTGGGCAGGGCGCGAATCGTAAAGCCAGCGTAGGTTAGATAATCTGTGAAAACTAAGCGGTTGGCATCGTCGTCTTCTATGACCAGAATACGGCCATGATGGCCCGCGGCCCGCAAGGAAAATGTCACCATCAATCAACAGTCCTGGGTGCAATAGTTCGAGGGTTGACGACTTCACGGAACTAAACACCTGACATCCGCAATTTTACTGATAGGAATGACTTTGGGGAGATGATCGATCAAAATCGATCAAAAAATTATAGTTTTGGCATGGCTCTGGCCAGGATCTTCGAGGGCACAGGGGTTTACTCCTGTGGCTATCGGCTCACCCCAGACCCGTGGTCAGTGATGGGCCATGAAACTGATCGGCCAACCCTGTCCTAAGGCTTCTGGTCACAGCTATATATCCCTGAGAAGATGGGGAGAAAGATCACGACCAATCCAAGGATCAATACTCTAACTACTGAAGCCACTCTCACCCTGTCCTGAACACACTAGACAGGGTTCAGGGTTATACTTTACCCTTATCCGGCAGTCTACGATCATTGCGGAGAATCCACCCTATGGCTGAACCCTCTAATCTTCCCCCTAGCCCTCCGGTTCCTCCCCCGCCCCCTCGATTTACCCAGACCCCTGAAGTACCCTCGGGTCAGGTGCGCCATCGTCCGCCGGCCCCTCCACCTTTACCCAAGACCTCAGAAACCCTAGCCGTAGGCCATAGCCTGAGCCTCAAAAAAATTATCCGGGAAGCCTTTGATCGGGGCTTTTCCGATGTACATCTGGGCGTGGGCGAAGCTCCTAGATTCCGCGATCGCGGCGAGATTTGTCCAACCGAATACCCTGTGACAGACGAAGACACCTTTTACCGCTGGCTGGCAGAAATTCTGCGCCCTGAAGAGATCCAGCGGTTTCGCGACAATCTGGATTTTGACGGTGCTGCCCAGTACGAATTTACTCGGGTGCGGTTTAATATTTTTGATTCGCTGCGGGGGCCGGGAATGGTCCTGCGGCTGATTCCAGTTAAGGTGCTAAGCCTCGATCAACTGGGATTCCCTCCGGTTTTCAAGGATGTATGCCATTACCAGAAAGGCTTAGTTTTAATTACAGGCCCGACTGGATCGGGTAAATCAACCACCCTGGCCGCCATGATTGATTACATCAATACGGAAATGGCCAAAAACATTATTACCATTGAGGACCCTATTGAATTTGTCCACCAGAGTAAACGATCCCTGGTTAAACAACGGGAAGTCGGGTTAAACACCAGGGAATTTAGCCACGCCCTTAAGGCCTCACTACGAGAGGATCCCGACATTATTCTAGTGGGTGAAATGCGAGATCAGGAAACCGTCAGCACGGCTCTTAAGGCGTCCCAAACCGGCCACTTGGTGCTGGGTACTCTACATACCAATAGCGCAGTGAAAACTGTAGAGCGGATTCTTAGTCTTTACAACCCCGAGCAAGAGGCACCTATTCGGGTAGCTCTGGCGGAGTCTCTGGTGGCTATTATTGCCCAAGGGCTATGCCGCACCACCGACGGCAAACGGGCCGCATTCCACGAAATTTTAATTAATACTGATGCTATTAAGGACTACATTGTGCGTGGTCAACTGGACGAAGTGGAAGCCTTGATGCCAAAGTGCACCTTTGATGGCATGTGTACCATGAACCAAACCCTCTACGCCCTCTACGAGTCAGGTCGCATTACGGAGGAAGTCGCTCTGGAAATGTCGCCTAAGCAGAATGAAATGGCCCAAATGCTGCGTGGACGCCTCTAATTCTGTGATCACAAGCCCCAGCTTTAAGGGTTTAGCGCTGTTTACCCCGGCCGGTGATTGTGTCTATTGCCGCGATCACCGTAAAGGGGTGCACTGGCACCTGGATCTCTGTGCTGCCCTACAGCGCCATCTGGGGTTAAGTGCTCCCCCGTATTTTTTACTGCCCTGTTTTACCGCCACCGTCGATCGCTGGATCGACGCCAGCAGTCAAACCCTGGTTACCGTGGCTGAAGCCTATCCCCGGGTGTTGCAGTTTCAATCCCTGTTGAATGCCCTATTTGATCTGGGAGATCTGCAGTGGCAGCCCAACTACGGCAATTTAGAAGAATGCTCCCGGCGAGTGATTGAGTCCTATCGGGCTGATTTTCCCCAGTTATGGCAATGCCACGATTTGATTCTGCCCATTCAGTCTGATGTTCAGCCTGAGCGGATCGCTCAGCCTCAACCCGAAGAGCGAGAGCCTATCCTACCCTCACCCCAAATTTACCAGTTCAAACTCTTTGTCAACGGTAGTGATACCCTGGCAACGGAGCAAATGTTAAGGCTCCTGCACCGTAGTCTGGAAGCAGCCCTGTCCAGCCCCTACAGCTTGGAACTGGTGGATGTGCTGAAACATCCAGAAATGGCAGAGGCCGAGCATATCTCAGCGACCCCCACCCTGATTCAGGTGCTTCCCCATCCCCCTCGGCGGCTAGTGGGCATCCTATCCAGCCAGGCCCGCATCATTCAGGAACTATTGGGACGAGACTGACCTGCAACACCTTAGGGGTCGAGGACCACACCATCGCTGTTATGATCAAAACAACGCACCATCCTTGTAATTGCTTCTTACCATATAGCTGGTGCCATTTATGGCTCGCGATCTATGACCCATACCCCTGCTGTCAAGCCCCCCTATACCCTGGAAGAAGAAGCCTGGTGGGTCCAGCGCTGGGTAGATTTACTCAATTCCTACCGCTTTAAAAAACGCCTGGAACGGGGCCGTATCTACGCTCGTGAGGGGCATATCCTGAGTCTGGAATACAAGGGGTCTAAGGTTACCGCTTTGGTCCAAGGCACGGCAACCGAACCCTATAAACTCTCTATCTGGCTAGACGCCTTTAGTGACGAAGACTGGAACTACGTCGTGGACTCCCTTTCAGAACAGGCTATCTACTCTGCCCAGTTACTGGCGGGGGAAATGCCGGGGGAAATTGAGGCGGTGTTCACCGCCAATGGTTTAAGCCTGTTTCCCTTTAATCTGGCAGAGGTCCATTCCCGGTGCAGTTGCCCCGATCCCAAAAATCCTTGTAAACACATTGCTGCGGTTTATTACCAGTTAGGCGATTTCTTTCGAGAAGACCCCTTTGTGCTGTTTCAACTGCGGGGTCGGAGTCGAGATAGCATTTTAGAAGCCCTGCGCCACAAGCGTCAGGCCAGTACACTGATCCCTCTATCGGCAGCCGTAGAACAAGAGGAAACAGAGTCAGGCCCAACCATAGCTAGCCCGCCCCCCGATCTATCTAGATTTTGGCGCTACGATCGCCCCCTGGACAGCGACCTGGTAGTGATTATCCCATCCCCTACGTCCGTACTGGAGACCCTGGGCAAAATGCCCCTACCGGCGGAAGATGGACCTGTGGTTTTGGCCTACCTTCAGGATATTTACCAAGCCGTAGGCCAAGAGGCCCTAAAGCAGTCCCTGAGTTAACGGTTAACGGTCTGTCGTAACCCTTGCCAGCCAATTACAGCGTAACCCACCGCCAGTAACAAACTGGTAATTAAGGTACGAATAGCCGCTTTCCAGGATTCAACCTGAACCCGCCGCTCTGCCTCGGCCCGCCGACTACCGATCTGATTTTGAACTCTCTCCCGAGCCTGATCAGCCTGTTTTTGCAAAAACTGTTTCAAGCCTTCAGGGTCGTTTCGGTATTTCTCAATATCCTTGGGTAACTGACCGCTTTTAATAGCCTGGGTGAGTAACTCCTGGTTTTGCATCAGGGCTTGCAGTTGCTGCTGCTGTTGTCCTAACTCGGTTGACAGCCGCTGCTCCATCTGGCTGGAAGCCTGACTAGCTTCTGCACCAACCTGCTGTAAGGCCGCCTGACTGGATAGGCGCACTGCACTGAGATGGAAAACAGGCAATATCAGATAAAGCAAGCTGAGTAAACTGGCTAGGATGCACAGCCAGAAGCGGACATCAATGGTCTGCCAGAACCCCGGTTGCGCCGCCGTCTTGCGGGTGCCATCGATCCACAGACTGGTGAGCATGAGGGCGATACCCACTAAGGGTAAAATGCCCCGATCGGTAATTTGGGTGGCCGTAGCCAGTTGCCATTGGGCATTGCCGAAATCAAGGGGAATCAGCAGAGTTAAATAATCGACCAGGGCAGAAACAATGGTGATTAAACCCGCGACCTTGAGGGAGATCGCGGTTAGGGCAGCCAGACTGGGATTAACAGCAGCTCGGTCAAAGGACATAAAAGTGGTAATCCATCATTACAAACTCCTATTTTGCCCTGATTGGGTCAGAAAACTATAAATAAAAACAGGAATCAGGATATTCCAGTATTCCTTTCATGCCCCTTGGCCAAACCTAGATCAAACTAGCCATAGGCTGTCGAGGCTAGTCCTATATCAGAGGTGTTTGGACTTTTTTCGGAGAGCGTCCAACTCCTGTCCCAGGGTTGCCACCTGTTGGCGCAGAGTTGAGGCTAGATCGAGGCTAGAACTTTCTGCATCACTGATATCAATGGATCGGGGTTCTACGCTGGCAGGAGGATGGGTGGGACTTTCTCCAGGGCGATTCACCAGTTGGTTAACCAGACGTTGAGCCTCTTCTGCGGTAATTTCTCCCCGCTCGACTAGGTCGTTAACCAGGGTCTGGGCCTGTTGCTGCAAGTCCTTCAGATTAGAGCTAAGCTTTTGTAAGTCCTTGAGGGTATGGGTAGCCTTTTCCCCCGCATAGGCGGCGGCTCCTACTCCAAGGTAAAAGGTTTTCTTCACCAGATCTGTAAAACCAGCCATGGTCGCCGATCTCCTGAGTGAGACTACCAAGGATATTATAGCCGCAGCCAGGTCTGCCGGGGCGGAGGCGGGTGAATGTCCCTACTTAGTCTTCTATGGTTAATATCCGGTAATCCTAGATCCGCTGGTTAGTTAGGAGATATCAAGTTAAAAGACATCCATCTGCAAGTCCTATGGGGGCGATGGTCCTAGGCTGGCCGGGTGACCTGGCGGCACCCTTTTTAGCCATAAAACCTAGGGTTGATTCAGGCCAGCCCCAGCCCCCCAAAATTGGTGCAATGGGCTTTAAAATACTTGCTCAACCTCAGCAATTTCGGGAATAAACTCCCGCAGACGGCGCTCAATACCCATACGTAGGGTCATCGCAGAACTAGGGCAGGACCCACAGGCTCCCTGCAGGCGTAACTTTACTACCGGACCATCAATTTCCACCAACTCTACATTGCCCCCATCGGCCAGCAGGAAAGGGCGCAGGTCATCGAGCACCTGTTCGACATTAGTTGGGTTCAGGGTCATTGTTTCCATGAAAAAATCCTTAGAAAAATCAGAGGGGTGATCTACTCACCATTCTAAAAACTTCTGCCCGTTAATGCCGCTGCAAATTCTAGAGTTGATATAGAGATTTCTACTACTATGGTTCCGCTCCCAGTCCCAGCCTGGGGCCGTCATCCTCACCGGGCTAAATCTGACTTTCGGGCTACACTAAGCTATTGGTTTGCCCCCGCTCCATTGCTGTCCCATGGATACTCCCCGTCTCCACCCCGATACCATCGAAGCGGTGCGCGATCGCGCCGACATTGTGGACATTGTCTCCCAATACGTGGTGTTAAAGAAGCAGGGCAAAGATTTTACCGGCCTCTGTCCCTTCCACGAAGATAAATCCCCCAGTTTTAGCGTCAGCCCCAGCAAGCAGTTTTACTACTGCTTCTCCTGCGGTGCAGGGGGTAACGCCTTTAAATTTTTAATGACCCTGAACCAGCGTTCCTTCGGCGAGGTGGTGCTGGACCTGGCCCAGCGCTACCAGGTGCCGGTAAAAACCCTAGAACCGGGGCAACGGCAGCAGTTGCAGCATCAACTCAGCCTCCGCGAACAACTTTACGAAGTGCTGGCGGTCACCGCTCGCTTCTACCAGCACGCCCTAGCCCAACCTGATGGAGCCGAGGCCCTAGCCTATCTGCGCCAAACCCGGGGGCTGACAGAGGCCACCATTCAACGGTTTGAACTGGGTTTTGCCCCGGGGGGATGGCAAACCCTGTACGGTTACCTGGTGGACCAAAAGCACTATCCCGTCCGTTTAGTGGAACAGGCCGGTTTAATTGTGCCCCGTCAACAGGGAGAGGGCTACTACGATCGCTTCCGCGATCGGCTGATGATTCCCATCCGTGATAGCCAGAGTCGGATAATTGGTTTTGGGGGCCGGGCCTTAGGGGAGGAAAAACCCAAGTACCTGAACTCCCCCGACACGGAATTGTTTGATAAGGGTAAAACCCTCTACGGCTTAGATCTGGCCCGGGCGGCGATCGCCAAGGCCGACCAGGCGATCGTGGTGGAAGGCTACTTCGATGTGATTGCCCTCCACGCGGCTGGCATCGAAAATACCGTGGCGGCCCTGGGGACGGCCCTCAGCACCGTCCAGGTAAAGCAAATTTTACGTTATAGCGAATCTAAGCAAATTGTGCTCAACTTTGACGCTGATAGCGCCGGGGTGAAGGCAGCCCAGCGGGCGATCGGCGAAGTGGAGGCCATGGCCTACCGGGGGGATGTCCAACTGCGGGTGTTGAACCTGCCCGCTGGTAAGGACCCAGACGAGTTCCTACGGCACCATAGCCCTAGCGACTACCAGGCCCTTGTCAAGGCGGCCCCCCTCTGGATTGACTGGCAGATTCACCAACTCATTCAGGACAAAGACCTGCGCCAGGCCGACCAGTTTCAACAAACCACCCAGGCGATCGTCCAGCTGCTGGGGGATATTGCCAACGCCGATACCCGCACCCACTACGTCCGTTACTGTGCGGAAATCTTTAGCAACGGGGATAGTCGCCTAGTGCCCCTACTGGCGGAAAACCTGATCACCCAGGTACGGCGCCAGCGTCGGACTACCTCCCAGAACGCCCCTCCCCCCGTAACACCGAGTCCCGCCCCCGCCACCAGTTCCCTGGAACAGGCGGAGGCGGCCCTACTCCGACTCTTTCTCCACGCCCCCAGTCACCGCCAGGAGATCGGCCAGGTACTAGAGGACCGGGATTTGCAGTTCAGTTACTCCCACCACCGCGCCCTCTGGCGTCACATTCAGAGGTTACTGAGTCAACCCCAGCAGGAAGACAGTCCCGATCTAGTCAGCCAACTGCGTCACCAGCTGGCCGATGCGGGGCTGGCCAGCCTCTCCATGCAATCCCTTTTGCATTTGGGGGAAAAGACCCGCCGCGATATTCTGCGCGGACCCCTAATTATTCGAGCGGCCGCCGCCTGCATGGAAAAAAACCTGTGTGAAAAGCGCTATCGTCACTTTCTGGCCCTTTGGGAAAAAACCGACGCCAGCAGTAACCTGGACCAGATCACCTACTTTCAAAATCAGATTTATGCCGAGAAACGTCGCATTGAGGCCCTGGAAAAGGACCGCCAGGTGACCTTTGAGGACCTGGTAACCATGCCCTGGGTAGGGGAGCAGTACGACAGCCTGGCTCCCCCTGTAGATTGAGCTGGCGATTTAGCCTGAAAGGGGTCTTGCTCAACAGCTAGGGTCAGTAATACACACCTAACAGCCTCTAACTAAATTGTGTCAGCCAACCAAACCATACACTGCTGGGGGCATTTCCGTTCCCAGAGTAAGATCTATGTAACCTAGGGAGGGGAGTGGTCAGATTTCCCCATGGAATTAAGGCGAAATCCTGGGGATTGGTAATCTTCTGGCAAATAGTCTGCCGGGATTGTACTGTGGTTGCCATCCCGCATAGCTAGGTAGCCAGGAGAGAGGATCTCAATTCCAGCTTGATTGCATTTGTCTTGAATATTCTGATGCAAGGCAGAATAGATGGCAGGCATTTTCTCTGGGCGGTCTGTATAGGCATTTAACTCATAGCTGACGTTGAAGTCATTGAGGGCGGTTTGTAATACAAAAGGCGATGGGGATAGCAAAATATCGGGGGTGGCGACAGCAGCTGCAATCAAAGCCTTGTGTACTGCTTCCCAGGGAATGTCATAACCAAGGGTGATGGTGGTGTGTAAAATTAATCCTGTTGCATCACTTCTATCCCGTGCCAGACAACTGTAGTTAATGATGTTACTAGTCACTACGGTAGCATTGGGAATGGTTATCACTTCATTTTTAGGCGTGCGAATGCGCGTGACTAACAAATCCTTTGAGACCACAATTCCCACCAACTCGCCAATCTTTACCATGTCACCGATTTGAAAGCTGCGAGTATAGACCGCAACTATACCTCCCACGATGTTAGCGACGGTGCTGGCAGCCCCAAAGGTCAATAAAGCACTAATTAGTAGAGAGACACCTTGAAAGGCGGGGGACTGGAACCCTGGTAGAAATGGTAGGGCGATCGCAAAGGCTAGGGCAATGACAAAAAAACTAATCAACCTAAACGTCATCTCGATCCAGTCTGGATACAGCCAGGAAACAGTAATGTTACCGCGCCCAATCTCTCTAAAAAATAGCTGAATAAAAGCTAGAATTTCACGGGTAATAAAAATAATCAAAACTAAAATAATCAAATTAGGAAGATAGACAATAATTGCGCTAATAATTTGGTTAAATATTGCTCTGATCAGAGCCCAAAAGTTTTCTGACAATGGTTCCGTCCAGGGAAAAAAACTCAAGATCAGAAAAAAGTAGAAACCTATTAATACTAAATTTAGAATATTACGAGCCAGATCAAAAAATCGTAAAAATAACTCTAGAAAGGGAGTCAAAGAAATGAATCGAGTTCCCCTTAAGCCCAGGAGTGAATCATGGTTGCTCATCCACTGATTGAGGCGATCGAGGGTAAGGGCATATAGTCGATCGTATAGCTTAAAGGTCAGAAGCAACCCTAAACTGGCCAGAATAGTATAAAAAATAGCCCATAAGATCTTTTGGGGACTACGTTCAGTTCGATAGATTTCTATTGCCGTCCGAATTTTTTGGATATAATTTTCTGCCAGTTTTTCTTGAGTTTCCTGGGCTACTTCCCCATCTTTAGGGGTAATGGTTATAATGGCCAAGGGGGGCTGAGTTTCAGTCACAATTAAGAGGTTTTGCTCATCAGCCTCAGCCTTAAAAGCAGGCACTGGATCCTGAATTTTTTCAGCAATTTGTTTCAACCGTTGATTGATTAACTGAGCTCGGTCTGCGGCAGAAAGGGTGCCTAAGCTAGTTTTTACTTCAAACAGAGGATTGCCGCCCAATTCTACGGTGGTGGGTTTCACTCCCGTTATCACCTGTTCTAACTCGGGTGAGTTAGCAGCCGTGGCCGAATTTATCTGGGCCTGGGCGGCTGTGGTTAGGGGTAAACACAACAGAAGAAGTACCAGTAGGGCCCATAGTTTCAGCCCCCATTGATAAAAACCTTGGCTCATAACAGTTAGAAGGCTCTCCTTCCATTGTCCGTCTGGTGGGCTGACAGCATTGGTAAAACCCCGTAGGCTATCCGTTATAGCTTAGCGGGATTGAGCTGGGTTTTAGAGGTAAGTTGGCGAATCAGTAAGCTGAGGAAAGAGTATAGCTGGCTTACCGACCTGCAACCTAATATTGACGATTACCGTAGCTCCAGCTCGTCCCTGAAAGCCAAACCCCTAAAAGCCCATGTCAACTGGCCACCACTCGAAAACCAAAGTTACTGAGGTGAACATCACGAAGATCGTGATCCCGTGAAGCGGAGCGACAAAAATGAGGATAACAGTACCAGGATCCGCCACGAATGATGCGATAGTCCGGGTCTCCCCCCGTCACCCAGGCACTGCCATCGGTGGGAGCGCCTTCATAGTTCTCGTGATAGAGGTCGAGACACCATTCCCACACATTGCCGTGCATGTCGTAGAGGCCAAAGGCATTGGGAGGGAAGCTCCCCACCGGAGTCGTGGTTTTTCGATAGATTCCCGTAGGACCATCTCCGTAGGCGAGATCGGCGCCATAATTGGCTAGATTGGGGGTAGTGGTCTCACCATGGTGAAAAGGGGTGGAGGTACCGGCCCGACAGGCGTATTCCCACTGGACCTCACTGGGTAGGGTATGGGTTTGCCCGGTGTGATCCGATAGGCGATCGCAGAACTCCATCGCCTCATCCCAGTTCACCTGTTCCACCGGACGGTTATCCCCCTTGAACTGGGATGGATTTTCACCCATCAACCGTTGATATTGGGCCTGGGTAACCGGATACTTGCCCATCCAAACATCGGCTAGGGTGACCAGGTGTTGAGGCCGTTCGTTGTTGAATAGGTCACGGGGATACCCAGATACATTCCCCAGGATAGGTTCATGGGCTGGAGAACCCATGATAAAAGAGCCGCCGGGCACCAACACCAGATCTAAGCCAATCCCTTCACCCAGGTCTACCCGCTGGTAGGTGGCGAACTGTTGATCTCGGTTAGTAATTTCCCCAGCAATTCTCATTTTAAAGAATCAGCTGCTATTGGGAGGGCTTTCCAGTTCTAGCCCCTCGAGCATGAAGGTAAGGAGATGATCCCAACTGTCGAAATACAGGTACCGAGTTAAAGCCCGCAGGTCATCAAAGAAGGT
>JBEITR010000066.1:0-15152 GCA_040374765.1 Leptolyngbya sp.
ACAGGGAAGCGCTCCGTTGTTGTTGAAGGGTTGTTGTCATGATAGTAAGAAGTGCGGGTTTACAAAGAAAGTTACCGTAAGGGCCTAAGGCCAGGGGTAACGAGGTATGTATATCCTTACATTAACCGAACTATTACGGTTTGTAAACCAGTCTGGGGCAAATCTTAAAAGGGGCGGGTCAGCGGCTGGGGAGTCCTGGGATTATTCCTGCGGGGCGACGGGATCGATCTGACTCTCCAGCCAATGGAGGTAGGGACTAAACCCGGCCACAATGGGCAAGGCAATAATTTCTGGAACCTCGTAGGGATGGTGCTGGGTAATGAGCTGGGTTAAAGCGGTGAGGCCCCTCAGATCGGTTTTAATGACTAACTGCCACTCCCTCTCGCTCTGGAGGGTTTCCTGCCAGCGATAGATCGATTGGATGGGGTTAAGACTGACGCAGGCCGCTAACCGGCTCTCCACCAGTTGGCGGGCCAGGGCCAAACCGTTAGCTTCGCTGTCAATCGTGACCAGGACGATGCCCAGGTTTTGCCCTGGGCTAAGAAGATCCTTTAAATTGGGGATATCTCTGGCCATCGCCCCTAGTTCTCCACTTGGTAACCAAAGTCCTGCAGGCGATTCCGGGATTGCCGCCAACGGGGCACTACCTTGACAAAGAGCTCTAGATATACCGGTCCCATCACCAGTTTCTGAATCTGCTGGCGAGCTTCTGAGCCGATGGTTTTTAGCATTGATCCCTGCTTACCAATCAGAATTCCCTTTTGGGAATCCCGCTCAACGTGAATAGTGGCTAAAATGCGGGTGATGGTATCGGCTTCTTCCACCCGGTCAATGGCGATCGCCACCGAGTGGGGCACTTCTTCCCGGGTATGCAGCAGGATTTGCTCCCGAATTAGCTCTCCCATAATGAACCGTTCGGGCTGATCGGTAACCAGATCGGGGGGATAGTAGTAGGGACCTGGCTCCAACTGGTCAATCAGCAGCGCCAGCAGTTGATCTAAATGGCTGGTTTGTAACGCCGAAAACTTCACCAGGGGCCAATCATGGGCTGCGGCCAAGGCTGCGTAGCTAGCATTCAGACTATCGGCCTCCGTAGGTTGCAGGTCCACCTTATTCACCCCCACAATCACCGGATTCTGGCTATGGCTGAGTAACTCGGCTACGAACTGATCACCCCGTCCCGCCTCTACTGCCCCGTCTACCACCAGCAGGGTGACATCCACCGCATCAATGGCCAGACGGGCATTTTTGACCAGAATTTTACCTAACTCGTGGTGGGGCTTGTGAATGCCAGGGGTGTCTACAAAGATAATTTGGGCCTGGTCGGTGGATAAAATTCCCCGCAACCGGTTGCGGGTAGTCTGGGCGGTGGGGGAGGTAATGGCTACCTTCTGACCGACCAGAGCATTCATCAGGGTAGACTTACCCACATTGGGCCGTCCCACAATGCCCACAAAGCCAGACTTGAAGCCTGGTGGCGGGGTAGGAATGGGGCTATAGCCAAGGGGGTCAAGGGTAAAAACCATGGGATAGGAGCGATCGGAATTCTTTCATCATATAACTTTGGCCAGAACCCCTAGAATCCAGGTGATCGGTAACAGCTCCGGCTGACCAGAGGTTTTGGCTTGCCCCTGCCAACGCAGCCATCGCAACAATGACCGTTCTAGAGACCTGGGGGTTGTTTTATGAAGCGCTGTTTTACCCGGTTGGCTAATTGACCGATTTCGGGAATCGGCAAGGTTAGGGCGATTAGGACAAAGGCTACCAGCCCCACAGCCCCTGGGATAAGGAGTTGTAGAAGTAGATTACCGAACCCAACCAGTCCCAACCAGTGTTGTAAACCCCATAGGGTCAACCAAGCTAACCCCCCGGCCAGACCACTCACCCCGGCCAGAGCCGCGATCGCCCCAGCCCATTTTCCTAGGGGTAGCCCACCCAGCCGTCGGTGTAAGATCATCACCATGGTCAGGGTGGCAAACAAATTCACCCCCAACGTTGCCAACACCAGGCCTGGAGCCCCCAACCACTGAATAAACCAGTAATCTAACAGGGCGTTGAGGACGATATTAATGGCACTAATCTTAAAGGGAGTTTGACCATCTCCCATGGCATAAAAGACCCGCACCAGTACATCTCGAGCCAGGTAGATAAACATCCCTAGACCGTAGACAATTAAAAGGGAAATAACCAGGTTGGAGGCTTTTTGATCAAAGGCTCCCCGTTCATAGATGACCCGCACCAGGGGGGAGGCCAGCACTACAAACAGTACCCCCAGGGGTAACATGGTGATGGCAGTAAATAATAGGCTCTGGCGAATCCGGTCCTTTAACTCAGGCCAGTGGAGGGGGTCGGCCAGGCGGGCAAAAATCGGTAAAAAGGGTACCAGAATCACGTTAGAAATGATCCCCAGGGGGGTTTGCACCAGTAGGTTAGCGTAGCTGAGGGCGGCGGCGGTACCGGCGATGTAGGAAGCGAAAAATAGGTCGGTAAATAGGTTAATTTGCAGCATGCCCGAGGATAGGGTAGCCGGTATCAGTACCCGAAAGACCTGGCGAACACCGGGTATGGACCAGTCAAAGCGCAATGTCAGACCCCCTAATCCCGATCGCCACAGGGCTGGCACCTGAGCTAACCACTGCAGAACCGCTCCCCCCAGGGTACTGGCGGCCAGTACCGCTCCCCCCAGCAGGTAGAACTGGGGAGTGGTCATGGCTGGACCAACTAGGATGTAGAGCACCCCCAGGGCCACCAGAACTAGACCGCTGGAAAAAATCGGGCTAATGGACGGTAACCAGAATTGATTATCGGCATTGAGGGCACCAAAACCAATGCCAATTAAGCCAGCTAGCAGCGCCATGGGGGACATGATTCGCAACTGCAATACGGCAATATCCTGGGCTGTAGCCTCTAAGCCGGGGGCGATCCCATGAATAATCGGTTCGGCCAGCAAAAATAGCATAATCACTAACCCCACCAGCATTAGTCCCACCAAACTATTGATCGCCTCAATCAACATGGCGGTATCTTTACGGTCCTGGCGGGCCACCACGCTGACAATGGCACTATGGAATGGGCCGTTAATTCCCCCTAGGAGAATTAGCAAAAAGCCAGGAATAATGTAGGCAAAGCTGTAGGCGTCAGCCACCGGACCGACGGCAAAGGCTGCCCCAATGGCCTGCTGGCGAAAGAGTCCGGCCAACTTACTGAGAACCGTAGCCACGGCTACGATACCCGCAATCCCCGCCAGCGATCGGGTAGGTTTAGTTTCAGACACAAGGCCTCACAGGAACGAATAGGGCTTAGCCAGGATCAGCGATGGTGACCTGGTGGGGTGAGCCATGGATTATAGCGCTGGCCCCTGGGTTTAGGCTAGGGCCCCTGGGGGTGGAAGCCGAAGGGCGATAGAGGCTTGCGTTCTGTGTCTATTTTCCCTTTGCCCTCCGCTTTAGCGCTAGGATCAATGGGGAGAATTAGGTCTCCGGGGCATAGAGCTTGCTGTTGACCTATAGCGTCAGATGCCTGGGTTTTGCCTGTCCCTTAAGAACCCTGTCCCCATCCTATTGATTCCCTTGCCTATGGCTACCCTTGATCCAACCATCGATCAAACCACCTCACTCTAACCACAGGAGTTGATTATGCCTACCAGTAACCTGTTCATGCTCAGGGAAGAACCCATACCCAAGGCTGAGTTACTGGCTCGCTACGCCTTGGGGGAACGAGATTTTAAATCCATCAAACTAGAGGGGGTAGATTTAAGCGGAGCCTGTTTGGGGGGTATCGATTTAAGTCGATCTCACCTGATTAAGGTTAATCTGGCCCACGCCAATTTGCAGAACGCCAACCTCAGCGAGGCTAACCTGGCGGGGGCTGACCTTTCCCATAGCAACCTGTTTGGAGCCTTTTTGAGCGGCGCTAATCTAAACCAGAGTCATCTGGGATCGGCAAACCTGACGGAGGCTGACTTGAGTGGCTCTTCCCTGGTGGAAGCCGACTTGAGTGACGCCCTGCTACATCTGACCTGTCTTTCAGAGGCTAATCTGACCGGAGCTAACCTGACCGGGGCCCGGATGTGTGGGGCCCGGCTGTGGAAGGCCAACCTAGCCAACGCTAATCTGCGGGGGGCCGATCTCTGTGATGTTAACCTCTGTGAGGCCAACCTCTGCGGAGCCAATCTGGAGGCCGCCGATACCAGCGAAGCCGTGCTGACCGGGGCAACCATGCCGCCTGGTACGGTCCATGATTGACCCCTGATTCAGGGGATAGGTGCCCTAGCATCAATCTTTCGTCAATAGGGTCATGAGTTTTTCGGTATGTATCAGGACAGGGGAATTCCCTGAGAATAGGGCTCCAGTGGGATAGCCCTGACCCCCTTTGCCGGGTGCTCAGGGTTTTAATCAAAATGATTCTATTGCAGAGAGCAAATAATTGTTGAGATTTATTTGGCTGATTTTATGAACCAATCCTAATTTTAATTGTGAATCTAAACAGTCTGGGATAAGGACTAATTATCCTATTTTACACTTTAATTTGGTGCAAGCGGCTATCTAGCCTGCTTGTTTTGATGTCTCCTGGCCAACAGACCTGTCCCGTTTTACGAAACATCAAAGTCACTCATTAACTGGGTACTCAGGGTACGGACTAAAGCTGTCATTTCAAGTCATAAAATCATGGCATTTGCAGGCAGATATTTTAATTTGTAGGAACTATTCTGATCATGCGGATGATCCCAGGCAATCTGAATTAATCTACGGTTTCTATCTGTATCAAGAATTATCCGATCCCCCTTGCCTGGAGAGTCAGGCCCTAGTATGTTCCCATCCCCAAGGAGCTTCCATGACAACCCCAAAACGTATTGGTATTCTCACCAGTGGTGGTGACTGTCCCGGTTTGAATGCCGTCATTCGGGCTGTGGTTAAATGCGCGAATCGACGCGGTTGGGATGTGATTGGCATTCCCTACAGTACAGATGGCCTGATTCACATTACGGAGGGGCGCTATAGGCTAGAGGATTTGGTACTGCGGGAGCACGGCTACGATATTCCTGGCATTCTCCAGGGTTTAGACGTGCTGCAATTTCTCAGCGGTTCCATTTTAGGTTCCCTGAATAAGGGCCATCCCGAAAATCCTGAAGCGGTGGCCAAGATTCTCGAGGGTTACCGTCTGCTCAATCTGGATTGCCTGATTGCCATTGGCGGTGACGGTAGCCTGGATATTATGTATGACCTGGCCCAGCGGGGTGGCTGGAATCTCATCGGTATTCCCAAAACCATCGACAATGATGTGCCCTTTACCGAAAAATCCATTGGTTTTAACACCGCAGTACAGACGGTCACCAGTGCTCTCTACGACCTGACCTTTACGGCAGCTAGCCACGATCGGGTCATGGTGGTGGAAGTCATGGGTCGAGATGCGGGTCACCTGGCTCTGCACTCGGGTATTGCCGGGGGAGCGGACGTTATTTTAATTCCCGAGCTGGTACCCGAGCTGAATCCGCCCATTATTACCCACATTTGTCAGGAAATTGCCGCTATGCGCCAGCGGGGTCGTAAGTTCGCCTTACTGGTGGTGGCGGAAGGGGTGCATGGGGAAGGTGGGGAGAAGGTGCATTCGATTGGAGAATATCTGGCCAAACTGGTGGCTAACCGCAGCTGCACCCTCTGTCAAACCGGTGATGCTAACTACTGCGATATGGATCAGGTGGAAACCCGAGCGACGGTCCTGGGTCATATTCAGCGCAGTGGTACCCCCACCGCCTCCGATCGCCTCCTGGCCTCTGCCTTTGGCCGTAAAGCCGTTGACCTGATTGAGGAAGGTCGTTATAGCCGTCTGGTGGTATGGGAAGCTGGACGGGTGCGATCGAAGGACCTGGGGGAGGTGATTGGAATTATCCGAGAGTGTCACCAACAGGGCATTTGTCCCGGACCTGTGGAAACCGATGGCACCATGGTAAAGGTGGCCCGGTCCCTGGGAATTTACGTGGGTCCCGATCCGGGTTTAGCCGCTGAGAATGTGCAGGCAGCCCTGAACCTGTGGGAGGCTGGGGCCCAGGTCATCTAAGCTGGGGCCATAGCCAGGTTTGGCCTCTTCCCTGAGGTGCAGCGAGGAAGAGGCGGGGCTATTTTGCCGGAATACCGGGTAAGTGGTGATAGATTTGCTGCCAAATCGCACCGGGGCCAATGCCGAAGAGAAAGTACAGCGCTAGGAGTAAAAAGGCCACCAGCAGCACTGTCTGCAGGGTATTTTTGACTAATTTCAGCAGCCAACCGGCTACCAGTACAACGATGATCAGGGCGGCCAGGGTAATGAGAATTTCCACGCCGATCTCCTAGCCGAGGGAAACAACGGTGGGCTGGGTCAGGCTCTGACTAACCCGATCCACTTCCTGCCTGGCCCACTGATCAACGGTAAGAATGTCACTCAGGGTAGGATCGGGCCGGTGGTCGATGCGGTGGCGATCGCACACCTGCTCAATCACCCGGGGAATCTCCAGAAAGTGAATTTTTTCTTCCAGGAAAAGGGCTACGGCCTGTTCGTTGGCGGCGTTAAGCACGGCGGTCATGGTGCCCCCGGCCCGGCCCGCGGCGTAGGCCAGATCCATACAGGGGTACTTACTATGGTCAGGTTCACGGAAGGTGAGATTACCTGCCTTTACCAGATCAAGGGTTTCCCAGTCGGTATGGAGGCGATCGGGCCAGGAGATAGCATAGAGAAGCGGTAGGCGCATGTCGGGCCAGCCCAACTGGGCCAGCACCGAGGTGTCCTGGAGCTCAATCAGGGAGTGGATAATACTCTGGGGATGGATAACGATGGCGATGCGATCGTAGTCAACCTTAAAAAGATAGTGCGCCTCAATTACCTCCAGCCCTTTGTTCATGAGGGTAGCGGAGTCTACGGTAATTTTTCGCCCCATGGACCAGTTGGGGTGTTTAAGGGCGTCGGCAACGGTGACCTGGGCCAGCTTTTCCACCGGCCAGTCACGAAAGGCACCACCGGAGGCGGTCAATAAAATGCGCCGCAGTCCCCCCGGGGGGACTCCCTGTAAACACTGAAAAATCGCCGAGTGTTCGGAATCTGCAGGCAGCAGTTTGACCCCGTGCTTTGCCACCAGCGGTAACACCACAGGCCCCCCGGCAATCAGGGTTTCCTTATTGGCCAGGGCAATATCCTTACCGGCCTCGATCGCCGCCAGGGTGGGCAGTAATCCAGCACAGCCAACAATGCCCGTTACGACCACCTCAGCGTCACCATAGGCAGCCACCGCTACCACCCCCTCTTCCCCCGCCACAATCTGGGGCTGGGGATCGAGGCCGGCCAGGGCCTGGCGTAATTCTCCTAACTTCGCCTGGTTGCTGATAGCCACAATCTCCGGCTTGAACTGGCGTACCTGCTGGGCGAGTAAATCCACATTATTACCCGCGGCAATACCCACCAGGCGAAACTGATCGGGGTAATGTTCCAGAATGTCTAAGGTCTGGGTACCGATGGAGCCAGTTGATCCAAGCAGAGTGATAGCTTTCACGAAAGATTCTCAGAAGGGATATACCATAACCCTAGAATCTCATGTTGCGGTCTTTTATGGATGGGTCTGGAGCTTTTGGCCGATCCCTCACCCCATCTGTGTCAGCTCAGGGAAAGCCCGATAGTATAGACAACTATAGACAGGCCCGGATCTAAAACTGGCATAGACCTGGATGCCATAGGTATGCTAGGTAGGCCATCCTGGCCCTGTGAGGATCGGACCGATCGAGCCTAGCCCATGGTGTCAGCCACTATGTAAGCCTACTGTGTAGCCCTTTCCTATTCGCCCTGCCTCTGTCTATGGTTGTTCGTTTCCCTTCCCTGACTCCCCTGGCCACCGGCCTCACGGTTTTGGTTACTACCCTGCTTACCCCCGGCCTGAGTCGGGCCAGTGATTTTGGGCAATTGGCCATTCCCCCGGAACTGGCCATCGCTGTAGCCAGCCCGGTACGCGGCGGGACCTTCCACAACCTGATGATTTTGACCCAGGTACCCCACCGCCGGCAGTGCTGGCAGGAGCAGGGCAGTAGCCCGGTGCTGGTGGATCCCCTATTGTTGAATTTCGATTTTACCGGTGCCTGCGATCGCCAGACCGACGGCAATGGCTACTCGGTCCGGGTGAACGGCCAGGACCTGGGGGTAACCTATCGCCTGGAAATTTCTACCCGTCAGACGGATCTGGTGTTGCTGGCTCGCCCCACCCGCGATCGCCAACTGCCGGTAATTGAAATTGGCCGCACCCATGGCCGTCAGCAGGGCTTTCTGAAAATCCAGCTGAATCCTGGCTGGCAACTCGCCCGCCGCACCTACAATGATCAGCCCGTCGGCCATATCTACCTGACCCACGACCAACCTCTGGAACTGGTCGCCTCAGGCTCCCCCGCCCCGGCTCTACCTCCCGCTCCGGCAGTTGCCGCCAAACCCTTGCCACCCCGTCGGCCCGCTCCGGCGATCGTCCCAACCCCTAGCCCGACCCAGCCCACCGCCCCCTACTTTCGGGTGGTGGTTCCCATCGCCAATGGGGATACCCTCCAGCAGGTCCGCAGCGTGGAACCCGAGTCCTTTGCCACTACCATAGATGGCCAGTCGGTGGTACAGGTAGGTCTCTTTCAGGAGCAGCAGCGGGCCCAGGAAGTCTACCAGGCCCTGGTGGCGGCCAGCCTACCGGCCCGAATTCTAGCCGCCCCGCCCCTACCTGGGGCCACCATTCCCCCGTTTCAGCCCCCCTTACCCCAGGGTCGTCTGCTGGTGGTCATTGATCCTGGTCATGGCGGTCGCGATCCAGGGGCGATCGGTATTGGGGGTGTACAGGAAAAAAACATCAATACCATTCTGGGGAATCGGGTGCGGAGCCAGCTTGAAGCAGCGGGCATAACCGTATTAATGACCCGCAGCGATGACCGGTGGGTGGATCTGGAGGCCCGGGCTGACCTGGCTAATCAGGCGGGGGCAGCGGCGTTTGTGAGTATCCATGCCAATGCCATCAGTATGGATCGACCCAACATCAACGGCCTGGAAACCTATTACCTATCTACCGGCGATCGCCTGGCCCAACGGATTCATGCCAGCGTGCTACGCAATACCGATCTGTCTGATCGGGGGATCCGTCAGGCTCGCTTCTACGTTCTGCGCCACACCAATATGCCATCGGTGTTGGTGGAAACGGGCTATGTGACCGGTGCAGTGGATGCGGCTCGATTTCGCAACCCGGCGGCGGTCAGGCAAATTGCCGATGCCATTGCCCGGGGTATTCTGGATTTTCTTGGCCGTTAGGGGCGATTGTGCGGAAATCCGCTAGAGTGACTACACAGCTATATTGATAGCAGTTGCCAGCCCCCTTAGGATCGGAGCTAACGGGCGACGGCTGTAGACGGCTGCCGGGGTAGGGCTCTACCAAGTAGCATCCACCGTCCTGACTAGTACGACATCTATGAAAAAAGTCTTTGTCCTCGATACTAATGTATTGCTTCACGACCCTACGGCAATATTTCGGTTTGAGGAGAACGATGTGGTTTTACCGATTACCATCATTGAGGAGTTGGACCGATTTAAGAAGGAAACCGCTGATACGGGTCGTAATGCCCGCCATGTTTCTCGTACCCTGGACGAACTCCGGCAAAAGGGCTCTCTGATACAGGGTATTCCCCTGCCCCAGGGCGGTCACCTCAAGGTGGCCCTCTGCCACCGCGATACCCTGAACCAACTTCCCCCTGAATTAGAGGGCGACAAGGGAGATAATGCCATTTTGGCGGTGGCCATGGAGTACCGCCAGCACCATGATCTGCCGGTGGTGTTGGTGAGTAAGGACACGAATCTACGCATCAAGGCCGATGCCCTGGGGCTGGTGGCGGAGGATTACGAAACCGACAAAGCTAACATTGATGACCTTTATACCGGCGCCCTTGAGGTGATGGTATCTGCTGCCGCCATCAGCCAACTGTTTAGTGAGGGTGGCCTGCATCTGGATAGGCCCCTCTACCCCAACCAGGCCCTCACCCTGGTGGATGAAGCGAATCCAGCCCATACTGCCCTGGCCTTTGTGCGGGGTAAAAGTCACAAAATTGAACCCCTGGCCAAGCTACCCCACGCCGGAGTCTCGCGGGTGCAGCCCCGCAATCGGGAACAGCGCTTTGCCTTTGAACTGCTATTGCAGGATGATATTTCCCTGGTCACCCTGGTGGGCAAGGCGGGGACCGGTAAAACCCTCCTTGCGATCGCGGCGGGGGTGCAAAAGGTGGCGGACGAGCGTCTCTATTCCCGGTTGTTAATTGCCCGCCCCATTGTCCCCCTGGGTCGGGATATCGGCTACCTACCTGGTGATCTAACGGAAAAGCTTAACCCCTGGATGCAACCCCTCTACGATAACTTCGACTTAATCTTTGGCACCCAGGATATGCGCGGTAAGCCTGACCACTGGCGCCGGGGTCACGAAGAAATGATGGACCAGGGCTTGCTGCAAATCGAGCCCCTGACCTATATTCGCGGTCGATCGATTCCCAAGCAGTTTTTAATTGTAGATGAGGCCCAAAACCTGACTCCCCACGAGGTTAAGACCATCCTTACCCGGGCTGGAGAAGGTACGAAAATTATTTTGACCGGCGACCCAGACCAAATCGACAACCCCTACGTAGATGCCGCCAGCAATGGCCTGATCTACGTGGCAGAACGGTTTAAGGAAGAAGTCATTGCCGGCCATATTACTCTTTATAAGGGGGAGCGATCGGAACTGGCGGAGCGATCGGCCTTATTATTGTAAATCCCCGCAGTAGGCAGTCCTGGGCCTAGGGCTGGATTTCCACTGGGGAGCTTTCTGGACCCCCTGCAGGAAGCTACCACTGATCACTTTTCCCTCAGACCCGGTCATTTCGGAGGACTCTCCCCATAGGTTATCCTCAAAGGGTCTGGTTGATTAGAAATTTTTTCACCCTGGCAACAGCGCAGGGGAATACCCGGAGTACAAACCCATGCCCCAGTCGGATAGCGATCGCATCATCCGCCAACTACCGACCGTAGCCGGAGCCTTAGGGAGCATTTTGCTGTTGACCAATCGCCTACTCACCCCAGGCTTAACAGAGTCCCAGGCTCGATCCGATGTCATGGGGGTGATTTTAAGCGCCCTCCTGATGCTCATCGGTTTACTCTGGCAGCGGGTTCAACCGATTCCGCCGGAATCCGTAATCCTGGAGGGAGAGGAGGGCTTTGAATTGGATCCAGACCTGCCGGAACTGTGTAGAACTGAACTAGCCTGGGCTTCTCATCTGCTGCTCACCAATACCGTTACCCGATCCCTGGTCGTTTATTACCAGGGTAAGGTCTTACTGCGGCGGGGCACCCTGGGTCCTACCCCAGAATTCAGTCCTGGTCCGATTTTGCAGCGGGTACTAGCCACGGGGCAGCCAGTCTATTTGGTGAACCTCAAGATCTATCCAGGTCGAGTTGAGTTTACCTACCTGCCCCCCAATACCCAGGGAGTTATTTGCCAGCCCCTCGGTCGGGATGGAGCCATAATTTTAGCCGCCAATGCTCCCCGTAGCTATACCAAACAGGATGAAACCTGGATTCAAGGGATTGCCGATAAGCTCACCCATAGCCTCGCCCAAGCCAGTCTTAAATCAGCTTGAAGATTAGTCCCCCCAGTCCTCCCAGGCATAACCCCACAATTCCAGTCGTCAGGAGGATTGCCCTAATTTGATGGGGCTTTAAGCCAGCGGTTAACAACTGACTATTTAGGGTTCGAGTGCTGATCAGACAGAGGGCGGCCAGCAAAAAACCAGCCAGGCTGACAAGGAGCACCTGTAGGGCCAACTCCCCCAGGCTTAACTGATCGATTTGATTGTTACCCAGGTGGTTCAGCGTAATCGCTAGCACCACCGTAAATAGGGCGGAACCTAGGAGATCGGGGCGCCAGACCGGTGGTGCCATATCGGCAGAACGGCTCAGGCTGTAGACCTGTAACCAAAAACCCAGAACCCCTAGGGGCCAAAGTCCAACCCAGGCGATCTGGGGTAACCAGGTGAGGACTAAGCCAGCCAGGATGTAGAGGCCACCACATAGCCCAATCAGGCCTAAATCAGGAGCGGTTCGCCAGCGATGAATTTGTTGGCGAGATCGGTGGAGCCTGGACTGGCGCTTGGGTGACCGGGTCATGGGGATTTAGTTGGAGCAGAATAAAACCAATGCCTGGAATAAAGACATCCTATGGTTAGCCCTATCTTGTCATAAAGCCTGGCCAATTCCCCATATCCCATACCCCGTTTTGTGATACAACCGGATTTGAACATCTATGGACTGGTGCGCTGGTATCCAGATTCGCTTCAGGGAGATTGACCAATGGCTGAATTATCGACATCCCTTCAGGGTCAGGTTGCCCTCGTAACCGGTGCTTCCCGGGGTATTGGCCGGGCCATAGCCCTCAGTCTAGCCGTGGCTGGGGCTAAAGTGGTGGTTAACTACGCCCAGTCTGCCCAGGCGGCTGAGGATCTTGTCCAGCAAATTGAGGCGGCTGGCGGCCATGCCCTTGCCCTCCAGGCCGATGTGGCCCAGGTTGATCAGGTGGAACGGCTGGTGGCTGAAACTGTGGAAAAACTCGGCCCTATTAATATTTTGGTGAATAATGCCGGTATTACCCGCGATACCCTGCTGCTACGCATGAAACTGGAGGATTGGCAGGCCGTAATTGACCTAAATCTGACCGGGGTGTTTCTCTGTACCCGGGCTGTGAGTAAGGGCATGTTAAAGCAGCGATCGGGCCGCATCATTAACATTGCTTCTGTGGCTGGCCAGATGGGTAATCCTGGTCAGGCCAACTATAGCGCGGCTAAGGCGGGGGTGATTGGTTTCACCAAAACCGTGGCTAAAGAATTGGCTCCTCGGGGGATTACGGTTAATGCAGTAGCCCCAGGTTTCATTGCTACGGAAATGACCGAAAATCTGCCCAATGGTGAGGAGATTTTGAAGTTTATCCCCTTGGGTCGCTTTGGTCAGGCTGAGGAAGTCGCAGGAATGGTGAAATTTTTAGCCGCCGATCCCGCTGCCGCCTATATTACAGGGCAGGTTTTCAACGTTGATGGTGGTATGGTGATGGCCTAGACCCGATCTATTTTCAGGTAAGGCAGGTTAGGGAATCCTGGTCCCTGCCCATGGCTGCAAAACCAGAGGTCGGCAAGCAACGATTCCCTACCGGCAAATGCTATACTGAAAAACACGATTACGGCGGGTGTAGCCAAGAGGTTAAGGCAGTGGATTGTGGTTCCACCATTCGAGGGTTCGATTCCCTTCACTCGCCCTGGTTCTAGACTTCGAGAAAATAGGCTGGACACTCAGCTGGACATTTTTCGACAAGTACAACAACAAAACTGAATAGCCCCCATGCTGACTGCGGGTATAAAAAATCACTCGTCTTCGACCTGGTGGGAGAGATCCAATGTGTTACGGTGGATTGTGTACTCTAGAGGGCTGTAAAGACCGGAGCCGGGGTTCCTAAGCCAAAAGACCCATGCATGTTCTAACCCTTAATTTAGATGGCGTATACCTGACGGAGGAGCAGTTTTGGCAACTGTGTCAGCGCAATCGAGACTGGCAGTTTGAGCTGACGGCGACGGGAGAGTTAGTAGTCATGGCCCCGGTGGGTGGAGAAAGGGGTAATCAGGAAGCCGGTCTAATTACGGACGTAGAAATTTGGAATCGGCAAACTGGCTTAGGGTACGTCTTCAGTTCCTCTACGATCTTCAAGCTACCGAATGGGGCTAATCGATCGCCGGATGTAGCCTGGATTGAGAAAGCCCGTTGGCAGGCCCTGACCCCTGAGCAACGGCGGCGGTTTCCCCCCATTGCCCCTGACTTTGTGATTGAACTGCGCTCTGCCACCGACCCCCTGGAACCGTTACAACTGAAGCTGCAGGACTACATCGCCAATGGGGTGCGCCTGGGATGGCTGGTGAACCCTCAGGATCACCAGGTTGAGATCTATCGCCCCCACCAGCCGGTAGAGGTGCGTTCCTTACCTACGGAGCTATCGGGAGAGGGGGTACTCCCCGGCTTTCTGCTGCCCCTGGCGGTTTAGTCCTGGGGAAAAGGCTGCTATCTCTGCCCTGGTGGGGATCTGCCGAAGCCATTGAGCCAAGAACTGAGAGATTGTCGCCAGAATTATGTTGTCTCTCGCCATGAACATGGAGAATGCCATTAATCTGTGGAATTCGAAACAGCTTACAGCCGGGTTAGGGCATATTTAGGGCCTGTTTCCCTTTCCACCGTAAGTGAGTATCATAAAATAGGGTACATCTAAGGGTAGATAGGCTGCTCAGCCTGGGAAAAGAGACCCGTACAGCTTGACCCAGAGCACAGTGTCTCCTGGCTAAAAAGCTTAAGCTAGAGCCACTTGGCGCATTTGAGCGATAGGTAGGGAATCTGCCTGACCTCTACCAATTTACGGCTACAAAGGGTGCGCCAATCCGATGGGGTGCAGAGTTACTTATAAATTAAAAACTATTAGTGATTAACAGGAATATGCAAACTACTCCGGTCACCCATTCAGGTGAGATTAAGGTTGCCTCGGGTAACAATCCCCGGCAACTCTACCCCCATCAATCTGAGGCCATTAAGGCCCTCGATGAGAAGAATCAGTCTGCCTTCGAAGGGTTACTGGTTTTACCTACGGGTAGCGGCAAAACCTTAACCACCATCCATTGGTTATTACGAAGTTTCATCAGCAGGCGTAAGAAGGTTCTATGGGTAGCTCACCGCCATGAGTTGTTGAATCAGGCCTGTGAAACCCTGAAGTTGAACGCCTACGGAGACCTACTGAAGGATGTGGAGAGTTTTAGGTTTCGTGTGATCTCTGGCCATCGCGAACACGACAGACCCGTAAACATTGAGCCCAGTGATGACATTATTATCGCCAGCAAAGATAGCCTGAATGGGGGTCTTCACCACCTGCTTGAAAAATGGGTCAAGCACACCGATGAAATACTTTTGGTGATCGATGAGGCCCACCATGCCACAGCGAAGACCTACCGTAAGCTGATTACGGCGATCAAACAGAACTTTGAAGATCGTAAACAGGTAACGGGTTTTAGAATGCTGGGTCTGACGGCAACCCCCTTTCGTACCCGGGATGATGAAAAAAATCTGCTGAA
>JBEITR010000087.1:0-6601 GCA_040374765.1 Leptolyngbya sp.
GTCCACCAGTCGCAGGGTCTGACTCAGCAGTTGGGGCTGCAAATCATGGAAAACGTCAGGCAAACCCGGCTCCTCAGGAAACTCACTGGGCAGGTCATACATGGTGGGCAGCCCCGGTTGCAAGGGAGCGCCTGCCAGGGGTTTGGGACGGGGCAAGGGGGTCATGGTTCAGCCACCCGCAACATGTTCTCCATTTTATCCGATCCCCCCCTTCACCAGCTTAACCGTCCTGCTGCCCCTCTTCCTAGAACCCCTGGAATACCCGGGATGGACTTGCAGGACTTTCAGCCCAGGAGGTTTTAACGGACCTAGCCCAAGGGGAGACATTGGCTTGGGGCTGTGGTCAGAAGCCTGCTCATTTCGTGACCACTGGCTTCTGAAGTCCTTGCCTATTGGTGTGTTCTGGCTCGCCTCTGCCTCCTTGCTGGTGGCTACGGCTATACAAGTTAGCGGTCACGTAGGAGGTAGACTGCTGGCGTCTGATTTCTGCTCTCCTCCCGGGACGTAGACAGGTCAAGGGTGGGCTCTGCTACAATACATCTAAACTATCCTGGTTTGGCTATGAGTACCGCCCAACCCACCTACGAAGATATATTGCGACTCTTTCAAGAAACCGATCGCAAGTTCCAGGAAACCGATCGCAAGTTCCAGGAAACCGATCGCAAGTTTCAAGAGACCGATCGCCAGCTCAAGGAACTGGGTAAGCAGATTGGCGGGTTGGGGTCTAAGTTTGGTAGTTTTACCGAAGGTCTCGCCCTGCCCTCCATGGAAACTATCCTGCAGCAGCGCTTTGGCATGACGGTGGTGACCCCCCGGGTGCGGGCGAAGCACAATGGTGAGCACTTGGAAATTGATGTGCTGGCCTACGCCAATGGAGAGGTCAATGCTGTCTTTCTGGTGGAGGTGAAAAGCCATCCCCGAGAAGAGGCCATCACCCAACTCAAGACTACCCTGAGTCGGTTTCGTGATTTTTTTCCTGAGCATCGGGATAAACAACTTTACGGTATCCTGGCCGCGGTGGATTGGTCCTACGCGGTGAAGGCCCAGGCGATCGCTGAGGGTCTCTATGTGGCCCGCATCCATGATGATGTCTTTGACCTGGAGGTAGACCAGGACTTTCAGCCCAGGGTGTTTTAACGGACCTAGCCCAAGGGGAGACATTGGCTTGGGGCTGTGGTCAGAAGCCTGCTCATTTCCTGACCACTGGCTTCTGAAGTCCTTGTCTATCGGTGTGTTCTGGCTTAAGTTATCGCTTTGGCCGCAACCCTGAGGATAGAACTGATCGGTGAAAGCCAATGCTAGAGGTTATGGCTTACCGCCGCTGTCGGGGGGACGGGCAATCCACAGGTCGGGTTAGGGTTCACAGTTGTTGGGATTCTACCCTAAACCAGGCATCGGTAGGCAGCTAGGGTGGCCTGGGCGGTGCGCCGCCAGGAAAACTGGGCCGCCTGGGCGTAGCCCTGGGTAATGAGGGACTGGCGCAGGGTCGAATCGCTAATCACCCGCCAGCAGGCGGCCGCCAGTTCCTCTGGGCTAGCCGGGTCCACCAGCAGGGCCGCTTCCCCCGCTACCTCTGGCAGAGAGGAGCTATGGGCGGTCACCACCGGGCAGCCCAGGGTCATGGCCTCTAACACCGGCAGGCCAAAGCCCTCGTACCAGGAGGGATAGGCAAACAGATCGGCGTGGGCATAGGCGTAGGCCACCTGGGCGTCGCTGAGGTAGTCCAGATGGTGGATGTGCCCATGCCAGGGGGAGGCGGCAATGGCAGTAAAAATTGGATCAACCTGCCACCCCCGTTGACCCACTAACACCAACTGGTGTTCGATGCGATGTTGGCTTTTGAGCTGGTTAAAGGCCTGAATCAAAGTTAAGAGGTTTTTGCGGGGCTCCAGGGTGCTAACAAATAGAATGTAGGGCCGTTCTCCCAGGAGTTCTGGTCCCAGGTATGCAGGCTCCTGAGCGACAATGCCAGGTCCCAGGGCATCCCTGGCATAGCGGCTGGCCAGGGGGGTAACCCAGATGCGATCGGGATCTATTCCCAGGTACTCTACAATATCCCGTTTGGAACTTTCAGAAATGGTCAGTACCAGGTCACTCCAGCCCAGGCACCGGTCGATCTGTTGCCGATAACCCCGGGATACGGCGGTGACGTACTGGGGGTAGCGCAAAAAACACAGATCATAGATGGTGATTAGCCGCTGGCTGTGGCGACAGGGAAAGACGCTGTAGTTGGTGCCGTGGTAAATGGCAGGACGACCAAAACGGTCTTCCAGATTGGCTAAAATTGGCCTATGGCCCGGCAGTTGCATCAATAGATTGAGCAGGCGCACCGGTAGGGGGAGTACTACCGGGTTGGGGTAGCTACGGAGCACCTCGGGTAGGGTAAAGTTACCCTGCAGCCAGTTCTTTAGGCTGGGCTGGTAGGCCAGCCCCAGTTGAAAGCCCTCGGTTTCCTGCAGGGCCGCCAGGGCTGCTAGCAGGTTAATCACATAGAGCCCCACCCCACTGGGCCGGGGCAAGACCGGGGTAGCTTCAACAAGGACTTTCATGGGGTATTAGGGTAGCTTTGGCTTTGGAGTCATTAAGCATACCAGGGGGATGATACGACGGTTTTCTCCCGCTTTGATAGCGAAGTTAACTAAGATATCCATAACCCTCAGACTTGTAATTACTCCCCAGTCAGGCTTTTAGGCGTTTCTATTGACTGAACCTATGCTGGTTTAGGCCAGTTCTGGATGGGGCTTAACCTTTTCTGATTGAGGCCGATCAGCTCTACGGTAGTTACCAGAAATACGACGGAAACGATGTTTGAAAACATACGCCATAATCCCATCAGATAGTGCCAAGGTACGCAAAATAGAGAAAACTCAAGTAGAGCTCCACACCCAATCTACTGATCCTGCTTCTTTAGTTTTAAGTAAAGTTTTTTGCCCGAATGGTAAACCTATCTTAATTTTTAAAACTCAAATATCTGGCTATAACCATAACCGCTTACCTTAATCGAACAGGTTGTACCGCAGAATGCAATAAATCGCCCGAAACCCATCCCGCCAGCCGATCTTTTTACCCTCCTGGTAGGTGCGGCCATAGTAGGAAATACCCACCTCGTAAATGCGGCAGTTAAGCTTGGCCACCTTGGCAGTTATCTCGGGCTCAAAGCCAAAGCGATTTTCTCGAATACGGATAGATTGGATAATTTCGCGCCGAAAGGCCTTGTAACAGGTTTCCATATCGGTCAGATTGATGTTGGTAAACATGTTGGAGAGATTAGTTAGAAAACTATTCCCCATCATGTGCCAGTAGTACACTACCCGGTGGGGCCGCCCCCCTTGAAACCGGGAGCCAAATACCACATCCGCCTTACCCGCCACAATTGGTTCAATCACGGTCGGAAATTCCTGGGGGTCGTATTCCAAATCCGCATCCTGAACGATCACAATATCGCCGGTAGCGGCAGCAAACCCACTTCTCAGAGCTGCTCCTTTGCCGCGATTGACCGGATGGTAAATAACCTGATCGACTTGAGGGGCAATATCAGATTGCAGTAGTTCCCGTGTGCCATCCTGTGAATAATCATCGACAATAATGATTTCGCAGTTGTCTACAGTAGAATTTTTGACAGCGTTGACAACTTCTTGAATAGTAGAAACTTCATTAAAACAAGGAATGATAACAGAAAGTTTCATCGTTTTACTCCTTGACTACGGTACAAAAGTTATTCATCCATAGTTGAAAATATCGATGATTAAAACTAATAAATCCCGCTTCATTTATAAGAACTTGTCGTAGTTTTTGCCGGTTATAATAACGCTTATGATCGCGAATCTCCTCTTCGCTGACTATTTTTAGTCTGTAAGATAGAAACTCTAAAATAGGTTTGGCCCATACAGAAGGTACTGTGAGAACTAATTTTCCTCCAGGTGCTAAGACACGATAAATTTCGCTAAGCATTTCTTTTTCCTGCTCAATATGCTCTAAGACTGCTAACATCGTTACCACATCAAAGCTAGAATCCTGAAAGGGTAATTGACCATTAAATTTAAGTTGGGAAACCTCGATATTTTTAAATTGAAAAGGACTCACCTTGAAGTCTACGCCGAAGCCTTGTTTTATATGGGAAGATGCATATTTAAGAAAGCTAGCTTTGTGACCACAACCAATGTCAAGTAAAATAGCATTTCGGGGTATGTGGGGCATTACCTTTTTAAGCCTTAGTTTTCTAAGTAAAGGTTCTAAAATTGGCTCTTTCATAAATATTTTTACTCCTGGATCTTGGCAATATCTATCGTAAAAATTTTGATGCTATCAACATACTCTTGAGTAAGATCAGCCTTGATTGAATTAGATAATTACAATGAAGGACTCCATTTTTAAACACCCATTACCGTAATTACTCCCGTCAACTGTTCCCTTTCTGAATCATCAGATTCATCTCATGGGTTGATCCATTTAGTGGAGAAAAGTAGCCGATCACCTCTAGTACCAGGTCAAATTTCAGTTGGTAAGGCCCTGGTACTTCAGGCAGTTTAACCATACCGATGGCAACAGTGTCCTGCCCCGGTAGCACCCGATCTGCCAGCACAAATAGCCGGTCTTCTGACTTAACCTGTCCCTCACGCACCAGCCGTACCCGCACCCGACTTTCCCCCTTGAGTAGGGCACTGTGTACCCCAAACCAAGCTTTATCGCCTCGATTGGTGAGATGGGCTCTGAGGTAGATTTTTTCCCCAGGCTTGAAGCCCGCCTCTGGGCTAATATTTTCGAAATCCCTAAACGGGTTAATCTCAGGTCCATAGGGCACCATGGCCACCTGGTTAATGGTGCCTTTAAGGTTAGGTAAATAATCCGGTGCTTGTGTCTCTCCCACTCGCAGGGGCACAACCAGAGATTTAAAGCAGCGTATTACCTGGTTATCCTTGATATGCCAGAACCGCTGGGGGTAAAGATTGCTATCAATGGGAATCGGGTCCCACTGCCAGCCATTAGTGCCCATCACCAGGGCTATCTGCATTACCAGAGAAATTCCCACCAGGGGCCAGAACAGCTTGGAGACTAGAGTTTCCCATCCCCGGGTCCCGCTCCCAAACCCTGCCACGGTATAGTTAATGACATAGACCAGGGGTACCAAGAGATCGGTCATAAACCGGGTACCAGCACTATACCCAGCCCACCAAAAGGTATAAAAGGAATACTGAATAAAAACCCCCAGGGCTGCTAGCAGCAGAGTGTAGACTAGCCAGCGATCTGTGGCGGGTTCTGTTAAAGATCGCCCTAATTGTCTTAATCCTGGTATGAATAACAGCAAGATCGGGGAGATCAGTAGCAACCCCCGGCTGGGGCTGACCAGATGGGCCAGGGCGGTGGTCAGAAAGTGGGAGAAGGTAAAAGTATAGAGGGCTTGACCAGATAGCCTGCCGTAGCCCCCCGATGCCTGACCGAATTGAGAAATATTCCACACCAGAACTGGTAGGTAGGCACTAAAACCCCCAATAAATACCAGGGCCTTAAAGCGATAGTAGTACAACACATAGGCCAGGGCCGCAATAGAAAAAATCGCGCTGCTGGGTCGTACAGCGGGTAAAAGGCCAAAACAAACTCCCGCCAAGGATAGGCGCAACAGTAGCAGGCTAGGGGTAGATTGGCGAGTCGCTTGCAATAGCAGGTAAAAACCCGTTACCAGCATCAGGTTGGCGGGGCCATGCTGCCACAGAGCCCGGCCACTAGTGAACCAGGTACTGGTGGCAAAGGCAAAGATGATTGTGGTAAGTAGGGCCACCCGAGGAGAAAACTTGAGGCGACTGGCCCGGTAGAATACCACCACCGCCAGAGCGGTTAAGATGGCAGCCGCGATACTTTCAAACCATATTCGTAAGGGTTCAAAGCTAGGGTCGGTAATATCCGTGGAGGGGGCAAAGATCCTTAGCCCTAGGTACAAAACCAGATAGATCGGAAACGATAGAATACTGACCCCAATCGGGTAAGCAGAGACCCAATGACCGTGAAGAGAATGGGTAAAGTAATAGCCCTGACCCAGATAGCCATCTTTAAAGTCATCGAAATAAAGGGTGCCATTCTGTAACAGGTTTAAGGCCGCTAGGGAAGCAGGCACCGTATCCCCAGAACCGTAGTGTACTCCCAGCAGTAGGTAGAGGGCGATACTGAGACTAAACAAGCAAACCGAGATTATGGCATCTCTATTGTGGTTGCCTGCTAACTTTGCCATATTACTTCCTCTTGGTTACCAGTCAAGCACCTGGTCCTATAGCGTTTTCCTGATTCCGGAAGTCATCATAACGTATTTTTTGTTTATTTAAGATCATTAAAAATTTGGTCAGGACTGTTTTTTATTGAATAGTTTTTGTTTTTTCTGCGTCACTATAGATTCGAGGCTGAAATGACCTACCTGCTAAGGCCTCTTTCTGCCTTGCTGGGGTGGTTTAGCTAACAACGAGGAAGGCTTTCTCGGGTAGTTAACCTAACAGGTCATCGGGCGTATCTAGCGGTTGGGGGACTAGCGTAAAAAAGAGGGTACATGGACAATAGTCGCTGCACCCAAAACAAACAAATTAATTATGAGCATAGCGCATCAACTGAGCGAAAA
>JBEITR010000037.1:0-29676 GCA_040374765.1 Leptolyngbya sp.
TGTCGGTATGCGCTGGAGTGAGGATGGCTTTAACCATCTTCTCTTGCTCAGGTTAGCTTGGGCTAATGATCGTTTTGATGACCTCTTTCCCTCCGTTCCTAACCCCCTAACCGACCCCTCCCCTAACCTTTAGATACGCCCACTATGACGGTTAAAGTCCACATGGACTTTTAAATAGCCTCCTGGGGTAATCTGGTGTAATCCACCCCCTTCAAAATGAGGGTCGGGAATAATAGCTTCTTTTATACCGGTAAGTTCCTGCAGAAAGTTTAGGAAAAATGACGAGTTAAGTTGGTATAGAAGTAGTCTAGTGTTGTAACCCATTTGCAGCTCGGACTTAGAGGCCAATTTACTTTCAGAGGCTGCCGCAAATTTTTGCCAATCAATAGCGTTTTCCCCAGGAAACTCCGTTAAAATTTTATCTAATAGATCTACCGGTAGAAAATTATCTATGACCACATGGGGAAAGGGATCGGCCGTTTGGTACGAGATCCTATACTGATCTAATAACTGCTCAAAGTAGGCCGGATCGAGAAAGTCAGTAGGACTGAAACTTTGAGGGGAAGATAGGGTTATCACTGGCGTCTCGTTATTGATGATTAAGATATTTATCAGAGAATCATGAATAGCCTAGGGAAAGATAGCTTTGGCTACAACAGTCATGACCACATTCCTTAGGGAAGAATTTTCCCTTAGTTAAGTTGAAATGCTTATCAAGGACTGGCTAAACAGACAAATGACTGTATATCGTATCTTTTATCATGCTAATTGTACTCAGCATTAACTGCGTTCTACTGCCAAACCGTTTAAGAAAAAAAATACCTAAACATCATAATTCGGTAAATTTTTTCTCGAGAGTCTGGGCCTCTCTTCCGATGCCGGGGAGAGGGGATTTGCGACCTAATCCGTAGATCCGGGTGAAGACCGCCAGCTTTCCGAAGTCCCTGAACATTGTCGAGACTTTTCTTCTATGCCTGATAATTTAAAGCTTTATGAACTTCTCTGCGATCGCCTGGGGGCGTCTGACCAAGGCCGCCTGACCTTTGCTGAATTTATGGATCTGGTGCTTTACCACCCCGAGTTGGGCTACTACAGTGCTCAAACCCCTGTAATTGGCCCGGAGGGTAGCTTTATTACCTCACCCCATCTGGGATCTGACTTTGCCGAGTTAATAGCAGAGCAGTGCGTAGAGCTTTGGTACCATCTTCAGTGTCCTGACCCCTTTCACCTGGTGGAAATGGGGGCAGGGCAAGGGGTGATGGCCGCCGATCTACTCGCCTATCTCCACACTCACCACGGAGACTGCTGCGCCGCCCTCCATTACCTAATTGTGGAACGTTCTGCAACCTTAAGGGCTGTGCAGCAGAGCCGCCTGGAACCCTGGTCAGACCAGGTTACCTGGCAGACCCTGGAGGCCATCGGAGATCATTCCATTACGGGTTGTTTTTTCTCTAACGAATTGGTAGATGCCCTACCAGTCCATCAGGTGGTGCTAACAGAGGATGGACTGGCGGAAGTCTACGTTACCCTGGACTCAGAAAATGGTGGTCAGTTCCGGGAGGTCGTCGGTCCCCTCTCCACCCCCCAATTAAGGGACTATTTTGCTCTGGTCGATATCGAGTTGAGTCACCCCTCCTATCCCCTCGGTTATCGCACGGAGGTGAACTTAATCGCCCTTGATTGGATCAAAACCCTGGCCCGTAAGTTACAACGTGGCTACGTTATTACCATTGACTATGGCTACCCAGCTAACCGCTACTACAGTCCTGCCCGTTGCCAGGGGACGCTGCAATGCTACTACCAGCATGGTCACCATAATCACCCCTACAGCCATCTGGGCCAGCAAGACATTACCGCCCACGTTAACTTTACGGCCCTGGAACGGCAGGGCGATCGCTGGGGTCTAACCACCCTGGGTCTAACCCACCAGGCCCTATTTTTGATGGCCCTGGGACTGGGCGATCGCCTCAATGCCCTGGCCCAGATTACCACCACTAACCCTGCTGCCATGAATGCGGTAATTGGGCGAAGGGATCAATTACAGCAATTGATCAGTCCCCTGGGCCTTGGTAACTTTCTAGTGTTGGTGCAGGGCAAAGACCTAACTCCGCCAATTTCTCCCATCAGGGGATTAAGGGGACCGTAACTAAGCCGGTGAACCTAGGGCAGGGGAAAATCAGGCCAACCCCTATCCTTTTCTGAGACCAAACTGACGGGTAAGGGCCAGTCAATCTTCAAATAGGGATCGTCATAGCGCAGCCCCTGCTCACAACCAGGGGTATAGGCCTGACTAACCACGTAGATAATTTCGGCGTGGGCGGTCAAAGCCTGATAGCCATTGGCGAACATGGCGGGAACATAAAGCGCCCGGTAGTTATCCGCACTCAGTTCTACCCCATAATGCTGGCCATAGGTAGGAGAATCGGGACGCATATCGACAATGACGTCGTAGATGGCTCCCCGAACACACCGTAACAGCTTAGTTTCTAAGGCTGGAGGTACCTGATAGTGGAGCCCTCGCACCGTTCCCTGAATGTCAGTGTGACAGAGATTGAGTTGGGCGGCTTGGGGGTTGATCCCTAACTGGGAGAACTCCTGGGAACAGAAAATCCGGGTAAAGAAACCCCGGTTATCTGCCTTTTTATCAATATCAACGAGATAGGCCCCTGCCAGAGGGGTTTCGGTAAAAATCATCACAGTAGCCCCTTGATGAGAGTTTAAACCGCAGGCACAGTCAGGGCCGGTGATTGTTCGGCAACCTTGAAGCCCTCCAGGCCGGCGGACCTGGCCTGGTAGCGAGCAATCTGATCAGCCGCGATCTGTCCTGCAGCCTCCCCTCTGTAGTAAGCCTGGTAAAACTCCACAATCCATTCCAGGGTATCGGCCAGAGTTAGTCTGGGTTGCCAGCCCAGCAAAGTCTTGGCCTTCGAACAGTCGAGTTTAAGATAGGTAGCTTCATGGGGATGGGAACCTCCGTCCAATTCCCAACTAGCCCCGTTGCCCCACAGGGTAGTCAACCGATCCACGATCCAGGAAACCGGACGGGCATCTTCATCGAGGGGACCAAAGTTCCACCCGCCGACAAACTCAGCACCGTGGAGCCAAAGTTTTTCCGCCAGCAGTAGGTAACCTCCCAGGGGTTCTAGCACATGTTGCCAGGGACGAATGGCGTGGGGATTGCGGATTAAAACCGGCTTTTCCTGGTGAAAGGCTTTGATCATATCGGGAATCAAACGATCCAAGGCCCAGTCACCGCCACCAATCACATTGCCAGCTCGAACTGAGGCTAGGGCCACTTGATGCTGGTCGTAGGTCTCAGGTGAGAAGAAGGAGGAACGGTAGGCAGCGGTGACCAGTTCGGCGCAACCCTTGCTGTTGGAGTAAGGGTCATGGCCACCCATGGCTTCATTTTCCCGATAGCCCCAGACCCATTCCCGGTTCTCGTAGCATTTATCGCTGGTGATGACTACCGCCACCCGCACGCTTGGGGTCTGGCGAACAGCCTCCAGAAAATGTACGGTGCCCATGACGTTGGTGCTGTAGGTCTCTACTGGATTCTGGTACGAATAGCGCACCAGGGGTTGGGCGGCCAAATGCAGCGCAATATCTGGTTGACTGGTGGCCATAGCCGTAGCCAGGGCGTTGAGGTCGCGAATATCACCGATCATCGAGGTCATGCCATCCCCTACCCTGGCCACCTCAAATAAGTTGGGTTGGGTCGGTGGCGTCTGGGAGAAGCCCACGACCTCTGCTCCCAATTGCTGCAACCATAGAGACAGCCAGCTGCCCTTGAATCCAGTATGTCCTGTTACAAAGACACGCTTACCACGCCAAAAGTTTACATCCATAGAAAATAAAAATAAGGGTACGGGGAGTCGTTCTTTTGAGAACGAGTGATACATCTAAGGTCCAGGGGTTACGCCACCGGAAGTGTCATCATTACCAAACTTTCCAGGGGGCTTGATCGTTTGCCCACAGCTCTTCTAAACGATGCTTATCTCTGAGGGTATCCATGGGTTGCCAAAAGCCAGGATGCTTATAGGCGGAAAGTTGATCAATATTCGCCAGTTTACGAAGGGGTTCTTGCTCCCAGACGGTAGCATCGCCTTCGATAAAGTCAATGACTGGGGGTTCCAGGACAAAGAAGCCACCGTTAACCCAGGCGCCATCACCCTCAGGTTTTTCCTGGAATGATGAAATGGTGGTCTGACCCTGGGCCAGGGCGATCGCCCCAAAGCGACCAGGGGGTTGGACCGCCGTAAGAGTAGCTAGTAAGCCTTGCTTTTGGTGGAAAGTAACGAGTTCAGTAATGTTTACGTCACTAACTCCATCACCATAGGTCATGCAGAAGGTTTCAGAACCAATGTATTCCTTGACCCGTTTTAAGCGGCCACCGGTCATAGAGCTATCCCCTGTGTCCACCAAGGTTATTTTCCAGGGTTCAGCATTACCCGTATGAACATTCATCTGGTTGTAGCGCAGATCAAAGGTCACATCGGACATGTGGAGAAAATAGTTGGCAAAATATTCCTTGATGATGTAGCCTTTGTAGCCACAGCAAATGATGAATTCATTAATACCGTGGGTGGAATAAATTTTCATAATATGCCAAAGGATGGGTCTCCCACCCACCTCTACCATAGGCTTGGGTTTAATACTGGTTTCTTCGCTTAAGCGCGTACCCAGACCGCCAGCTAAAATAACTGCTTTCATAGAATTTTCAAGTATATATAGGTTACCTTTGCATTTCGCTGCCAATATAATGCAGCTATGGCTAGCTTATCAAGCTCTAATCTTTCAAATATGAGTTAACTGTGAGACTGTTTAAAATTCAGATAAAATTATTTCTGGGGTTTTAAATTCAGCAAAAAAATAGTTGAAAGAAAAAATACTTAGATGACTTAACTAATGTAATTTATGTGAACTTTGTTTTGTATCAGAATAGCTTAGTTAGACCAAGGTACTCTAAAAAGCTCTACTAGGTAGACTCTATTAACACTAGAAAAAGTATCCCAGAGGTTGGAGATGGCTTAGAACAGTAATTTGATTGAAGTAATCTCCATCAATATTACCTATCAAAAATCACCTCTCAGAATTCAAAAACTGAGAAACTTCAACCTCAGGGACAGCTTTCCATAGTGAAGGTACTAAAACAAACCCAATGTCAAGGAATCTTGAATCGGAAAAGTTGCTCCAATACCTAACCAAAGAGTGACTGCAGTGCCAAATAGAAACACTGCGGTAGCTACAGGACGACGGAATGGGTTCTGAAACTTATTGATGCTCTCGATGAAGGGCACCAACATCAAACCCAGGGGAATAGCCGTCATCGCTCCGATACCCAGGAGTTTGTTGGGAACAATACGCAGAATCTGGAAAGTAGGATACAGATACCACTCGGGCAAGATTTCCAGAGGGGTAGCAAAGGGATCGGCTGGTTCCCCAATCAAGGCAGGATCAAGTACTGCCAGGGAAACACAACAAGCAATGGTGCCCAAAATGACTACTGGGAAAATATAAAGTAGGTCATTAGGCCAGGCAGGTTCACCATAGTAGTTGTGACCCATACCCTGCTTTAACATTTCTCTTAACTTAGGATCGCTGAGATCCGGCTTTTTAAGAGTAGCCATTGAAAAAATCTCCTTTTCAAAGATTTGGGGAAAATCAGGACAAGAGGAAGACTTGAACTTACAAAGGTCCGGAAATACCTTGCTTACGAATCATCAAGAAATGAAGCAGCATAAACACAGCAATGGACCAAGGTAACACAAATGTGTGAAGACTATAGAAGCGAGTCAAGGTAGCCTGACCTACGGCTTCTCCTCCCCGCATCAGTTCAACCACCGTAGCTCCAACCACGGGAATAGCGCCGGGAACGCCAGAAACAATCTTGACGGCCCAGTATCCTACCTGGTCCCAGGGTAGGGAGTAGCCTGTTACACCAAAGCTCACCGTAATAACCGCCATGACTACGCCGGTTACCCAGGTTAGTTCCCGAGGCTTTTTGAAGCCACCGGTCAGGTAAACTCGAAATACATGGAGAATCATCATCAGTACCATCATACTGGCAGACCAGCGATGGATAGACCGAATCAGCCAGCCAAAGCTAACATCGGTCATCAGGTATTGAATGGAGTTAAAAGCCTCAGTAACGGTAGGCTTGTAATAAAAAGTCATGGCAAACCCAGTGGCGAACTGGATTATGAAGCAGGTCAGGGTGATGCCACCGAGACAGTAAAAGATGTTGACATGGGGGGGAACGTACTTACTGGAAATATCATCAGCAAGGGCTTGAATTTCCAGCCTTTCATTAAACCACTGATAGGCCTTTGAGTCAGTAACTTGTTTGGTAAACATGAAACGGAAAGCTCTAGATATCTATAATTGCCATCAATCAAGAATGTAACATAGCTGTAACGACTACGCCGAACTCTCAGAGGAAAATCCTGAGTTAATCCCACCAGAGCCATGGGGGACAGTCAAATGCCGAACCTTAGCCGATCAAGGGTTTGACCCCCTTGGGAAGGGAGGGGATGGCTAGAATCAAAATATTTCTTCATATTTCAACCAGGGCGAACGGCCTAGGGGCTGCTTGCAAGGCTTTGCCAACGCCTGCTTTAGATAGGACTTTAGGATCTACGGCCAGGCCTGATACCAGAGTATAGAGCTAAAGCGTATGGGCCAAAAGCAGCCATCCTTGTCTAGATGGTTCAACATGTTACTTATGTTATGGGGAGGGTAGTCAGATTATGCCAGCTAGGTTGTCAGGTCACCGTTTCTTTGTCAGCTCTATTCAGCCAATGGCAGGGCTGTTCAAGCTTGGGCTGATCTGGGTAGGGCTGGCTACCTTACTCCTGATGGTTGTACTTCCGGTGAGACCGGCCTTGGCCCTGAGCGAAGAGCAAGAATTGGTGGCAGAGGTGTGGCGAATTGTGAATCGCGCCTATGTGGATGAAAGTTTTAATCACCAAAACTGGTGGTTTATCCGTCAGCGTATTCTCAACCGTCCTTTAAATAGTCGGGAAGAAACCTATCAGGCTATTCAAGAGATGCTAGCCAGTCTTGACGACCCCTACACGCGCTTGCTGACTCCGGAGCAGTACCGCAGTTTACAAACTACTACCAGTGGGGAGCTGACCGGGGTGGGATTGCAAATTGCTAAGGATCAGAAAACCGGTTGGTTACGGGTGATTGCTCCGATCGCAGGGTCACCGGCAGAACAACAAGGCCTGCAACCTCAAGACATTGTGGGAAGAATTGACGATCAGGACACCCTAGATCTTTCCCTGGATGAGGCTGCTGCCCGTTTACGGGGTCCCAGGGGAACGACGGTGACCTTAGAGGTTTGGGATGAGCGTCAACAAAATCATCGATCGGTGGTTTTAACCCGGGAGCTGGTCAGTCTCAATCCCGTGGTTGCCAGCTTGAAAGCCACCCATACCGGTCATCGGGTTGGATATTTGCGCTTAAGTCAGTTTAATAGCAATGCGGCGGCGAGTATTGCTAAGGAGATCAGGGCCTTAGACCGGGAGGGGGCCCAGGGCTATATTCTGGATCTGCGTAATAATCCCGGTGGACTCTTACAGGCCGGTATTGAAATAGCCCGCCTCTGGTTATCTCAGGGAACAATTGTTTACACGGTGAATCGTCAGGGCATACTCGATAGCTTCGAGACCTACGGCCAGACAATTACCGATGCCCCCTTAGTAGTGCTGGTGAATGAGGGAACCGCCAGTGCCAGTGAAATTCTCGCTGGCGCCCTGCAGGACAACGGTCGGGCCTTTCTCGTGGGTAATGTTACCTTCGGCAAGGGATTGATTCAGTCCTTGTTTGACCTCTCGGACGGGGCTGGTCTGGCAGTTACCGTAGCCCGCTATGAAACCCCTTCCCACCGCGATATCAACCGTCAGGGAATTATGCCTGACCACCTCGTCAGTACGGCTCCACTGCCCCAGGAAAGTTTGGCTACCGAGGCCGATCCCCAATATCAAGCAGCCCTAGATCTGCTTAGTCAGTCTACAACTCAAACTGACATCGCCAATGCCTATAAAAAGTTATTAGAAAAGCCAACCACCGGTCCTGATGCCTATAATCAGGCTGCGTAATGGGGAGGCACCTAGGATAGCCACTGTTGAACCAACTCAGGGGACCGCCACAGCAGGTAACCGATCAAGCCGAACAGCCCTGTGGTCAAACCGGCAAAGCCGTAGCCAATGCACATCATCAACCCGTCGGCCTCCAGGGTGGCGATCGCAAACAGTAAAATACCAACGGTAGGAATGGGGTTGGTCAGTGGCACCGGGCTCATTAATAGCACCGTCAGCCAGGCAATACAGGCACCGTTAATTTGCCAGGTATAGCGACTTTCGGCTAAGCCAGGTAAACGGGGGCGAACGTAGCGCTCCGTCACCCGGGTAAGCCGTTTTAGGTTGTTGAGGATTTGCAGGGTCAACACCCGGGGAAACTGAAACTCTGCTACGCGTCGGGGTAACCAGGGAGTCCGACGACCCAACATCATCTGTAGGGATAGCAGCAGGCAAGCCGATCCCAGAATGGTGGTGAACCCTGGCGGCATAGGGAATAGAAAGGGCAACACCAGCAATCCAATAATCAAGCTGAAACCCCGTTCTGAGGTCTCGGCCAACAGATCGGATAGGGTCAGGGGCTGGTGGGCGAGGCGATCGAGTAAGGTCTTAATTTCTTGGGAAAATTTAACCTGCATAGTTTTTAAATATCAAAGAAATTATAGAGACGGCTAGAAATTTCACTTCTATTCTACTCTCTATCCACCAGAGAATAAACTTAAGTCAATAGAATTCTTGCTATGGATTGATAAAGATCTTGTGTCGATTTTCTGAGCTTTCTGAAATCAGGCATCCGAGCTCAGGTGCTAGGATAAATAAGCCCTTTTGAGCGAAGACAGGGCGGTGATTGTTCCCTCTTGGGCAATCTATCCTACGATTTACAATGACTAAGTTTGTTCCTCCTAGCCGCGATCTCGCCGTTTAACTCATGTTAAAGAACCTTTTAGGTGACCCTAACGCCCGTAAACTCAAAAAATATCGTCCCGATGTGGTCGAAATTAATCTGCTGGAGGAGGAGATTCAGCAGTTGACCGATGACGCTCTCGTGGCAAAAACGGTGGAGTTTAAGCAGCGCCTGGAACGGGACGAGTCTCTAGACGATCTCTTGCCGGAAGCCTTTGCGGTGGTGCGAGAAGCGTCACGACGAGTATTAGGCATGCGGCATTTTGACGTGCAGTTGATTGGCGGTATGGTCCTGCACGATGGCCAGATTGCTGAAATGAAAACCGGGGAAGGAAAAACCTTGGTGGCTACCCTGCCCGCCTACCTGAATGCGCTCTCTGGCAAGGGTGTCCATATTGTTACGGTCAACGACTACCTGGCTCGCCGTGATGCCGAATGGATGGGGCAGATCCACCGGTTTTTGGGGCTCAGCGTGGGATTGATTCAGCAGGGTATGTCGCCAGCGGAGCGGCAGTTTAACTACAGCTGTGATATCACCTACGGTACCAACAGCGAGTTTGGCTTCGACTACCTGCGAGATAACATGGCTACCGCCATGGCCGATGTGGTGCAGCGACCCTTTAACTTCTGCATTATTGACGAAGTTGATTCCATCTTGATTGACGAGGCCCGCACCCCACTGATTATTTCCGGTCAGGTGGAACGCCCCAGCGATAAGTACACCAAAGCGGCTATGGTAGCCGACTTCTTCTGGCAGGAAAAACAGGCGGCTAAGCGGGAATACGAGCAAAAACAGGCCCAGGCCGAGGAGTTGGAACGGCAGGGGGACAAGGCCCAGGCAAAGCAATATTTTATTGAGGCTGAGGTGGCTAAGGGGCGCATGGAGTACTACTACGAAGCCGATGAAAAGGCTCGTAACGTATTACTCACCGACGAGGGCTTCATTAAGGCGGAGGACATCCTGGGGGTAAGGGATCTCTTCGATCGGGAGGATCCCTGGGCCCATTACATTTTCAATGCCATTAAGGCAGAGGAATTATTCACGAAAGATGTTAACTACATCGTTCGTGACGGGGAAATTGTTATTGTCGATGAGTTTACCGGTCGGGTAATGCCCGGCCGGCGCTGGAGTGACGGTCTGCACCAGGCCATTGAGGCCAAAGAACACGTAGAAATTCAGCCAGAAACCCAAACCCTGGCCAGCATCACCTACCAAAATTTCTTCCTGCTCTATCCCAAGCTATCGGGCATGACCGGTACGGCAAAAACCGAGGAGGCCGAATTCGAGCGGATTTATAACCTGGAGGTGACGATTATCCCCACCAACCGCTCCCTGGCCCGTAAAGACCTCTCAGACGTTGTCTATAAGACCGAGGAGGCCAAGTGGCGGGCAGTGGCTGATGAGTGTGCCGCCATGCACGATGCCGGTCGTCCTGTGCTGGTGGGCACCACCAGTGTGGAAAAGTCCGAGCTGCTCTCGGCCCTGCTGGCTCAGCAGCAGGTACCCCACAACCTGCTCAATGCCAAACCCGAAAACGTCGAGCGGGAGTCCGAGATCGTTGCCCAGGCGGGCCGTAGCGGTGCCGTTACCATCGCCACCAACATGGCGGGGCGGGGTACGGACATTATTCTGGGGGGTAATGCGGATTACATGGCTCGTCTGAAGGTGCGGGAATACCTCATGCCTCGCCTGGTCCAGCCCGAGGAGGATGGTTTTGCCATCACCACTGTCCCGGCTGCTCGGGGGCGTACTTCAGCCCAGGGGTTTGGCGGAGATAAAAAGGTAAAAACCTGGAAAGCTTCACCGGATATTTTCCCCATCGAGCTTTCTAAGGAGGCGATTAGCCAACTGAAGGCGGCGGTGGACCTGGCGGTGAGCGCCTACGGCGATCGCAGCCTGCCAGAGCTACAGGCAGAGGATAAACTGGCCGTCGCCGCCGAAAAGGCCCCCACCGATGACCCCGTCATTCAGGCCCTCCGGGATGCCTACAACCAGATTCGGCAAGAGTACGAGCAGTTTACCAGCACCGAGCACGACCAGGTGGTAGGGCGCGGTGGATTACACGTGATTGGTACAGAACGCCACGAATCCCGTCGCATTGACAACCAACTGCGGGGTCGGGCTGGCCGTCAGGGCGACCCAGGGTCCACTAAGTTTTTCCTGAGTTTGCAGGACAACCTACTACGGATTTTTGGCGGTGATCGGGTGGCAGGCTTGATGAATGCCTTCCGAGTAGAAGAAGATATGCCGATCGAGTCGGGTATGCTGACCCGATCCCTGGAGGGTGCTCAGAAAAAGGTGGAAACCTACTACTACGACATCCGTAAGCAGGTGTTTGAGTATGACGAAGTCATGAATAATCAGCGCCGGGCCATCTACGCCGAGCGTCGCCGCGTCCTGGAAGGGGAGGAACTCAAGGAAATGGTGATCGGTTACGCCGAGCAAACCATGGACGACATCGTGGAAGCCTATATCAACCCTGAATTGCCCCCAGAGGAGTGGAAACTTCCCGAGCTGGTGGCCAAGGTGAAAGAGTTTGTCTACTTGCTGTCTGACCTCACCCCCGACCAACTAGAGGATCTATCCCTGGGGGAAATCAAAACCTTTCTCCACGAACAGGCCCGCATTGCCTACGACATGAAGGAAGCTCAGGTAGATGAGATTAAGCCAGGGTTGATGCGGGAGGCAGAGCGTTTCTTTATTCTTCAGCAGATTGATAGTCTCTGGCGTGACCACCTGCAGCAGATGGATGCGTTACGAGAAACCGTCGGTCTACGGGGCTACGGTCAAAAGGACCCCCTCATCGAGTACAAGAGTGAGGGTTACGAGCTGTTCCTGGATATGATGACCGGCATTCGCCGTAATGTGGTTTATACCCTCTTCCAGTTCCAGCCCCAACCCCAGCCCCGTCCTGCCCAGCAAGTGGGATAGCCTGCCTGCCTGGAGTCTCCTCCGGGCTAGCGATTAGGGAGTCGCCCAGGACCACCAGGCTTTTACCCCTGGGAGTGGGTCAAAAAGTCAACATTGCTGGGTATAATCACGGTGTCATAACAAGACCTGTTTCATTCCGACCCAATTGCGAAGGATCTATGGGTACTGCCCTGGAAACTGCCCCTGGAATTTTATTGATCGGTTCCAGCCAAGGGCAAACCCGACAAATGCAGCTAGACCTGGAGGAAGCGGGCTATAGCCCGGTAGTGGCCCATACCACCCAAACGGCTCTGGGGCTAGCCACCCAGAGCAATCCCGCCCTGATCGTGGTTGATCGATTACTGGGTAATGAGTCGGGCCTGGTTCTTTGCCAAACCCTGCGTAGCCGTGGTGTGAAGACGCCTATTCTGCTCCTGATGGCCAGAGATAGTCTGGAGGACCGTATCAGCTGTTTGGAATGTGGAGCTGATGACTATTTCCTCAAGCCCTATCAGACAGAGGCCTTTCTTAAAACCGTGCGCCTGTACCTGCAGGCCAGTCCAGTACCGGCGGAAAATCTTCGCTTTGGTGACCTAGTGCTGGACTTGAGCGATCGCCACGCTATCCGTAATGGGCGACTCATTGACCTGACCATGAAGGAATTCGAGTTACTCAAGTACCTGATGGAGCATCCTCGGGAGGTGCTATCCCGGGAACAGATTTTAGAAAATGTTTGGGGCTACGACTTTTTAGGAGAGTCTAACGTCATCGAGGTCTATGTTCGCTATCTGCGTTTAAAGATCGATGGCGAAGATGAAAAGCGCTTAATCCAAACCGTACGAGGGGTGGGCTATGTACTGCGGGAAACCTAGGGATTAGCCAAACCTCCAAGCTGGATGCAATCTGGGAGGTCCCTATGGGCTGAAGAATCCATCCCTCAGGGGCCTAGACCCGTTCTAGTACTCCCGGTTGGCGCAGTCCCTTGAGGTGGGCTTGACCGGTGCAAAATAATACGGTCCTGATTTCCGCCACCAGGCTGTCGGCCAGGAGACTAAGGGCGGCTTCCGAGTCGCTGGCAGCCTGCAGAAAGGGTAGGGCCAGTCCCACCAGATCGGCCCCCAGGGCAATCACCTTGGCGGCTTCAAGACCGTTACGGAGCCCTCCGGAGGCAATTAGGGGTAGGGTGGGGGCCACCTGACGCGCTGCTACTACCGCTTCGGCAGTGGGGATGCCCCAGTCCGCAAAGGTTTGCCCCAATCGCCGTTGAATCGGATCGGTGGCTCGTTGACTTTCTACCCTGGCCCAGGAGGTCCCTCCCGCTCCAGCGATATCGACAGCGGCTACCCCCCCATCCATTAAGCGCTTAACCAGGGGGGCGGCGATGCCATTACCGACCTCCTTCACCACGACGGGTATGGCTAGGGCGCTGCAAAGTTGTTCGATTTTGCCCAGTAACCCGGCAAAGTTAGTATCGCCTTTGGTTTGCACCGCTTCCTGAAGAGGGTTTAGATGCAAGATCAGGGCGTTGGCCTGGAGTCGATCCACCGCTCGGCGGTAGTGGTCTAGACCGTAGCTATAGTTGAGCTGGACGGCCCCCAGGTTGGCTAGGAGCAAAATATCGGGTGCCTGCGATCGCACCTGAAAGGTGGCCATCAGGTCAGGATTTTCCAGCCCCACCCGCTGAGAACCCACCCCCATAGCAAACCCATAGTGCTGGGCCACCGTAGCTAATCGCTGGTTGATTCGGTGGGCGACCTCCGTACCTCCGGTCATAGAGGAGATCAGCAAGGGTGCCCCCAGTTCATGCCCCAGAAAGCGGGTACGGAGGTCGATATCACCCCAGTCCAGCTCTGGTAGACAGCAATGGCTAAACCGATAATGTTCTAAACCCGTGGTTACCTGGGGAGACTGGACCTCCTCCTCCAGGCAAATTCTCAGATGGTCAGCTTTACGAGCCTGGGTCGGGTGCATAGGCGAAGACGGTTGAGTCACAGTTCAATCTATCAGGTCTGGGGACCTGGCGCTTTGATGGAGAATCAATCGATTACCATCTGGATCGTAAGCATAGATCTCCTGTCCGTGGGAAGCCCCTATGATGGGGCCAGGAGGCGGGTAACCCAAATGGTGTAGCTGGGTGATCGCCGCCGTCAGGTCAGGCACCTCTAAACAGAGACTCATGCCCCCTCCCCTAGACCCCAGAAATTCCTCGCTATGATCGGCACGGGGTTGAAAAATCCCTAAGCGTAACCCCACCAGATGAAACTCAGCATAGCCTGGAGAGGACTGGGGTTGGGCCGGTTGACCCAGGAGGCGGCTGTAAAAATCCACCAGTTGAGATACCTGATCGGTGGCCAGGGTGAGGTAGGCACTAGAGTAGACCATGACTAGGGGGCCGTTGCTTAGACACCAGGAAGAAAGAGAGTCTGGTACAGTTTCATCAAATTATCGCCCCAACCCAGGGTGAGGGCGGCTCCCATGGCTAGAAATGGGCCAAAGGGGATGGGCTGGCGGCGGTGGATGAGGCCCAGGCCAATGGCGCCGCCCCCAATTAGGGCTCCCAAGCTACAGGCTAGAAAACTACTTAAAAGCAACCCTCGCCAGCCCAGCCAGGCCCCTAACATGGCAGCCAATTTAGCATCTCCGCCTCCCATGGCGGTCTGGCCCAGGACCAGGGAGGCGGCTAGGGTAATCAGATTAAAGAGCCACAGTCCCAGCACCGCTCCCACCATACTCCCCTGAAACCCCTCCAGGCCAGCCACCCAACCCTCCCCCTGTAGCCAGGGAATCAGGGTCTGAACCGCCAATCCGGCCACAAGACCGGATTGGGTGAGGGGATTGGGCAGGGTGAGGGTCTCTAGATCGATTAAGGACAGCGCCAGGAGAAAACTCAATAAGATCCAATCGGCTACGGTCCACCATGACCAGCCCATCAGCCAAAAGCTGATCAAAAACAAAAGCCCCGTCGCCAACTCCGTTAAGGGATAGCGTTTAGCTATGGTGGCCCGGCAGTAACGGCATCGTCCCCCCAGCCTCAGCCAGCCCAGAATCGGCACATTATCGTAAGACTTCAGGCGTTGCTGGCAGTGGGGACAATGGGAGGGGGGATGGAGTAGGGATAAACCCGCGGGTAGGCGGTAAACCACCACATTTAGGAAACTACCGATCGCGGCCCCCAGGCTAAAGATCAGTGTGTTGGTTATCAGTGCGTCCATAGATGGGGGTCACGAAAACAGCCCAAACCCTATTCAGCCATGGTTTGTTTTAAACCAAAGGCGGCCAATCCCACCACAGCCCAGGCAGCCATAACCGGGGCTGCGCCCATGGCAAAGGCCACGCTACCCAAGGCTACGCCCATATTGCCAAATAGGGCAGTGGCCACCGCTCCGGCGCCAGCTCCGCCTACGGCGAAAGCTGTCGCTTCCCCAACCAAATGCTCCCATTTACCCTGAACCATGGCTCAAACTCCTTCCCTAGCCCTTGCTTGCCTATCCTAGGGAAATTGCTACCTAGGGCTTTAAGGGGAATTACGCAAAACCCGGAAAAGTTCGTCAACACCTCATATTTGTATAGAGGGCTTAAAGCCAAACCCAACCGGATGCCCGTACCATAGCCTAAAACAATCGAAATATAAAGGGATAGCGAAATACCTGATCGGGATTGGTCAGGCTCTTAAAAATCGCCACAATGGGCATTATCACCTGGACCAATAAAAGGATCCCCAATAGGGGCCAGCCAATTAAAACCCAGGTGAGTAAACCAAAGATCAGGGTGTATAACCAGAGATTAAAATGAAAATTAATCGCTTCCTTGGCGGTATCTTTGATCACCGTGTCAGTGGAAAGGATGTAAATCACCAGGGGAATACCCACCGAGAATAACAAAGTGCTAAAGAAGATCGATGCATGGCAGGCGGTGGAAAGAATCTTGCGATTGCCACTGTCTTGAGTAAATTCCATAGGGTCTCTCCAGGTTGACAGACTAAACCAATATATCGGGGTACAGGGTTTTTTAGCTGCTCTGATCCTGCAGCTCTGCGGTTTTAATCTTCACCAGTTGGGTGCGATCGCCCCGGCGAATTTTCAGGTCTAAGTTATCTCCCACCCGAGTATTTTCCACCTTCAGTTGGAGATCATCGGCGTTAGCAATGGCCGCACCGTTGACCTCTATCACCACATCGCCCCGGCGCAGCCCAGCCTTGGCCGCAGGAGTATTTTCCATAACCCGGATGACCAGAACCCCGTCCACCTCCGGGAGATAAATACTGGAATTAATGTCGGCGTTATTGCGCCGGGCCATGGCCGCAGTCAGGTTAGTAATTTGCACTCCAATGTAAGGGTGGGCAATGGACTCACCCCGGGCCAGCCGATCCTTAATTTCCTTGGCCTTATTGATAGGAATAGCGAAGCCGATGCCCATGGCGTCAGCCCGGATGGCGGTATTAATGCCAATCACTTCTCCGTTCTGGTTGACCAGGGGACCACCGGAGTTGCCGGGGTTGATGGCGGCGTCAGTCTGGATAAACTCCAGACGCTTACCGGGAATTCCGACCGAACTGCTGGAGCGTTTGAGGGTACTGACAATGCCCAGGGTGACGGTGTTATCCAGGCCCAGGGGATTACCCACCGCGATCGCCCAGTCTCCCACCTCCACCTGGTCAGAATTACCCAGGCTAGCCACAGGCAAAATATCGTCGTTGTCTTCAATTTTGACCACCGCCAGGTCTGTTACCTCGTCTACCCCCTCGACCATCGCTTCTAAGCTACGGCCATCTTTGAGGGTGACCACCACCCGATCAGCTCCATTGACCACATGGGCATTGGTGAGAATGTTACCGGTTTTATCGATAATAAATCCCGACCCCTGCCCCCGCAGTAACTCCTCCTGGGGTTGACGAGCCGTACCGCCAAAGAAATCCCGGAGAAAAGGGTCTTCGTAGAGAAAGTTAGGGGTCTGGCGAGTAATGGTTTTTTCGGTGTCAATGCGAACTACCGCTGGCCCCACCCGACGCACAGCGCTGGCCACGAAGCTTTGACTGGCTATAGGAGAGGTGGTCTGAGCAGCAGCGGGAGCCGCTGGGACCAGCATTACCATGGCTAGCAAGACCAGTAAAAACCGCTTGAGGGGAATCCAGAATGATTGTGTCAAGGGATAAAACCTTTTACGCGCAACGCCAGAAAGCCACTAGAACTTTTCTGATTAAAATTCTTTCACAATCGGCTCTATTCAGGGGGAGGGGGATACCGAACTTCTTCAGGGGGTTGGGCTCGGATCGGTAACCCTACCTATAGCTACGCTGGGTCAGGGTAACATTCTGAAAATCCAACTCTTCCCGGTGCAGGATAGGTGTCTGGCCTTCGCTCTGGTATTCCCAGGCGGCTACACAGGCAAAGCCATGGTCATCTCGCTGGGCCTCTCCGTCGGGGGTCTGGTATTCCACGCGAAAGTGGGCTCCACAGGACTCCTGCCGGGTTAGGGCATCCCGGGCCATGAGTTCGGCCAGTTCTAAAAAGTCAGCTACTCGTCCTGCCATTTCCAGGTTTTTGTTGAGGCTATTGGCCTCACCGGGTAGCTTGAGATTTTCCCAGTATTCGGTCCGCAGTTCCTGCAGGGTCCCGATCGCCTGTTCTAAGCCCTGCCGGTCGCGGGCCATGCCAATTTGGTCCCAAACCACCTGCCCTAACTGGCGATGGAATTCCATCACGGTTTTATCGCCCTTGATGCTGAGCAATTTTGTCACCTGAGCTCTGGCGCTAGCCTCCGCTTCAGCAAAGGCATCGTCGCTGGTGGTGACGGCGGGGAGATCCTGCCCGGCCAGGTAGTCTCCCAGGCTATAGGGAATGACAAAATAGCCATCCGCTAGCCCTTGCATTAAGGCACTGGCCCCCAGTCGGTTAGCCCCATGGTCGGAAAAGTTTGCCTCTCCTAGAACAAAGAGTCCGGGAATGGTACTCATCAGGTGATAGTCAACCCACAGACCGCCCATGGTGTAGTGGACGGCGGGGTAAATGCGCATGGGGGCTGTGTAGGGGTTCTCACCGGAGATGCGCTGGTACATCTCAAACAGGTTGCCGTAGCGGGCAGCGATCGCCGCCTGGCCCTGCTGGGCGATCGCCTCACGAAAGTCTAGATAGACCGCCAAACCTGTCTCCCCTACCCCGCGCCCGGCGTCGGTGATGGCCTTGGTGTTGCGGGAGGCCACGTCTCGGGGCACCAGGTTGCCAAAGGCTGGATAGCGGGTCTCCAGATAGTAGTCCCGGTCATGATCGGGAATGGCATTGGCCGGGCAGGAGTCCCCCGCCTGCTTGGGCACCCACACCCGGCCATCGTTGCGCAGCCCTTCGCTCATCAGGGTGAGTTTAGATTGGTAATGCCCCGATACCGGAATGCAGGTGGGATGAATTTGGGTAAAGCAGGGGTTGGCAAAGTAGGCTCCCCGCCGGTGGCAGCGCCAGGCCGCAGTGACGTTAGAGTTCTTGGCGTTAGTAGAAAGGTAATAGACATTACTATAGCCCCCGGTACAGAGGAGCACCGCCTCACCGCCATGGCGTTCAAACTCACCGGTGACTAGATTGCGGACCACTATGCCCCGGGCCTGGCCCTGCACCACGACCAGATCTAGCATTTCCCGCCGGGGATAAATCTCCAGGCGGCCGGCCTGCACCATCCGCATCATGGCACTGTAGGCCCCCAGCAATAGCTGCTGTCCCGTCTGCCCCTGGGCGTAGAAGGTACGAGCTACCTGGGCCCCGCCAAAGGACCGATTATCGAGTAGGCCGCCGTACTCGCGAGCAAAGGGTACCCCCTGGGCGACACAGTGATCAATAATGGCGTTGCTAATTTCCGCTAAGCGATGCACATTCGCTTCCCGGGAGCGGTAGTCTCCTCCCTTTAGGGTGTCGTAGAACAACCGCCACACACTATCACCATCGTTGGGGTAGTTTTTACTGGCGTTAATCCCCCCCTGGGCGGCAATGCTATGGGCCCGCCGGGGAGAATCCTGGATGCAGAAACTTTTAACCCGATAGCCCAACTCCGCCAGAGTGGCCGCCGCCGAGGCCCCGGCCAACCCTGTCCCCACCACCAGAATGGTCTGGCGTTGTTTATTCTTAGGGCTAACCAGGCCGCAGCGGTCTTTAAAGTGGCTCCACTTCTGGGACAGCGGGCCGGAGGGAATACGGGCATCCAGCATGGGAATAAAAAATAATCAGGGTAAAACCCCAGGTTCTACAGATAGCCTACCAGGCATAGCCGAAAACCGCGATCGCCCTGAGACTTTTCTGAGCCCCATTCCCTATTCCCGACTCGCCTCTGCCCCTTACCCGGGGCTACGCCTATGATGTTAGGATCGACCTGGCCGATTTTAATAAAATTAACTGCTAAATTATGTCGCAAAATCCTACCACTGGGGCCGATGCCGTTGATGCTGCCATCGCCGAGGGAGTTGACCTGGATGGTACTCCCATTCCAGCCCCTAAGCTTGATCTCTATCACCGGGTTATGGCCAAAGAAGCTGAACGGCAGCGTAGTGGGGTGATCAACTCCATGCGATCGCGCATCGTCCGGATTGGGGCCAAGCACTTCCCCCAGGAAGACCTGAACCAGATGCTGCTGGAGGCGGACTTTGCTCCCCTCAAGGCTAAGGAAATTGCCTACTTCTACGGTAAATAAACCGGCTTCAGGGTTTGGTTCCCTTTCCCGGCAGGCGTGGGGGGATTTAGTCCTCTGCTTCTCCCCCTACCACCACATTTTTGATGCGCAGGCTGGGACCTCCACAACCAACGGGTAAACCATTTTGTCCCCCTTTACCGCATCCCCCCGATTCATCCCAGTAGAAGTCATCCCCGATCGCCACAATATCTGACAGCGTCCGAAACACATTTCCCGATAGGGTTACATCCCGTACGGGTTCGGCCAACTGGCCGTTGCGAATCATCCAGGCTTCGCCAGCGGTAAAGGTAAACATTTCCCCATTGGTCATACCCTCTAACCAGTTCCGGGCATAGACTCCTTCCTTTATGTCTGCCAGCAAGTCCTGTACTGGAGTTGTGCCCCGTTCTATCCAGGTGTTGGTCATTCGTACCAGGGGGGAATAGTGATAGTTGAGACAACGAGCATTACCGGTAGGCAGTTCCCCGAGTTTGCCCGCGGTCTCCCGGGAGTGCAGTCGCCCCACCAGCACCCCGTCTTGAATCAACTGGGTGGTACTGGCGGGAGTGCCCTCATCATCGTAGAAGTAGCTACCCCGGTGGCCCGCCGGAGCGGCACCATCGAAAATTTGTAGATAATCGGGACCAAAGCGGCGACCCAGGCTCATGGCCTCCAGCAGGTCGGGATTTTCGTAGGTCATGTCGGCTTCAGACAGGTGACCGAAGGCTTCGTGGACAAATAATCCGGTCAGGATCGGATCAATCACCACTTCGTAAACCCCCCCCCGTACCGGTGGTAGGTCCAGGGATGCCAGGGCTCGCTGGGCCGAACCGAGGACCTGGGTATCGAGATTTTCCAGGTCTTCATAGGCGCGGCGGGAGCCGGTGGTTTCTCGACCGGTTTGAACCGTGTCACCGGATCGGGCGGTGGCGGCAAAGCGCATTTCCATATCGGACCAGGACTGGTCAATCAGGGTTCCCTCGGAGGTGGCCAGTAGCACCTGCTGGCTAATGTCGCTGTAGCGCACCGAGGTGGTGGTGATGCGATCGTCCAGGCTCTGCAACAGATCGGCATAGTGGCTGCAAAGCTGCTTTTTCCGAGCTAGGGAAACATGGCGAGGGTCGGTGCCAGCGATGGGAAATTGGCGGCTCGCCTGTACGACCGGGACGGGGGCCAGGATGGTTTCCTCCGATCCCACCAAACGGGCAGCACTGACCGCTTCGGCGACGCGATCGCTGAGGTTATGGAGGTTGTTAAAGCTGGCAAAGCCCCAACCACCCCGATAGCAGGCCCGCACATGGCCACCGATGGCCATGCCTTCGCTGAGGGTTTCGATCGCCCCTCCCCGCAGAAAAATTTCTGTACCTTCCGATTGCTCCAGGCGAATGGCCAGGTAATCCACCCGACTGCCCCATTGGGTACACAGATCGGTTAGATCGGCTTTAATCCGATCGTTAGAAAAGACCATGGCTTCCCCCTATTTTTTGCCCTGCCCCAACTGTAACACTGGCTGAACCCTGCTATGGTCCACCTGCAAAGTTGAGACAACACCCGATTAATTCCGGTAATGGCGGCACTGTGGGCCGTACCTTTGGCAGCCATGGCGTAAAGTTGTCCCTCAATCAATTCCACCCGCTCAGCGGTGGTGAGAATGCCCATTTCCACCAAGGCAATGACCAGGGTCATCACTGCGTCGAACTCAGGTGGCTAGAAGGTCCTGTAGCATCTGCTGATGTAGCCGGGCCCGATCAACCTGGGTTTGAATCTGGATGGGGGAAAGGGGACGGCCCTGGCTATAGGTTTCCAACCAGCTCTGGGTAATGGCCTGGGGCGAGGCGGGCCAGCCATAGGTCCCTTTCTGCCTCTGGGGATCGAGGTCAAAGCCGGGCAGGTCTAGCGCATCAACCAGGGCCATAACCTTGGGATCGTAGCTCAGGGCAAAGCAGCGACTCCCCGCAGCGGCGGCCATAATCAGCGCATGGAAGCGCATGCCAATGGTCATGTGTACCCCTTGAAATAATCCCTTCAGTTGGCGTGGGTCCGCCAGGCTACAGATCTGACTGGGACCCGTCAGATGGGACTGCACATACTCAGCGATCGCTAAATCCTTGCTGGGTTGGAAGGGCACCAGTACCATCGCGCTCTGGGTCGCCGCCTGGAAGCTGATTAAAGCCTGGGTGAGTTGATCCAGGCGATCGCCGGTAAGCCAGGGGTGGGGACGCAGGGCCACCGCTACCCGGGGTTCTGGCCAGTCCCCTAAAGCTGGTGTGGTTAGGGACTCCATTGCCCAGACCGGATCTGCAGCCTCTAGGGCATCAATATGCCAGCGGGTTAGCCAGGCCCTGGAGCGGCTATCTCGGACACTCACCCCATCACAGCGGCTCAGGGCATAGCGGCCCAGGGCGCGGCTGAGGGGATGGTGGAGGGGACCAATTCCCTGGCCCCAGGCGATGGTTTTCAAGCCTAACCACTGGGCTAGGATCATCAAGCCAGTGTAATAGAGGGGATTTTGTAAGCTGGTGGCATCCTGTAGCAAGCTACCACCGCCCCAGATCAGGACATCCGCCTGGCGCAGGGCCGCCATAATCGCCTGGGGATGTTTGCGGGCCAGGGCCGGAACTCCGTAGCGCTGCTGGGTTTCCCTTGGGTTACCCGATAGCACTAGGGGCTGGACGGTCTCGGGCAACATTTGCAAAAGGGTAGCCAGGAGGGCCTCATCTCCCCCATTGCCCATGCCATAGTAGCCACAGAGAACTGCTTTCATCGTTACCTACCTGTCCCCAACCTCTCTACAATAGAGGCTGTTGTTCCATCCCGATCGCCATGCATGTGCTCTCCCTGCCCACCTGGATCATCCATATTTCCAGTGTGCTGGAGTGGATGGCGGCAATGCTGCTGGTCTGGCGCTTTGCCCTCCTGAGTCGACGGTTAGTTTGGCGCTGGCTCGCGATCGCCATGTTTCCCGCCCTGGTCAGCGCTATGGCCGCCTGTACCTGGCACTTCTTCGATAATGCCCCCGGCCTGAGTTGGTTGGTCACATTACAAGCTGCCCTAACGGTGGTGGGTAACACGACCCTGTGTCTGGCTGCCTGGTGGATTTACCGCCAGAGTCAGGGAACGACTCCAGGGGTATAGCCCTGCCCTCCAGGTCCTCTCAGGCTGCTTAAATATCCCTAAAATATCCCTAACATCTCAACACTGCATGGTTGATAAAAATACGCTCTTCGCCCTCTCCCTCTTTCCCTACCTGGGGTTTCTGTGGTTTCTCACCCGTACCCAGGCTACCCCCAAATTAGCCCTGGCGGGATTCTACGGCTTACTGATATTTGTGGCCGTTACCATTCCCGCTGGAGCCTACGCCACCCTAGGTTTACACCAGGAACTGGCTAACGTTGACTGGCTCCATGGTGGGGCCGAAGCCCTGCTCACCCTATCCAACGTCTTTGTGGTGCTCGGGTTTAGTCAGGCAGTTATGGCCCAGGAAAAAGACGGAGACCCAGGTTAGTGGCTGGGTTAAGTAATGGACTGATCTAAGACTGGGAAGCCCAAAACTCGATCAATTCCCGAGCCCGTTGGGCTCCGGCTTGATCACCCTGACGTTGGTATATTTGGACTGCTGAGTCGATCGTATATTTAGCCTGGCTATGTAGGCCCTGTCCCCACAGAGCTAGACCCAGGTTGTAGAGGACAGCCGCATTGTTGGGCATGGCGTCGGCTACAATCCGGTAGGAAATAGCTGCCCGCAGGTACTGCTGACGCTCTAGCAGTAGTTCTGCCAACAGAGCATGGGCGGGAACCAGGTCAGGGTTGGTTTGTATGGCTTTGAGCAGATGGCCCAGGGCGGCGTCCCGATCGCCCGCCTGGTAAAGTAGATAACCCATCTGATAGTTGGCCTCGTCGTTATCGGGTTTGAGGGAAAGGGCCTTTTGCAGATTCTGGCGAGCCGCTTCCGAGTTGCCCAACACCGAATAGAGACTGGCTGTTTTGACGTACAGACTATCCTGACGGGGATTGGACTTAATCCCCTGAGTTAGGTAATTTAGGGCTTGATCGTAGTTTTTCTGCTGAATGGCCAGGTTACTCAGACCGATCAGGGCCTGAAAATTATCCGGTTTGATACTGAGCAAACTTTCGTAGGTACGGGCCGCCTCACCATAGTTTTGGAGTTGGATTTGAATACCGGCTACCCCCAGGTAGGCATTGGCCTCCTTAGGATAGCCTTTGAGGATGTCTTGATAGGCGGCCAGAGCCTCGTTGATATTGCCATTTTGGTAGAGACTGTGGGCCAATCCGTAGCGAAAGGCGAGATTATCATCCGCTAGGGCGATGGCCTGGCGATAGGCTGCTATGGCTTCTGGGTAGTTCTGTTGCTGGATATAGAGGTAACCCAGACCAGAGAAAATTCGGGCATTACCTTGATCAATCTGGGCAGCTTGCTGGTAGACAGAAATCGCACCCCCATAGTCCTTAGCCTTAACCCGGACTTCCCCCTGGCGTAGCAAGTCGTTTAATTGATCCTGTTGGGAGGAGGTCAGATTGCTGGCCGCTACCAGGCGTAGGTCATCGACCAAGGCTCCCGTTACCGGTGAGAAGGCACCAGACCAAGAAGCATGACCAACTGCCGCCGTCGCCGGGGCTGGCACCAGAGCGTAGAGACCCAAGCCCCCTGCCACAAGACTGCCAACTACAGAACTTCGTTTCACAGTCGATCCTCCTTTGTTAAGTTCGGAACCTATTTGTTACTAGTTCGCCACAGTTCTTAATAGTAATACATGTTTTGCCTCCGTCAGGATTTTAGTTGGATGTTGGTATCAATGAATACTAGATTCAGGTCTGGGGGCAAACCAGCGGGGCACAGCCCAGGCCAGGGTCAGGGCACGTCCGGCCATCAGTCCTGTCAGCGCCAGCCAGAGTAGGTGGGGGCTGGCGATCGCCTGAGCGACCAGGGCCAATGGTAAAAATCCCACCAATCCCGCCAGTACGGTACCATTGCGCAAAATAGTGCTGGCGGTAAGACCCAGAAAAAAACCATCCAGCAGGTAGGCGATCGCCCCGAAGGCCAGCACCGGTATCAACCAACCCCGTAAGGTGCACACCTGGGTAATCACCTCTGCGTGGCTGGTCAGCAGGCTAAATAGGGGCTGGGGAAAGCCCATAAAAACGGCGGCAAACCCCAGCCCCAGCAATAGGCTGGCCACCCCACCCACCCCTAGTAGCCCCCAGAGACCCTGGCGATCGCCGCGGCCGTAGCAGCGACCGGCAAAACTTTCTGTGGCGAAGGCAATACCATCGATAAAGTAGGCTGACAGGGTGACCACCTGTAGTAGCAGGGTATTAGCGGCCAGTACCAAACTTCCCAGGCTGGCGCTGACTCGAGTAAACAAAGCAAAGCTAAGAATTAAAACCGAGGTCCGAATCAAAATGTCGCGGTTTAACAACAGAATTTGCTGCAGTTTTTCCCCCTGCCATAGCTGAGGTAGGAGTCGGGCTAGGGTCTGGCTCCCCAGGGCCGATCGGATCATCACTAGCCCTACCGCCAGCATCATGTACTGGCTCAGGGCGGTGGCCAGTCCAGCCCCGGTGCTGGCCCAGCCCCACTGGCGAATAAACAGGTAATTGAGCACCACGTTACTGCCGTTTCCCACCAGAGATAGCAGAATGACCCAACGGCCCTTTTCCTGGCCCAGGCACCAGCCCACCACCACCAGGTTCAGAAGGACTGCGGGGGCGTCCCAAATGCGGGCTTGATAAAAGGCATAACCGGCTAGTTTGAGGTCGGCTTCCGCCCCCAGCAGGGCAAATCCCCAGTCACGGATGGGCACCTGTAGAACCAGAATACCCACCCCTAAGCCCAGGGCTATAACACCATGGCGCAGCAGGATCAGCAGGATCTCATCCGGTTGATCCTGCCCCGTCGCCTGGGCAGTCAGGCCCGTCGTGCCCATGCGAAGAAAGCCAAAACCCCAGTAGACCACATTAAAAATTGTTGTGGCCAGGGCCACTCCTCCCAGGTGATGAATCTCCGTCAGGTGCCCCAGAAAGGCCGTATCTACCAGTCCCGCCAGGGGCACCATCAAGTTGGCAATTATATTAGCCAGGGCGAGGCGGAAGAAACTTCGCCACCAGGGGACTGAACCAGCGTTAAGGGGCATGAAGGCGCTCAGATACTGACTCCCAATCTGAGCGACTAGGGCATCGGGCTAGTTGTACCCAGATGTCACTCCCGCCATCGATCAGGTTTGATTAAAAAGGTCTACTTAGAATGGATCAAAAATATAGTTGTCGGCATAGCGTTGGGCCCTAGCCTGATCGGCCCGATTGCGGACAGTCCAGGTAATTAAGGGGATATGGAAGACCTCTCGCAGGAGGGTGGTACAGGATTTGGGTAGGGCCTTGAGGTCATAGGCAATGAAGTGGGGCTGGCTAGCCCAATTAAACAGTAAGTTACTATGGATGACCGCTAAATGCCAGGGAATGGAGGACTCCCGAAAGTCACTGGAGAGCTGCCCCCGCCAGATTTCTGGAGCATGGCGATGAAACCATTGCAGCGACAGGGGATTAAAGGACTGGACGGCAAACTCCCCTGCATAGGTCCTGAGGGCTTTTAGCAAGGCCGCTTCCATGGGTCCTACCCGGCCCTGGTTTTTAATTTCCAATAGCACAGGTACGCGACCGTTGATCAGGGCTAGGACTTCCGCCAGGCAGGGAATGGTTTGATCGCTATGGTAAAGGCGATACTGCCCCAGGCTGGTGAGGGTTTGTTGGCCAATGCGACCCGGCTGACCGGTGAGGCGATTCAGGGTTTTGTCATGGAACACGGCCAGTTCCCCATCGGCCAGCAGTTGCAGGTCAAGTTCGATGGGATAGCCAGCGGCGATCGCCGCCTCAAAGGCCAGCAAAGAATTTTCCGGGATATCCTGACCCCGGTGCAAACCTCGATGGGCAATCGGTTGAGTGGTAATCCAATCCATGGCAAGGGATTGTAGATCACTGACATACCCCCTAAGGTTAAGGCCAGACTTAATTTGCCTTGCCTGGGGGTGACCGTCTGCTGTGGGGGTGATTCCTAGCCGTGCCCTGGCCCCAAGACTGGCGGCTTAGAAGGCAGCCACAATCTGCAAAATCTGATCGGGACCGTCCACCCGGTAGGCCTGAATGCCTACCGCCCTGGCTGCCTCTACATTGCGACTGCCGTCATCAAAGAAGGCCACCGCCGCGGGTGGGGTGTCTAGTTCGGTTAAGACGTGATGAAAAATCTGTGGGTTGGGCTTCATCATACCCAATTCGTAGGACAGAAACAGTTGATCAAAGTACTTAAAGAAATCGTAGCGATCGCGGAGTCTCTGGTAATGGGCCGAGTTGGTATTGGACAGCAGTGAAAGGTGATAGGTGGACTGCAGACTGGCCAGCATAGCCTCGCAATTGGGCAAGGGCCCCTGCACCACCTCTAAAAACTCCTGCTGAAGCTGCTCAGGGGCCATATCGACCCCGAATTCTTGCCCAAAGGCCACCGCAAATTGATCGAAACTGGTGCGCCCCGATTCAAAATCGACCGTGCTCAGGGCGGTGACCCAAAGGTGGTGTAGTTCCGCCATTGGCAGCGATCGCTGCAACAGTTTTTCCATGCGCTGCTGCCATTCCAACTCCACCAGCACTCCCCCCATATCTAAAACAATGTGGGTAATCATGACCGCCCATCCCCCGTTTTTGCCCGTCAATTCCAATCTACTTTAGATTGAATAGCCTTTTCCACTTCCCTTGCGGCCCTGTCACCTGGGGCCAGGGTTAGATTGGCGATCTGGGTTTGTGTTTAAAGGCTAAGGTATCTAACGTTTTGTGCCCTTAAGGATTAGATTGATTGGCCCGGCTGGAGCTGAAAACCTTTAATACAGGGGGAATGGGGCTGCGAGCAGGCCGCCTATGGTGGACAACGGCAGGCCCTCGACTGCAAGAATAGTTCACGGTTGCCCAGGGCAAAGTTGGTTAGGCTAGAGGAAATAATTATGGGGTTCTGTCCCAGCGTCAGGTCCTCCCCATCCTGACATTGCCCTTATCAAGCGCCGCTTTCAGAGTCTATTCCTATGCAGAGCCTATCCACCCCCACCCCCAGGTCCATCAACTGGGTCAGTGTCTTCCTGTTTGCCCTGATGTTCTGGTTCAGCAGCAGCCTGCTAATGGACTTGGTGGTCATGCCCGGTTTGTTTGTCAGCGGTATGCTCACCCAGCCTGATTTCGGTCCGGCTGGGTATACCCTGTTTTGGCTTTTTAATCGACTGGAGCTGGTGTGGGGAGCCCTGGTGCTAACGGGACTGCTGGTAAATCGCCAGTCTCGCTCTACCCATGGCGTCATGGTCAGTGGTCTGCGTAGCCGTTGGGCAGTAGCAGTGGCCCTGGTCTTACTGGCCATTGCCCTGGTGGTTACCTACGGCCTATCTCCGGCTATGGGTGCCCTGGGTCTTGCCCTCAATCCCTTCGATTCCACTCCGGTTCTGCCTGAGGGTATGAATCAGCTCCATGGCCTCTACTTTGGCCTGGAAGCTTTGAAGTTACTGGGGTGTGGTGCGCTGTTGAAGTTCTATTTCCAGGACTTGGGGCCGCTTCAGAGCTAAGGTCACTAGGGTAATCAGGCGTCCTGGCTCAAGCCCAAAAGGGGTTTCTAACACCCTTGGCAGCTAGTTAGAACGCCCGCCCAGCCTTCCCCTGTAGCGAATCAGCCCGGTCCTCAGCCTCCTAGCCCCAGCCATAACTACCCATCAACGGTTTTAGTGGGAATCAATTAGTGGGAATCAATAGTTTGCCCTATGACATCAGAGTCTGAACCCGTCAATCCTCAACCTGTCGCCGAGCCTGGATCTGATGATCATGAACCTCAGCCGAGTTTTGGCTGGACAGCCTACGCCGAACGGTTAAATGGTCGTTTTGCCATGGTGGGGTTTGTAGCCCTGCTGTTGCTGGAGTTATGGAGTCATCAGGACTTTTTTACCTGGCTAGGACTCCGCTAGGGGCGATCGCTCCCCTTTTAATCCTGTCTCTGCATAGGGTTGGGGCAAGGCTGTTAGAGCTAATAATAATTTTCCTGAGCGACGAGCCCCATCAGATTCCCTAGCCACTGGCTGGGGGGGTACCAGGTAGCGGTCTGGCCCTATCTCTAGAGACTAGCGCTGGTAGAACCCAGCGGTCAGGATACAGGAGCCAGAAGCGATTAAAATACCCTGGCTGGAAGGTGCGATCGCTCTCCAGAGATTTTTCCCGCAGTAGTAGGGCAGTGTCCTTGAAGAGGAGAGCGGTCATTATGATTGAAAATAAAGTCATGAAGGCCCTGGATTGATGCCATGCCCAATAGTTAGCCAAGATATCGAAAACCCTCAGCCTTGCAACTACTCCCCAGCAAGGTTTTTAGGTCCTGACATTTATTGAACTCAGTTCTGGTTAAGCCCAAGGGCGGTGCCATGGCCTCTATCGCTGGGGCAAGGGGCGATCGAATAGAATGGAAGCATGTTGCGGGTGGCTGAACCATGACCCCCTTACCCCGTCCCAAACCCCTGGCCGTCTCTCCCTTGCAACCGGGGCTGCCCACCATGTACGACCTGCCCAGTGAATATCCTGAGGAGCCAGGTTTGCCTGACGTTTTCCATGATTTGCAGCCCCAACTGCTGAGTCAGACCCTGCGGCTGGTGGACTACGGCAGTGACAACTACTGCGATGCCTCGGACTTGAATCTTTACTACGACCCGGATCATCCCCTGTGGCACAAACGACCGGATTGGATGTTGTCGGTGGGGGTGCCCTGGCTCTACGGCGGCCAAGACCTGCGGCTCAGCTACGTGACTTGGCAGGAGGGCAAGGGGCCGGAGGTGGTGGTGGAGTTTCTCTCGCCGGGGACGGAACGGGAGGACCTGGGCCGATTTTTCCAGGCGGGGGATGAGATCTCCAGCCCCCAGGCGGTGCAGCCCCCCCTACCTCACCCCCGGGAAAACTGGAGGTCTACGAGCGCTACCTGCAGGTGCCCCACTAACCATCGATTTTTAGATGGATGAGTGTGGGATACAGCAAAGGTCAACAAGACGGGCCTGCGGCCCGAATATGGAAACAAGGGATATGGGGAAGGTGTAAATAGCGTAGGAGAAGAAA
>JBEITR010000026.1:0-43650 GCA_040374765.1 Leptolyngbya sp.
CAGTACTCAGCACTCAGGAGCCCCTTTTACCGACTCCCCCACCCACCGGAAATATCTCCCTACCCTACCCAGGTCTACAGGCTGAGAGCAAAGCGAAGCGCGATCGGCCGCCCACCCTTTAACCCCTTCCGCGAGGTCCAGGGCGGCGGCACGCCCCGTCCGGGGGAAATCGCCATTCCCCCGGAAAGAGCAACAGTAATTGAGCGGTCAGTAATGAGCGACCCTCCTTCCATGACGGGTAACCATCCTTTAACGATGCCTAACCAACTATCGATGGTGAAAGCCAATTCTTTAACGATCAGCGCCGATCCATTGAGCATCCATCATTAACCATCGATGATCAGCAACTAACCTTTAAGGGTTAGCCATCAACCTTTGAGGATCAGCCAGCCACCGTTAAGCGTTTGTTACATACCTTTAAGGGTGAGCGGCTAACCATTAAGCATTCGTTGCAAACCTTTGATCATCAGCGACCAACCTTGAAAGAGTTACGACTAATCCTTGAGCTCCATAGCCTAACGGTTAGGGTCCCGTCGCAAAACCAAAGGAAAACATCGTAAACCGTTGAGTCGTATCACTAGCTGGTTATGCAATGGAAACTACCCCATTGAACTTTGCAACCCTTCTATGGGTGACGATTAGCCGCCAGAATTTCCTCTAGAATGGCTTGGGCTCCCTGGCCACGCAAACGCTGGGCTAGCTCCGTACCCATGGCTTCAGCCGTCTCGGGATCACCCGCAATGGTATCTTGAATCAGTTGTTGACCATCCAGACTGGCGATGAGACCGGTGAGGGTGAGGGTATTGTCTACCAGACTGGTGTTGACTCCAATGGGAACCTGGCACCCCCCCTCTAACTCCCGAAGAAAGGCCCGCTCGGCCAGACAGCGTACCGTAGTGGCTGAGTGGGAGAGCACCTTTAACAGGTCTAGAATTTCTGCGTCTCCCTCTCGACATTCAATGCCCAGGGCCCCCTGCCCAACCGCATGGAGAGAAATGGAGGGGGGCAGAATGGCATGGATGCGATCGCCCATACCCATCCGCAGAAGACCCGCGGCCGCCAGAATAATGGCATCGTAGCCGCCCTCATCGAGTTTCTGCAGGCGGGTATTGAGATTACCCCGAATATCTTTAAAAACAAGCTGGGGATAATGGTGGCGTAACTGGGCTAAACGCCTGAGGGAAGAGGTACCAATCACCGCTCCCTCAGGCAGGGTGGCCAGGGTACTCTGGCGATGGCGGGCATGGACCACCAGGGCATCGGCGGGGTCCTCCCGTTCGGTAATGCAGCCCAGCATCAGCCCGGTGGGCAGGCGAGTGGGTAAATCCTTCAGGGAGTGCACGGCGAAATCACTATCTCCCCTGAGCATGGAATCTTCCAATTCCTGGGTGAAAAGGCCCTTGTCGCCAATTTTCGAGAGGGAAACATCTAACACCTTGTCCCCCTGGGTTTCCATCGTCACCACCTCAAATCCCAGGTGGGGAAAGTGACGTTGTAACTCATCCCTCACCCAGTGGGTTTGAATTAAAGCCAGCTGGCTTTTACGGGAAACTATGCGAATAGTACGGGCTGGGGATGATAGGGGGGGTGGTGGACTGGTTTGCATAGTCTGGAGCAGAGACCGACGATTGGCAACAATGACAGGATCTTTAGATTACAGTAAGGGGTGCCTCCCTAGAGTAAGCCCTGGCCAGATGTTAAGGGGTTGTTACGCGAACCCTAGCTCACCCGATCGCCGGGCTAGGGCACTGGAGCTATGATCAAAAGATTGAGCATTGAGGTGAAGCGCTTGCGGTATCGCCGTCCCTATCCACCCGCATCAGAAGCCAGGCTGGTGTCCCTGGTCACGGCTGTGGCCCTGATCCTACCCGGGTTCCTATGGCTGTTGCAGGCCCCCCTAACGCTCGCCCAGGCCCTTTCCCCAGGGGTTAAGGATAGTTTTCTGGCCGATCCCCTCAGGGATACTCCCCGGGATCCGCTGTTACCCGATCTACTCCTATCCCGGCCCCTGAGTCCTCTCGAACAGCGGGCCTTCGGAGAGGCGCTGGACCGGTTGGCGGATCAGTTGGTTGGTTTAAGCGCTGGCGGCAGGACCGCAGCCACCGTTCAACTGTGGTTACGCTGGCTGCGCCTGAGTCGTTTACTGGGAACGGACAGAGAAATTGGGGCGATGGAACAGGCTGCCAGGCAAATGCGAGATTGGAATGCCACCGAAACCCTGCAGGTGATCTCGGCTCGCCTAGCGGTGATGGTAGCCGACCTGGATAGCACCGATCGCAGGTATGCAGCCCGAGTTGAAAACCTGGCTCGCACCGCTATGGTGATGGGTAACCTAGAGGCGGCTGTCAATCTGCGTCGGACCCTGGCCACCCTAGCCCTAAATCGGGACGATCGCCCTGGCTATCAAGCTCAGCTCGAAACCATAGCAGGCCTCTACGAAGAGTGGTTCGACTTTCAGAAGGCGGCAGACCTCTACGCAGAATTGTTGCGCTTGGTTGCAACCAACCCTAACCGGGCCGACCAAACCCGTTTTTTGCAGCGTCGCATTGACAATCTCGAGCAGGCCCAGGACCTGACCGCGGCGATCGCGGCACAGCAACAACTCATCACCCTTTACCGCCAGGAAGAGGCAAGCTGGCCCCTGATCACCGCAGTCCAGACCGCCATGGCTAAAAACTATGAGCGGCTGGGTTCCCTCAGCCTCGCCTCACGCCAGTACCAGACTGCCTACACCAATGCCATTACCGCCCAGCAATTGGATCTGGCCGCCACCATTTTGCGAGATCTGGCCGCCCTCTACCAAAGACTGGAACGATGGTCCGACGTCCTCTATTTGGAACAACAGTTGCTACAGATAGCCCGTAGCGCCAATAGCACCTATGGCCAAATGGAGAGCTTTGATCGCCTGGGTCAGGTCTATGAACACACCGGTGATCTGGGCCTGGCCTTGCAGTCCTATCGCCAGGGACTGGCACTGGCCAACGTCCTGGCACTGCGCCAGGACTATTTTCAGACCCAAATTAATCGTCTGCAGCGATCGCCCTAGCCACCGCTAGGGGGGAGAGGCGAGCCCGCAGGCCTACCCAGTGGGCGCTTTTACCCATTTACCCGGTCCTCAGGGCTCTGGTCAACGGAGTAGAAAACCAGGAAACCCTGACTTTAAGGGCCTTCGCCTAAAGAAAATCTTTGGGAGCAGCCCCTTTCCAGGAAAGTTGTTTACTCTGTTGACAGGTTCACTGTTATCGGCTCTAGCTTAACTTCTCCTTCCCAGCCGATGGCCTATGGCCGTAGCCACGGGTAAGGGGGCGGAAAGGGGGTTTGAAAAGGCTGTTCAGTCTTTCAACTTAAAGGCTTTTGTCAACGTTTTCAAACCTCCTTTGGGGTGAGTCAGAATGCTGACCCAGGCTTGGCTTTTGGATGTCTTGTAACCCAAGACTCCTGAGTCAGGAACGAGACATCACATTGACCGATCAACTCTGTTCTCGGCGTTCTGGCCAAAGTTATCAACCGGGTTGAGGGTTAGAGGCAGGGGTTTCCCCTTGCCAAACCTCCCCCATTGCCCCAAGCCCCCCTGTTCCAGTCAACCGTTTTCCAGCCAACAGTTACCGAGAGAGTGCTATGACCCAGAGTTTTGGTGTAATCGGTCTTGCCGTCATGGGTGAGAATTTAGCCCTGAATGTGGAACGCAACGGGTTCCCGGTAGCGGTATATAACCGTACCCCCGAGGTGACCCAGCGATTTATGGCGAAGCGAGCCCAGGGTAAAAACGTTAAACCTACCTATAGTTTGGAGGAATTCGTTGAGTCCCTAGAACGGCCTCGCCGCATTTTGGTGATGGTCAAGGCAGGCGCCCCGGTGGATGCGGTGATCGCCCAGCTCCGCCCCCTCCTGCAGGAGGGCGACATGATTATGGACGGGGGCAATTCCCTCTACGAAGATACGGAACGCCGCACTAAGGAACTGGAGTCCACCGGCTTACGGTTCATTGGTATGGGGGTCAGCGGTGGTGAAGAAGGTGCCTTGAACGGCCCTAGCCTGATGCCCGGTGGCACCCGGGCTGCCTACGATTCGATCGAGCCCATCGTCAAAAAAATTGCCGCCCAGGTGGATGATGGCCCCTGTGTTACCTACATTGGTCCCCGTGGAGCCGGTCACTACGTCAAGATGGTGCACAACGGCATTGAGTACGGCGACATGCAACTGATTGCCGAAGCCTATGACCTGATGAAAAATGTGCTGGGACTGGATCACCGCCAGCTCTACGAAGTTTTTGCCAACTGGAACCAAACCGACGAACTCAATTCCTTTTTGATTGAGATCACCACCGACATCTTTACCAACATTGATAGCGAAACCGGCCAGCCCCTGGTGGAACTGATTCTGGATGCGGCAGGCCAGAAGGGTACTGGCCGTTGGACGGTGATGAGCGCCCTGGATCTGGGGGTAGGCATTCCCACCATTACGGCGGCGGTGAACGCCCGCATTATGTCCTCCATCAAGGCGGAGCGGACGGCGGCGGCCCAGCAGTTAATTGGGCCCAGCTCCAGCTTTGGGGGTGACCTTAAGGCCATGGTGAATAAAATTCGCGATGCCCTCTACTGCTCTAAGATTTGTTCCTACGCCCAGGGTATGGCCCTGATTGGTGCGGCGTCTAAAGCCTTTGAATACGACATCAATCTGGGGGAAACCGCCCGCATTTGGAAGGGAGGCTGTATTATTCGGGCCGGATTTTTGAACAAGATCAAACATGCCTACGATGAAAATCCTGACCTGGCCAACCTACTGTTGGCTCCCGAATTCAAACAGACCATCCTGGACCGCCAGGCTGCCTGGCGCGAGGTGATTGCCCTGGCGGCCCACTCCGGCATTCCAGTGCCCGCCTTTAGTGCCTCCCTCGACTACTTTGACAGCTACCGTCGCGATCGCCTGCCCCAAAACCTGACCCAGGCCCAGCGGGACTACTTCGGGGCCCACACCTACCAACGGATAGACCGGGAGGGAGTCTTCCACACCGAGTGGACCAAGGCTCCAGTGCTGGTTTAGCGGTCCTCCGCCAGGATCTGTCTAACCACGGTTTGGGCCGAGTAGCTCACTCCGGCGGTACCCTCGCCGGGGTGGGTACAGTCCCCGACCAGCCACAGTCCCTGGATGGGGGTGCGGTTGGCAAAGCCAAAGGGACCGTAACTATTCACCCGCATGCCCAGCCCGCCCACCATGCCCTGGTGGCGACCGGTGAAGCGGGCAAAGCTGCGGGGGGTGGCGGCCTCTAGGTGAATAATATGGTCTGGCGAAAGGTCAAAGTACCGGCCCAGGCGCTCCAGGGCCACCTGGGTATAGTGTTCTTTCAGGGCCGGGTAATCGGTGGTTTGCCACCAGGGTTCCACCGCCGTAAAGGAAGAGGCCACAATGGTGGCCTGCCCGGCTGGAGCCCGGCCATCGCCGGGGCGACTGACGGAGACAAACAGGGAGTTATTTTCCCCCATCGGACCGTCGTAGTCATAGAAAAATTGCAGGTGGGGCGGGCAGTTGGGGGGAATGGCTGCCGCCGCCACCCCCAGGTAGACCACAAAGGCACCGCTGGCGGGGGGTAAACTCTCCACCCGCTGGCGGTAGCGTTGGGGTAGCCCATCCCCCAGCAAAGTCACCAGATTCTGCACCGTCACATTGGCCACCACCTGGTCCGCCGGTTCCACCCAGGTCCGCCCAGTTTTTTGGTCCCGCACCCTTACCCCCTCCACCCGCCCCTGGTGGGTATGGATGGCTTCCACGGTGTGGCGCAGATGGAGGCGGCCACCACGGCTCACCAGGGCTTTTTCTAAGCGATCGCTGAGCACCTGCATGCTGCCCTCCAGGTGAAATAACCCCTGGGGCGCCTGGGATACACTCAGGGCCGTAGCGGCGTAGAGCAGGGCCGTTTCCTCCGCATCCACCTGGGAGTAGAGCTTCAGTTGCAGGTCAAGGAAGGTTTTCAGCCGGCGATCGCCCGCCAGCCCTAGGGATCGCAAGGTCTGACCCACCGTCCGAAAGGTATGGGGTAGGGTGACCAGGGTATCGGGCCGTAGAGCCTGGATCAGTTGGCCCAAATCCCACAGATTACGGGGCGGCAGCACCGGTCCCCGGCCCTGGAAGCGCCAACTAGGCTGAAATAACTGCTGCAACAGTTGCCAGAAGGGTTCACTGCCAGGAAACTGCCGCTGCCGCTCTAAGCGCCAGGCGATGGGGTCGCGCCACACCGAAATCGGTGCGGTCTCCCCTGGCAAAAACACCGCGCAGGCCGGGTCACAGTGGCTGGCGGGAGGCAAGTCCAAGCCCAATTCCTGAAAGATCTGGTGGTGGATGCCCCCCGGCTCCAGCCCCGCCACCTGGGTAGCCCCCACATCAAAGGTAAACCCTCGCCGCCTGAAGGTGGAGGCACAACCCCCGGCCACTAGGGCCTGGTCAAACACCTGTACCGGGTAACCGTGACGAGCAAGCAGGGCGGCGGCCGTGAGGCCGCCCATCCCGGCACCAATCACCAGTACCGGCGATCCACAGGGGGCAGCGGAGGGATGGGCCATGGCGTTACAGTTCTTAATATTTACCTTAGTTTAGTCGATCTGCCGCTCCCCTGGCCGTCGGGATCGGGCCGGAGAGCTGGTCGGGCTGTGCTATAACTAAAACCCGAGTTTTTCCCGAGCCTTTCACCATGGCCCCCCTACCCCTGTCTGTCGAAGAAGCCCAAATCAACGCCCTGCTGGAGGGCTTGGGGCATTTCGGGGTAGATCTCAGCCTCGATCGCATCCGTCGCTTACTGCAGACCCTGGGCAATCCCCAGGATCGGCTCAGGGTCATCCATGTGGCGGGTAGCAACGGTAAGGGATCGGTGTGCGCCTATCTGGCCTCAGTGCTGACCCAGGCCGGTTATCGGGTGGGTCGCTACACCTCTCCCCACCTGGTGAGTTGGCGGGAGCGCATTGAGGTTAACGGCAAAGCGATCGCCGCTCCGGACCTGCTCCAGGCCTTACAGCGAGTGATGGCCGTATTGGATCCGGAGCAGCCTAGCCCTACCCAGTTTGAGGTATTTACGGCGGCGGCCTGGCAGCATTTCGCCGACACCCAGGTAGAGGTGGCCGTGATGGAGGTGGGCCTGGGGGGCCGCCTGGATGCCACGAATGTGGCACCCCAGCCCCTAGTCACGATCATTACCTCCCTCAGCCGAGAGCACTGGCAGCGGTTGGGGCCTACCCTGGCCGACATTGCTCGAGAAAAGGCCGGCATCCTCAAGGCTGGTTGCCCCGCCGTGATCGGCCCCCTGCCCCCGGAGGCCGAGGCGGTGGTCAAAACTCGCCTGAAGGATCTGGGCTGCCCCGGACTGTGGCCCTCCCCGGCCCTACGGCAGGAGGACGGAAGGGCTAGTTTGACCTTAGACGATACCCAGATTACCTATCCCCTACCCCTATTGGGGGATCACCAGTTGGTTAACTCTGCCCTGGCGATCGCCGCTCTGCAACTGCTGCGGCAGCAGGGCTGGCAGATTACCGATCAGGCCATCCAGCGAGGTATGGCCCTGGCCCGCTGGCCAGGACGGCTGCAGTGGGGGGAGTGGGGGAATGGCCCCGGCCAGCTCCAGCCCCTCCTCATTGACGGTGCCCACAATCCCGCCGCCGCGCTGGAGTTGCGCCGCTACGTCGATCAGTGGTGGGGGCATTACGCTGACTCGCCAGGTCCCACCCTATGGTTGATGGGTATGCTGGCTACCAAGGATCACGGCGATATTTTTACGGCCCTATTGCGTCCCGGTGATCGCCTTTACCTGGTCCCGGTGCCGGGACATCAATCCGCCGACCCGGTTGCCCTGGCGGCGATCGCTCACCAGAGTTGTCCAGACCTTAGCCATTGCCAGAGTTACTCCGATCTGGCCACAGGACTGAGGGCGATCGCTGAGGACTCCAGTCCTCTCAAGGTTCTTTGCGGTTCCCTATACTTAATCGGAGAGTTTTTTGCTCACCCTGGGGCGACCCGATTCTCCCCGCAACAGAGTTAGAAGCTGTAGCCAGACCCTGTCTACTATCTCTGGTCAGGGCTCTATCAGGAGCAGGATAGTTTACACAGGACCGCTGCACCTCAGTAATCATGTTAAAAACATTAATATAGCTTTGGCTAAAACCCTGGAAACCCAATGGCTCGGTAAAAGGTGGGGTGGAGTCAGTTTATCGTCTCGCCTCCAACCCCTTAGGCTTAGCTAAAACTGTATGGTTGAGGAAATATACAAAGGATTAATCTTTAAAGGAACTCCTGTATGAGAATTTTGGTCACTGGCGGAGCCGGCTTTATCGGCTCACACCTGATTGATCGACTGATGACCGCTGGTCATGAGGTCATCTGTGTGGATAATTTCTACACCGGTCGCAAACAAAATATTCTGAAATGGTTGCACCATCCTGACTTTGAATTAATCCGTCACGATATTACCGAGCCGATTCGCCTAGAAGTTGACCAGATCTATCATCTGGCCTGCCCGGCCTCACCGGTCCATTACCAGTACAATCCGGTAAAAACCATTAAAACCAATGTCCTGGGCACCCTCAACATGCTGGGCTTAGCCAAGCGAGTCAAGGCTAGATTTTTACTCGCCTCTACCTCAGAGGTGTACGGTGATCCCCAGGTCCATCCCCAATCCGAAGACTACTGGGGAAACGTCAATACCATTGGCATTCGCAGCTGTTACGACGAAGGTAAGCGGGTGGCTGAAACCCTAGCCTTTGACTACCATCGCCAGAACAATGTGGAGATTCGGGTAGCCCGGATTTTCAACACCTACGGTCCCCGCATGCTAGAAAACGATGGTCGGGTAGTGAGTAATTTTGTGGTCCAGTCCCTACAGGGTATTCCGCTAACCATATACGGTGACGGGTCCCAAACCCGCAGCTTCTGCTACGTGTCCGATCTGGTGGAAGGTTTAATGCGACTAATGAACGGCGACTACATTGGTCCGGTTAATCTGGGCAATCCGGATGAGTACACGATTCTGCAACTGGCCCAAACCGTGCAGACCATGGTTAACCCCGATGTGGATTTGATTTATAAACCCTTACCCCAGGATGATCCCCAGCGCCGTAAGCCAGACATTACTCGCGCCAAAACCTTTTTACAGTGGAGTCCTACCATTCCCCTCCAGGAGGGATTGGCCCTCACCATCGACGACTTTCGTCAGCGGTTAGAGCCGACTAGTCAGAAGCAGAGTCCGGAAGCCTTGGTGGAAAGGGCAACACCATCGCGGAGTTAGGCAATCCGGGCTACATAGCGGTCCAGCCCTGGTCTTTGGAGTTTTCTCAGGGGCTTCAAGGTCTGTCCTCAAGTCCTTGAGTTATACCCACCCATTCAGTTATTTCTAAAAAAATCAGGATAGCTATATGTTGCGAGTCTGTGTCATTGGTACGGGTTACGTCGGTTTGGTAACCGGAGTCTGTCTGGCCCATATTGGCCACGAGGTGATCTGCATTGATGTGAACGAAGAAAAGGTGAAGTTAATGCAGTCGGGGCAATCCCCGATTTTCGAGCCAGGCCTCTCTGAACTGATGCAGTCTGCTATGGCCTCGGGGCATCTGCAATTTTCCACTAATCTGCAACAGGGAGTTGACCACGGTGAGGTTCTCTTTATTGCCGTGGGGACCCCCGCCCTACCCAATGGAGAAAGTGATACCCGCTACGTAGAAGATGTGGCTAGGGGTATTGGTACCCATCTCAAGGGCGGTTATAAGGTGATTGTCAATAAGTCCACCGTTCCCATTGGTTCTGGGGACTGGGTGCGCATGATTGTCATGGATGGGGTAAGCGAACGCCAAAAAGCGCCGGTAGCCGCCGGTAGTTTACCCACCTCGATCCATCCGGAGGTGGTGGCAGACTTTGACGTGGTTAGTAACCCAGAGTTTCTCCGGGAAGGAGCGGCGATCTACGATACCTTTAATCCCGATCGCATCGTTTTAGGTGGCAATAGCTCCCGGGCCATCGCCCTTATGCAGCAGCTCTACAGCCCCATTATTGAGGGGCGCTATCGCGATCAACCCGGGGGCGAGCCCGTGCCGGTGCTGGTCACCGATCTGAGTTCAGCGGAAATGGTTAAGTACGCCGCTAATTCCTTTCTGGCCACCAAGATTAGCTTTATCAACGAAATTGCTAATATTTGCGATCGCGTCGGCGCCGATATTACCCAGGTAGCGGCAGGCATTGGCTTAGACTCTCGGATTGGCAAGAAGTTCCTGCAGGCCGGAATTGGCTGGGGGGGGTCCTGTTTTCCCAAGGATGTGGCCGCCCTGATCCACACCGCCGATGATTACGGCTACGACGCCCAGCTGCTGAAGGCCGCAGTGGAGGTGAACGATCGCCAGCGTCAGGTTCCCGTGGAAAAACTTCAGCAGGTGTTGAAGATCCTCAAGGGCAAAACCGTTGGCCTGCTGGGCTTAACCTTTAAGCCCGACACCGACGACCTGCGGGATGCCCCGGCCTTGATTTTGATTGAGCAACTGAATCGCCTGGGGGCGAAGGTGAAGGCCTACGACCCCATCGTTTCCCAGAGTGGCCTGCGCCATGGCCTCAGCGGTGTGATCGTGGAAACCGACCCTCACCACCTGGCGGATGGCTGTGACGCCCTGGTATTGGTGACGGAGTGGAGCCAGTTCCACACCCTTGACTACAAGCTGATGGCCGAAAAAATGCACAGCCCGATTCTGATCGATGGTCGTAATTTTCTAAACCCTGAGGTCCTTATCCGGTCTGGCTTCCAGTATGTTGGTATTGGCCGCTAGAGCTAGGGTTTAGGAAGAAGCAAATAGGTCGAAGGGAAAGGGGCCGTAGGTCCCCGCCTCGGGCGCTTCTGGCTCTGAACTGTGAAAGCTAATCAGTACACCCCGCGATGGGCCATGGTAGCTATCCAGGTACCAGGCTCGATTCAGGGTATTGAATTTGAGATAAATGGCCCCCTGGCGATCGGGTAGGGCTAACTCCAGGGGAAGGCCCAAGGCGGCTAGAAAGCTTTCCATGGCAGCCTTGGCTTCCCCCAGGGTAGAGGCACAGACGCCAATGGTCTGGTAATCCGATAAATCGTTAAACAGTTGCAGGTAGCTACCCATCTGCCGGACCTGCTCTGGATTCAAAGCAGGTGGGGTGGTCAGATGGCTAAATTGGGCCAGATGGTTGCGGATAGCAATAATATCCGTAGACGATGGGTTGGCTGTCATGGTTACTAGTACAGGGGGTATATAGCTTAGGTCAGAACACTGAGGATAGGGTAAACCGGTAAAAACCCCCATCCTTAAAATTCAATCAAAAAAATCAATCAAATGACCTAATAACCTGGTCTCCGGGCTTAATTATGGCTGTGGTAGGGCTTTATAGATTGAGCATACCCTCCTATCGATTCTAAAGTTATGACCTATCACGTGCGGGTGATCGATATGCCGTCTAGCGATCGCCCCCGCGAACGACTCCTTGTCCAGGGTGCCAAGAGCCTCTCTACCGCCGAGCTCCTAGCCATCCTCGTGGGCACAGGGCAGGGACACGGCAAGCTCTCTGCGGTAGGCCTGGGTCAACTGATTCTGCAAACCATGGGAGAGCATCAGCGGGATCCCCTGAGCTCCTTGCGGGATGTATCGGTCCATGATCTGCTCCAGATTACTGGCATCGGTCCTGCTAAGGCGACCAGCATTCTAGCGGCCATTGAACTGGGTAAGCGGGTGTTACAAGCCATTCCACCCGAGAAAACCATCGTCGATGATCCGGCGATCGCTGCGGCGGCCCTTAGCCATGACCTCATGTGGCAGGCCCAGGAGCGTTTTGCCATCGTCTTATTGGATATTCGCCATCGTTTACTGGGAACCAAAGTGGTGACCATTGGCACCGCCACCGAAACCCTGGCCCACCCCCGGGAAATCTTTAAAGAGGTGATTCGCCACGGCGGTGTGCGTTGTATTGTTGCCCATAATCATCCCAGCGGTAATTTGGAGCCTAGCCCAGAGGACCTGGCCCTGACCCGACAACTACTCCAGGGTGCTCAGATTTTGGGTATTCCGGTTCTAGATCATTTGATTATTGGCAACGGCGACTACCGTAGCCTGCGACAGAATACCCAACTCTGGCAAGAAACCCCCCAGTCGGTTTGAGCGGTTCCTGGAAGTCCTCAATATAGGGTTGGCCAGAATCCTGAGGACAGAGTTGATCGGTTACAGCTAATGCTGGGTAGGCTTTCTGGCTCGTCCCCGCGTTGTTCCTAGGGACGCCCAGAGGTCGCCTTTCACCAAAACCTAGCCTGGACTTGAGTCTTTGCAAACATTCTTTAAGCATGTATACTGGCCTAAAATTTTGCTGTCCTTAGTTGTTCTATAGGACTCCCCTGTTCCCTTTCTAAAACCCTATGAACCCCGCCCAAAAACACCTCTTCGGCAGTTTATTTCTCCTCATGACCGCCACTACTACCCTTACCGGTATTCCGGCTATGGCCGATCAAGTAGTCCATGGTCTGGCAACCTGGTATGGCCCTGGCTTTAGTGGCAACCGCACCGCTAGTGGAGAGGTTTTTAATCCCAGCGCCTTAACGGCGGCCCATCGCACCCTACCCTTTGGTACCCAGGTGCGCGTCACCAATCTAAAAAATGGGCGATCGGTAGTTGTTCGCATTAACGATCGCCTGGGTGATCCGGCCATCGCCATCGATCTTTCCAGCGGTGCGGCCCAGGCCATTGGGATGACCGTTACCTCTCAAGTCAAAATGGAAATCTTGAGTCGTTAATGGACTTCCTCCTAGATCCAGGCTGGGGCCATCTTCCAATTTCTCTAAACAAAGTACATTGGGGAAAGTTCACCCTAGGGTCTGGTTATGGATCACCATCATCACCATCACAACGTCTTTTCTAGAGACCTGGACTACCGGGGTACGGTACAGCGGGTATTGTTAATTACCCTGGCTCTGAATATCTCAGTGGTGATCTTAAAGGCATCCGTAGGCTGGTTAACTGGATCCCTGAGCCTGATGGCCGATGCTCTCCACAGTGTTACAGACAGTGCTAACAATGTTTTAGGACTGGTTACCAATCGTCTCGCCAACCCCCGCCCCGATCGGGACCATCCCTACGGACATCATAAGTTTGAAGCGATTGGGGCCTTGGGCATCGCTGCCTTTCTAGGCATTGCCTGTTTTGAAATTTTAACCGCTGCCCTTAACCGGGTTTTGGTCGGAGGTAAGCCGGTTACTATGGGTCCTAAAGCCCTGGGACTACTGCTAATCGTAGTGGCTATTAATATTTTTGTGGTCGTCTACGAACGACGGGTGGGCCAGCGTCTGAACAGTAAGATCCTAATTGCCGATGCCCGCCACACCATGAGCGATATCTGGGCCACCATGGTTGTAATTGGCGGGTTGATCGGGGTCTGGCGGGGTTTGCAATGGCTGGATGTGGTTTTAGCTCTGCCCGTAGCTCTGCTGGTGTTTAGGAGTGGTTGGACGGTGCTGCGGGAAAATTTGCCCTGGTTGGTTGACGAGATGGCGATCGCCCCTGAGGCTATCCATGGCCAGGTGATGCAGGTACCTGGGGTGGTCAATTGCCACAGTATTGCTTCCCGGGGACTCTTGGGTCGGCAGATCTTCATTGATATGCATTTGGTGGTTGAGCCCAGTGATATCGAATCCGCCCATCAAATTACAGAGCAAATCGAAGCTCAACTAGACCATATCTATGGGCCAGCCAGAGTCATTATTCATATTGAGCCCTACGCCTACGAATCGGAACAAATTACCTATTGAGACTGTCTAGCTCTTTAAAGATCAGGCAGCAGGGTTGCGTCTGGATTGGAAGACTACCTATCCACAGCCCTGCCATTCGATCTATGCTGGAAACAGGTAGCATCTCCCTTAGTAGCCCGTTCATCTGTTATAGCCATGGCTAATAGGGCATAGGCGAGCCCCGAGGCCACCCCCTGGTTTCATCCATCACCTCTGCCCCCAACCCGCTGACCCAAGCCACCTTTCATCGGACTTTCTGCTCACCACCTTGGCCACCGTTATTCCCCTCACCACGCAAACCTTTCTGGGCCACAACCAGGAAAGCTATCAAGACCTGCGCCAGACCCTACAGCTGAGTCTACGGCGGCAGCTCCTGATTGCCGTTTGTGACGATACGGATCTGCAAGAACAACTGGCCCAACGTCTAGAGGCGGATCTGAGACCCTCTTCCGCTGACCCAGAGGGAGTATCGGGGCAAAAATTACGGGCGAACCAATCGCCCCTGGTGACCCTGCGCCTCGATCTCCACCAGCCCGATCTGGTCCGGCAGGTACTGGTGTGGTTAAAGCGACAACGTTTTCTGCAGGGTAGCTTACCGGTAATTCCGGCCTTTCAAATTCTTGGGGTGGAAAGTCTGACGCGCCAATCGGCAACGGTACAAAATCGCTTTCTAGCTTCCCTGGCCCAGGTTGATACCCTGCTCACCCGGGTTGACTGTCGCCTAGTAGTCTGGATACCACGCCCCTGGTTAGGTAAAATTCGTCAGTCTGCGCCTGGGTTCTGGAGATCCCGCAGCGGCCTCTTTGAATTTGCCGGTGATCCTGGAGCCTGCTTACCTGAGGCCCAAGCCAGCTCCCCAACTCCCCCCAGGGATGGGCCTCAACTGGCCAACCCTGCCCCACTGACCGATGCCATCTTTCTGGCCCTGCCCACGGAGTTAGCGGCTGATGCGGGGATTGCCGATTACTGGGCCTACCTGCAAGAACTAGAGGATCGGGAAGCCGGTCCCCTCACCCTGGGTCGAGCCCGTCTGGTGCTGGGGCAACTCAGCCGCGATCGCATCGAAGCCGGAGCCCTCACCCAACCGACCCTCGCCTTTGCCATTGGGGTTTATGAACAGGCTATCCCAGATCTACCAACGGGCCAAGCCCTCTGGTGCGACGCCCTCAACGACCTAGCCAGTCTCTACTGGCTGCGATCGCAGTTAGACCAACCACCAGAAACCCAGATGCACTGGTTAAATCGCAGCATCCAGACCTACCAGAAAGCCCTGGCGGGGGCTGACGCCGATCTGGCTCCAGCCATTCTACGGCGCCTCTGTACTAACCTGGGGGCGGTGTATAGTCTGCTGACCTCCGTTGACGATCGGCAAACCAATCTGGAACAGGCAGCCCGCGCCTATAGCCAGGCTCTGCAATACACCACAGCCACCACTGATGGGATCGACTACGGCAATCTGCAAAATAGCCTGGGGGCTATCTACTGGCGCTTAGCCCAAATCGATCAGCCAGAACAGTATCTGCACCAGGCCATTCAGGCCTATTCCCAAGCCCTGGATTGTCGATCACCTGGGGAGGAACCCCAGGAGTACGCCATGATTCAAAATAATCTGGGTATTGCCTACTGGAGTTTGGCTCAGCATCAGCAATCCTCTGCGGCTCTGTTCCCAGCCATTGCCGCCTATCAAAGGGCTTTACAATACCGCACCCTGGATAGATCGCCCCTGGGTTACGCCGCCACCCAAAATAACCTGGGGACAGCCTACTGGGAGTTAGCTCAGTACCAGGTCCAGCACCCCGATCAACGTCTGGAAAGCTTGCAACGGGCGCTAGCTGCCTATGCAGCCGCCCTCGAAACGGCCCATCTAGTTTTACAGCAAGACCCCGAAGCACCCCTAGGCTTTGATCGCTCCGCCACCTGCCATAGTACTGGTGTGGTTCACGATCAACTGGCCCAGTTGTTGCCCCCCGATCAGTCTACAGAACGCCAGGGGCATTTGCAGGCCGCCCTGGCCAATTACCTGATGGCTTACCAGGGTTGGCGCGATCGGCCTGAACAGCTGGATGTTTTAGGGGAAGCGGTAGCCCACCACATCCATCTCACTTTTGACCGCTTGGGTATGGCCGCCCAGCAAGCCACCCTCTCCCAGCTACCGGCAGAATTATTGGCCAGAATCCTACCGGGACGTTCCCCAACCCTATAGGGTAGGTTATGATCACCAGTAACTTTACAAAACGTTACGGTTAAGCCATGGTCACTGAGTTAGCCCTTCCCACTCTGAAAAAACATAGTTGGACCTGGCAGGGGCATCGGATTACCTATACTGTCGAGGGATCGGGCCAGCCGATTCTGTTAATCCACGGTTTTGGTGCATCCCTGGGGCACTGGCGCAAGAATATTACTCCCCTAGTCCAAGCCGGATATCGAGTTTATGCCCTTGATTTGTTGGGCTTTGGAGACTCCGATCAACCGGCGATGGCCTACAGCTTAGAACTCTGGCAGGCCCTGTTGTACGACTTCTGGAGCCAGTTTATTCAGACGCCGACGGTCTACATAGGTAATTCCATTGGTGGCCTCCTCACCCTGATGATGTTAGCGGATCACCCTGGCACCGCCCGGGCCGGAGCCGTCCTCAATTGCGCCGGGGGTTTGAACCACCGCCCCGATGAACTGCAGGCCCCCCTGAGTTGGGTAATGGCGGCCTTCACCCAATTGGTGAGTTCCAACTGGGTCGGTCCGATCCTGTTTAACCAGGTCCGGCGCAAGGGCAATATCCGCAATTCCCTCCGTCAGGTGTACTGCAACCAGGCCGCCATTACCCCAGAACTGGTGGATATGATCTACACCCCAGCCTCCAGATCAACCGCTCAACAGGTTTTTGCCTCGATCATCACCGCCCCCGCCGGTCCCCGACCCGGTGAACTTTTACCCGCGATCGCCCATCCCCTGCTGGTTCTGTGGGGTGAAAAGGATCCCTGGACACCCATTCAGGGAGCTGAAATCTACCGTAAACTATCCCAAGATCCAGATCGCTCTGCTCCAGTTACCTTCCACAGTATCGCCGAGACAGGGCACTGCCCCCACGATGAACGGCCCGAAGTAGTGAATCCCCTCCTATTAGGTTGGCTCCAGGAACTTGATAGGTTTAACTCTGGCGATACCATTCAGTGACCCCGCCAGGTTTATCGATCAGGGCAATGCCCCCAGCCTGGAGCTGATCGCGAATTCGATCGCTAGCAGCAAAATCCTTAGCGGCCCGGGCCTGCTGCCGTTGGTCCAGCAGCTCTTCTATCGCCGCCACCGATATTCCAGGGGGAGACTCCGGTTGATGCTGAGGGCCTGCTTGCAACCCCAGCACCTGAGCCAGAGTGACTAGAGTTTGCCATTGGTTTTTCAGGGTCTCACTGTCGGTGTCCGCCCCGCCGGTATGGGTGATCAAATTACCCGCCCGGCGCAGATCCTTGGCCAGATCAAACAACACCGCCAGCCCACCCGCGGTATTAAAGTCGTCATCCATAGCGACCTGGAAGGTCTGTACAGAGGCTGTCTCCCTATCCAGGACAATGGCCTCTGCGGCTAAGTCCTGCGGTTGCCAACCCAGGTTGGGGCCAAATTGAGGGCCAAATTCCAAGCCTTCCCGCAGGGTGTGCCAGCTATTTTGAGCCGCGGTCAGGGCTACCGCAGTAAAATCCACTGGTTTACGGTACTGGCCCTGTAACAGAAACAACCGCAAAGCCATGGGACTTAGGCCCGGATTGGTCTCAAACAACTGGCGAATGGTGGTAAAGTTGCCCAGGGATTTGGACATTTTCTCTCCTCCCACATTCACCATGCCGTTGTGCATCCAGTAGCGAGCGAGGGGTTTACCGGTAGCGGCCTCTGACTGGGCAATTTCATTTTCGTGGTGGGGAAAGATCAGATCACTGCCTCCCATATGGATATCGATGGTATCGGCCAGCTGCTCTCGAATCATGGCCGAACATTCAATGTGCCAGCCAGGTCGCCCCGGTCCCCAGGGGGAAGACCAGGAGGGTTCGCCGGGTTTGGCGGCCTTCCAAAGGGCAAAATCAAAGGGGTCGTGCTTCAGGGTTTCACTGGGGTTGACCCGACCACTGGCTCCTGCCTGTAGATCTTCTAACCGACGGCCCGACAGCTTACCGTATCCCGCAAACTTACGAACAGCGTAGTACACATCACCGTCAGCCGGATAGGCGTAACCCTTGTGTTCCAGTTCGCCAATCAACCGCTGAATGCCATCCAGGGTTTTGGTGGCGTAGGTGTAGGCATCGGCCTCCAGAATATTCAGCCGGGCCATGTCCTCAAAGTAGGCCGCCGTGTAGCGATCGGCCACGGTTTGCATAGAGGTGTTTTCGGTCCGGGCCCGATTGAGAATTTTGTCATCGATATCGGTGAAGTTTTGTACGTAATAGACCCCATAACCCCGCCACTGCAGATAACGGCGCACCGTATCCCAGACGACGTAACAGCGGGCATGGCCCAGGTGGCAGTAGTCGTATACCGTAACTCCGCAGCAGTAAATTTTTACCTTGCCTGGCTCCAGGGTTTCTAGGGGCTCTTTCTGGCGAGTCAGGGTATTGTAAAGAAGCACGATTATAGGTTGTTTGGGAAGACCGGTGTAGGAATTATACTATTGGCCGAGGCTCCTCCCCCAGCCCTCTAATCAGGGTTAAAATATCTTTGTAGGTCTACCAGGATACCCCTCTCCAGGCAAGCTGAAGAGGCTGTTTAACAAGTCCCAGGGTAGTTTTGATTTCAACCATGAGGTAGGTATGGGGACAACCGATATTGTCAATGTAATCCTGGGTTTGGGGCTGGGGTTGATGACCCTGCTATTTATTTTTCGCATTGTACTCACCTGGTACCCCCAGGCAGACCTAACCCGCTTTCCCTTAGTGCTGGTGGTCTGGCCCACAGAGCCCCTATTATCGCCAGTCCGTAAGGTAGTGCCCCCGATTGGGGGGGTTGATATCGCGCCGATCATCTGGGTGGGGCTAATTACCCTGCTGCGGGAGCTGCTGGTGGGGCAACAGGGTTTACTCAAAATGTTGGCCTAAACGTCCCTTGGTCGCCTCCTGGCTAAACCATGCTGGGGCTTAGGCGTTCTGGCTGTTGTAGGCCGGTCTATATCCATGTTCAAAGGCGTACCGGACCAGTTGGGAACGGTTCTTTAGCTTTAATTTAGCCAGTATGTTGCTGAGATGGGTTTGCACCGTGCGGGGGCTGAGAAACAGGTGTTGGGCAATTTCCTTATTGGTCCATCCCTGAATCACCTGCCAGAATACCTTAGCTTCTGCCGTTGAGAGAGAATCGGGGAGGGGGGCGGTGGTGGTATCCTGAGCCTGCTGAAGCCGATGCTCGAGGCTACCGTTGACCCGTTCTGACCGGGCAATACCCCCCTTTACTTTGGCAATCAACTCTTGGGCGTGAAAGGGTTTGACCAGGTAATCATCGGCACCAATTAGGTGGCCCTGTACCCGGTCGCGCACCTCTGCCAAACTGGACAAAAAGATAAAGGGAACAATTTGCCCCATGGGGCTGGACCGGAGCTGGCGACAAAATTCAAAGCCATCCATACCGGGCATCAGAATGTCGGAGACCACTGCATCCGCTGATCGGGTGGTGAGCATGTCCAGGGCCTCTTGCCCAGAGCCCGCCCGCATGACTGCAAAACCCTGGGCTTCAAGGCGCCGACTCAAGGCCAGTTGTAGAACTTCATCATCATCGACGATCAATACGGTTTTCATATATAACCCTCTAAAGTTAGTATCCTCAGCTATTAAGACCCCAGCCAGATAGGCTTTAGCAGATCAAGGGACGAGAAAATCTTTTCGCCCCCCCCCTAAATCGTTGTTAAACAAGCGGATTTAGGAACTAAACCAGATTAGACTGTGGGTTGTTTTGTCGTATTCTGGGCAATTTGCGATGTACCAACGGATTACTCCCCCCTCTGTGGGCGAACGCATCACCTTTAAGGATGGCGAACCTGTGGTGCCAGACATTCCTATAGTTCCCTATATTCGTGGAGATGGAACGGGGGTGGATATTTGGCCAGCGGCTCAACGGGTGTTTGATGCAGCGGTAGCAGCGGCCTACGGCGGTCAGCGGAAAATTGTTTGGTTTAAAGTCTATGCCGGTGACGAGGCCTGCGAGCAGTACGGCACCTATCAGTATCTCCCGGAAGACACCCTGAAGGCGATTCAGGAGTATGGTGTGGCCATTAAGGGCCCCCTCACGACTCCAATTGGGGGTGGCATTCGTTCCCTGAATGTGGCTCTACGCCAGATTCACGACCTCTACGCCTGCGTGCGGCCTTGTAAGTACTATGCGGGAACGCCCTCCCCCCATCGCAGTCCAGAAAAGTTAGATGTAATTATCTATCGAGAAAACACCGAAGATATCTACCTGGGAATTGAGTGGAAACAGGGGGATCCCATCGGCGATCGCTTGATTACCCTGCTCAATACCGATTTGATTCCGTCTACACCAGAGCACGGCAAAAAACAAATTCCCCTGGACTCCGGTATCGGCATTAAACCCATTAGTAAACGGGGCAGTCAACGCCTGGTGCGACGGGCCATCAAGCATGCCCTGCGGCTCCCCCCTGAGAAGCAGCAGGTGACCCTGGTGCATAAGGGCAATATCATGAAATACACCGAGGGGGCCTTTCGGGACTGGGGCTACGAACTGGCTACTACCGAGTTTCGCCAGGAGTGTATAACGGAGCGCGAATCTTGGGTGCTGGCTAACAAAGAGGCCAACCCCGATCTGTCGGTGGAGGATAATGCCCGCCTGATTGAACCGGGCTACGATGCCCTGACGGCGGAGAAAAAGGCCTCTATCTGTGCCGAGGTTGGGGCCATCTTAGAGACTATCTGGGTCAGCCACGGCAATGGCCAGTGGAAAACCAAGGTGATGGTGAACGATCGCATCGCCGACAGCATCTTTCAGCAAATTCAGACCCGTCCCGATGAGTACTCCATTCTGGCTACCATGAACCTGAATGGGGACTATCTTTCCGACGCCGCCGCTGCCATCGTCGGCGGCCTAGGCATGGGCCCCGGGGCCAACATAGGAGATACCTGCGCCATCTTCGAGGCCACCCACGGTACCGCCCCCAAGCATGCTGGCCTGGACCGCATTAATCCTGGATCGGTGATTTTATCTGGAGTCATGATGCTGGAGTACATGGGCTGGCAGGAGGCGGCAGATTTAATTAAAAATGGTATCAGTGGTGCGATCGCCAATCGGGAGGTGACCTACGACCTGGCACGTTTGATGGAACCGCCGGTTAAACCGCCGCTGAAATGTTCGGAGTTTGCCGAGGCCATTATTCGCCACTTTAGCGATTAATGCAGTCCGCCTGGGGGAAACGCTGAGGGCGGTTTCCCCAGGCGGATTGGCTAAGTTGTGCACTGTTTCTGAATGGTTTTATCCTATGGCCAACGCCCATCGTTTTGACCCAGACAATGGCTATAAAGCTTTTGACCTGCCGGGGGCCAAACCCCACTACAACCCCGACCGCCCCGCCCAGTTGCAACACATCGCCCTGGATTTAGCCCTGGATCTGGAACGGCGCACCTGTCAGGGCACCTGCACCCTCAGCCTCAAGCCAATTCGGGATGGCATCGATCGGATCAGCCTGAACGCCGTGGGCCAGCACATTGAAGCGGTGACGGTGGCGGATCGGCCCCAGTCCTTTGACTACGACGGCGAGCAGATTCAGGTGCGTCTGGCCCAACCGATGGTAGCGGGGAAACCCCTTCAGATCACCCTTCACTACCGACTGGAGCAACCCCAACGGGGTATTTATTTCATTGCTCCCGACCCAGACTACCCCACAAAACCGGTACAGGTATGGACCCAGGGAGAAGACGAAGACTCCCGTTATTGGTTCCCCGGTTTAGACTCTCCTGGTCAACTGATTACCTCGGAAATTCGGGTACGGGTGCCCCAGCCCTACCAGGCCATTGCCAATGGCGATCTGGTCAGCCAGGAAACGGTAGAGGATGGAACGATCTACCACTGGTACCAGCGCCAGGTCCATCCCCCCTACCTGTTGGCCCTGGCGGTAGGAGACTTTGAATGCCTTGAGGATCGCTGGCGGGATGTTGCCCTCACCTACTACGTGGAAAAGGGCCGTACCCATCAGGCCCAGTTAACCATGGGCAAAACACCGCGCATGGTAGAGTTGCTCAGCGATCGCTACGGCTACCCCTACCCCTTCTCTAAGTACGCCCAGGTCTGCGCTGCCGATTTTATTTTTGGCGGCATGGAAAATACCTCCATGACCATTCTTACCGATCGCTGCCTGCTGGATGACCGGGCCGCGATCGATAATCGCGCAGCCGAGGCCCTGGTGGTGCATGAACTGGCCCACCAGTGGTTTGGCGACCTGGTGGTAATTAACCACTGGAGCCATGCCTGGGTGAAGGAGGGCATGGCCACCTACTCAGAGACCCTCTGGACCGAGGCGGAGTACGGCGCCGACGAGGCGGCCTACTACCGCTTAGGGGACCTGCGGTCCTACCTGGAGGAGGATAAAAGCCGCTATCGTCGGCCCATGGTCACCCATGTATACCGCGAGGCGATCGAGCTCTACGACCGCCACATCTACGAAAAGGGAGCCGGGGTCTACCACATGATCCGGGCAATACTGGGGGAAGAGCTATTCTGGCGGGCTATCCAATATTTTGTCCAAACCTACGCCCACCAAACCGTGGAGACCGTTGACCTGGTGCGGGCCATCGACCAGGCTACGGGCCACAATCTGCGGCCCCTGTTCGACCAGTACGTACTGCGGGGCGGCCACCCCGACTATCGGGTCGCCTACAGTTGGGATGGGGAGAACCACCTGGCGAAACTCACCGTCACCCAAACCCAGGCTAAACCCGATCGCCCCTCCAGTTTGTTCGACCTGCGCCTACCCATTGCCTTTGGTTACCTGGAAACGGTAGACCACGGGGAACCCAAGGTGCGCTTACAATCCCTCACCCTGCGTCTCCACGAATACCAACAGACCCTCTTCTTCCCCCTGGAAAGAAAGCCTGACTTTATCAGCTTTGACCAGGGCAACCACTACCTCAAAACCGTCGTCCTGGAGTATCCCCTACCGGAGCTAAAGGCCCAGTTACGCTACGATCCTGACCCCCTGTCGCGGATTCAGGCCGCCATCGCCCTGGCCAAAAAGGGAGGTCTAGAGGCGGTTCAAGCCCTGGCCACGGCCCTACAGCAGGACCCCTTCTGGGGGGTACGGGCAGAGGTGGCGGAGCAGATTGCTACCATCCAACTGGATCAGGTAGAACCGGTTCTGATCCAGGCGCTGGCGGATCCAGAGGCGCGGGTACGGAGGGCGACTGCCAAATCCCTGGGACAACTGAAAACCAGGGCCAGTTACAAAGCCCTGAAAGCCCTGGTTAAGCAGGGAGATCCCAGTTACTACGTGGAGGCCACTGCCATCACCGCCCTGGGCCAGGTGGGGGCAGCAGAGGGGGCTGGTCAGGCCAGACACGGTAAAACCCTCCAGCGACTGGAGGCGATTTTGGCAGGACCACCAGGGTGGAACGAGGTGGTGCGCTGTGGAGCGATCGCCGCCCTGAAGAGCTTTAAGTCTTCCCCCCAGGCCCTCGATCTGCTGTTGACCTACACCGTTGCCGGTACTCCCCAACCCCTCAGGCTGGAAGCCATTAAAGCCCTGGGGCCGATCTCCACCGGGCAAAGCCAGGCCGATCAGGAGCGGGTGTTAGATCGGCTGAGGGCGATCGCCCGGGAGTCCTTTTTCCTTACCCAGGTGGCCGTCGTCGCCGCCCTGGGGGCCATGGTGACTCCCCAGGCCATGACCCTACTCCAATCCCTGGCGGATCAAACCAGTGATGGTCGCGTCCGGCGTCAGGCTGAGGAGGCGATGCAGAAGGTGCAGGCGGCGATCGGTAAGGACAAAGCGGTGGAAAAACTCCAGCAGGCGATCGAAGCACTGCAACAGACCAACCAGGAGCTGAAAAGCCGCCTGGAAAACCTGGAGGCGAGAGGTTCAACCCCAGCCCCTAACCAGTAGGCCATAGCCTTACCGCCCTGGCTACCGGCACCGTTAGAGACAGCCTACTCCCCCAGGCTTACCAATTGGGCTGGGTTCCCCAGGGCCGGACAGCCGGGGGGGCGAGGGCAATGGGAAGGGAACGGGGAATATCTTCCATCACCTGGGCGTAAATAACCTGATCTGGCTGAATCACCAGCGTCTGGGGAGAGGTGCCCAGGCTGGTGGTTGCCCCCAGCAGGGCACCACCCAGTAGCCCCATACCGCTCAGGCCACCCAGTACGGTTACCGCCAGAGCTCCTACCCCTGCTCCCATGGCGAGGTTATTAGCACTCACCTGGGGGGTACCCACCAGGTAACCGGAGGTACTGGTAAAGGGGACTCGCTCACCGCCGGGAACAATTAGCATCCGACTCACCCATTGCTGGGTATTGTCGGGTTGGGTTTCAAACTGGCCAATCAGTTGGCTACCAGCCGGAGCAATCACTCCGTTGGTGACTGGATCACGAATATCCTTAGCCAATGTCAGTACCTCGTTCCGAGGCAGATCGCGGCTCAGGGTCAGGGGAGTAGGGCCGGGGTAGCGCAACTCCAGAACCGTACCGGCAGCAATTAAGACATCGGGAGGAATGGGACGATCGCGGTTTTTCGAGGAGGGGACAGATTCAGGATCCGGTAGAGGGGTACCAAAGGCGATGGGTACCGGTGTTGCCTGGACCCCAGGAGCGGAGCGGGACGGGGAACGGGGGGGGGCCTGGGCAATCGGTTCCTGCAGCTTCGGTGTTTGGCGTGGGGGGGGAGTGGGTTCCTGGGTAACCGGTGCCAGGGCAGGTAGGGCTGGCACAGTGACACCAGCCTTGGGCTGGGAATCGGGAGCTGGGGTAGGAGCGGCCTCTGGGGCGGGTATCACGGCGATCGGTCTGCCATTATTTTCCCGATCAATGGGTTTGGCCGGGGTTACTGCCCCAACCTGACTAGGGCCGACGGTGGCATTAGGCTCCCTTAAGGGCAGGCTGGGATCACCAGAAGGGCGCTTCTGGTCGGGGGGGATAAGGGCTACTCCAACGGCCCTATCCAATTCCGCCAGACTAGGAACGCTGACCTGGGAACTCTTGGGCTGCTCCAGATGGAGCGGGTCAAGGGCCAGGGTCTGGGGTAGTTGATTAAAACTATCCAGATTACCCGGTAGCATCAGGTTGGCGGCGGCAATACTGAGGCGCCCCACCCCCTGATAGGGCCATCTGAGGTTGGGATCGGCCGGCAGAGCCGGCAGACTGACCACCATTCCCTGGTCTGCTTTGGGCGGACTCTGACCCAATGTAGCGGTTAAGGTCCAGCGGGCCTGGTCTCCGGCCACCACCGCCAGCAGTTGGATCTGATCGGCCCTGATCGCTGTGGTTGGATCCAGGTCCAGCCGCACTTGCACCCGATTATCATCGATTTGGGTTAGGCGCACCTGGCGAATCGGTCCTTCGTATTGAGCTTGGGTGGAAACCTCCCCCAACCGGATTTGGGGTAGATCGAGCAGGATGACCCTACCGTCAGTGCTGATCTGATAGGTGGGAGTAATCTGTTTGGGTAGGGTGAGGGTAAGCTGTTGGGCGATCGGATCAAACTGCCAGGCAGAAAGTACCTCTGCACTCAGAACGGGAGCTACCCAAGTCAGGCTACTCGCCATAGCGCTACTGCCGGCTAGGGCGACCCAAATTCCAGGCTGGAGCCAGGCCGGTTGACGGGGGGACGGCGCGGTTAGGTAGGTCATAGAGGGTATTCTCCCGGGTGATCTAACGGCAAGGACTGACGGGGCCATAACCGTAAAACTAACTAAGGATAGGTCCAATTTTTAGAAATGGAAGAGGATGACATTGATCCCAATATGTAATTTCATTAAGTAAGGAACTATGGATCGCTACCAGGGTTGTTCAGCCCAGACTCGAGGCCTGCCGACCCGATCCCAACCTGACTGCATGACATCGCCGCCCTAAGGGAAAAAGGTATCTGAATGACTCTCCATAAGAATGGTATTGCCCCCCATGGCGGTACTCTAATTAACCGCCTTGCCAGTGCTGAACAGGTCGCCCTATTTTTAGACAAAGGGGCCGCCATGCCCCGGGTAGGGCTGGATGAAAGGGCTTTCTCTGACCTGGTGATGATCGCCATTGGGGGTTTTAGCCCTCTGGATGGGTTTATGGGCAAGGCCGATTACGATGGGGTAGTTGCCGATATGCGGTTAGCTAACGGGCTGGCCTGGGCTATTCCCATTACCCTATCCGTCAGCGAAGCTGTGGCCGCTCCCCTCCAGGAGGGAGAATTCATCCGCTTAGATGACCCCAGCGGACGGTTTGTAGGGGTCCTGGAACTGAGGGAAAAGTATGGCTACGATAAGGTGCGGGAGGCCCTGCAGGTCTATCGTACCGAAGACGCCAACCATCCTGGGGTACGGGTGGTCTATGACCAGGGCGCGGTTAATCTGGCGGGACCGATCTGGCTGTTGCAGCGCGACCCCCATCCCCAATTTCCCCGTTACCAAATTGACCCGGCCCTATCCCGGCAACTATTTCAGGAGCGGGGTTGGCAAACTGTTGTGGGCTTCCAAACCCGTAACCCCATTCACCGGGCCCACGAGTATATTCAAAAGTGTGCCCTGGAAACCGTTGATGGACTCTTTCTCCATCCCTTGGTGGGGGCGACTAAATCCGACGATATCCCGGCGGATGTCCGCATGCGCTGTTACGAAATTATGCTGGAACATTACTTTCCATCGGAACGGGTGATGCTGGCCATTAATCCTTCCGCCATGCGTTACGCTGGACCCAGGGAGGCGATTTTCCACGCCCTGATTCGCAAAAACTATGGTTGTACCCATTTTATTGTGGGCCGTGACCACGCTGGGGTAGGGGATTACTACGGTACCTACGATGCCCAGTATATTTTTGATGAGTTTGAACCAGGGGATTTGGGCATTATCCCCATGAAGTTTGAGCACGCCTTTTACTGTACCCGTACGGGAGGGATGGCCACCTCTAAAACCAGCCCCAGCCGCAAGGAGGAGCGAATCCATCTATCGGGTACCAAGGTCAGGGAAATGCTGCGGCGAGGGGAACTACCTCCCCCAGAGTTCTCCCGGCCAGAGGTAGCGGCGGAATTAGCGCGGGTGATGCGGGTTACGGAAGCGGTTAGCTAAGCACAGGACACTAAGGCGGTGGGATTAACACGACGGGCCTTTCTACAGCAGGGGGGAGTCGCCCTGGCCGCTTTAGGGCTGGGGTTTGCTCCGCGTTCCTACGATCAAGCCCTGGCTAAGCCTGGTCGCCGTAAGCTAGCTCTCCTGATTGGGATTAATCAGTATCCTGAAACGGCTATTGATTCCATTGGGGGCCAGGATTTGCTGCTGCGGGGTTGTCTCACCGATGTTGAGATGCAGCGAGAACTGCTGGTGCACCGATTTGGGTTTGAACCCGGCGATATTGTCACCCTCACCGATCGACAGGCAACCCGAAGGGCTATTCTAGAGGCCATTGACCATCACCTGGTGCAGCAGATGCAACCAGAGGATGTGGCGATTCTCCACTTCAGTGGCTATGGTAGTCAGGTGCGGTTCGAGGCCGATCCCGGTTTGCTTCGCCAGGCTTGGGTTACCGTCGATAGCCATTTACCCAATGAAGATAGCCCTGCCCTAGGGGATCTCTTAGAGGCAGAGGTCCGGGCCCACTTGCAACAGGTCTCCAGTCCCCACCTGACCACGGTGATTGACGCGGGTAGTCAGGATGGGGGCTACGGGCGCTGGGGTAACTTTAAGGTGCGATCGCGCCCCACTATCCCCATGGGTACCCTACCCCATACCTGGGAAAAGGCCCCCGCAGAGCTGCCAGACTCCACCTGGCCGGGTTTGTTATTGCGGGCCGCAGCCCCCGGAAATCTGGTCCTAGAGGGTCAGTGGGATGGTTTCAGTGCTGGTCTGCTGACCTATGGTTTAACCCAACACCTCTGGCTGACCCGGCCCGATCCTAACCCTAAGATTTGGGTCGGGGGACTGGGCAACCCTCTGGAACTACCCATCAGGCCCAACCTAGAGCCCGTGGTCGGGGGTCGGTCTCTGCAAAAACCCCAGTCAACGGCCTACTTTCTCGCCCCCGCCATGGCCTGTAGTGATGGAGTGGTAATAGCCGCCAGTGACGATCGGTCCCTATCCCTATGGCTGGGAGGTCTTGATCCAGCGGTTGTCCGTTACCTGCAACCAGGGGCTTGTCTGGTGACAGCTGGGGGGACTGGGGACTGGGTAGAACTGCGGTTAGAGACTCGCAGTGGTCTAAAGGCTACGGCCCAACCGCTTAGCCCTAACTCTACGGTCCCCATTGCCGGTCAGCCCCTCTACGAAAAAGTTCGCCTGTTGCCCCAAACCATTGATCTGGTGGTAGCCCTCGATCATCAGTTGAAGCGTTTTGAGCGTGTCGATGCCACCAGTGCCCTAGCCACCATTCCCTTTGTAGCCGCTATCAGCGCCGGAGATCGGGGGGCAGATTGCCTGTTTGGTCACCTGCCCGAAGCTTCCCAAGTCACCTTAACCGCTTCCCTGCCAGGTCAGGAAGGGACTAACAGTGGGTTATCCCAACCCCGCCCCGGGGGGCAGGAAGGTCGCTATGGCTTGTTTTCTCCCCAGCATAGCCTCTTGCCAGGCACCTGGCTGAGTCGGGAAGAGGCCATTAAAAGCGCCATTGGCCGCCTCACTCCCTATTTTGAGAACCTGCTGGCCCTGAAGCTGGTGCAGTTGACTGAAAATGCCAGGGCCTCCTGGTTACCCGCTGCCCTTACCCTGGAGACCCTATCCCCTAAGGGACAGGTACTGATGCGCCAGCAGAGCGATCGGGGCGGACCTCAGGGGTTAATCTGGCCGCCAACCGAACAGCCGGGACCTCGCCCTGAGGTGGCGGTGATTCCAGCCCATACACCGCTGGTGTATCGACTGGTGAATCGGTCACAGCACAGTCTCTATCTGGCGTTAGTTAATTTTAATAGTCAGGGCCAATGCTTTGCCCTGGTGGGATTACCATTCGATCCAGGCGGGGTCGAGAGGCAGGCACCAGCGGATGCTGAGCCAGGGTTACCTCCACAGCAAACCTGGGATCTGCCGGTGAACGGTAACGGGTGGGCGCTGCCGGGGGGAGATGGGCGCCTGACCACCTACCTCATCCTCAGCCGTCGGCCCTTCAAAAATTCCCTGGCGGCGATCGCCCCGGAGAGTGGCCTGCCCCCCCAGCGGGGCCGTCCCCAAATGGTCAACCAGCCTTTAAAGTTAGCCCAAGCCCTACTTCAGGACCTCCACAGTGGGCCATCAGCCCCAACCAACTATGAACTGAGCCACGATCAATGGGTTACCTTTCGAGTCAACTATCGAATTGAGCCAGACTCCTAAGGCGGAGGCAAGAGCAGCAAAGTGGATGCTGGGTAGGGGAGTTGGCCAGCTTCGGCAAAAGCCCTGTAGCAGTTGCCAGTGGGGTTAGGACAGGACTGCGATGCCATGGGCTAGGGTCTGGGTCTCAGCCCCTAGCCCGATGGCTTGAACTAAGTGGCTACAGCGATCGCAATCAAAAACAGAGGGATTCAGTAATTCCTATCTGTAATCCGTATCTAAGGATACAGAGCAAACTGGGGGTAGGCGGCTCAATTGAGATGGAGACGTTGGGGCTATCCATTGTGTTAGAAACCGCTGGCGGGTTGGCTGATGCTACGCGGCTACTGATGGATTTACAACAGATTAACGCCATTGTGCAGAGTTTCAGTGGTTGCCAGGAACCGGAGGCGATCGCCCTGCACACCACTCAGGGGCTGATCGAAAAGTTTGACTGTGCCCTGGCCCGCATCTGGTTGATGGAGCCGGATGGCCAGGAACTGCGGCTAGTGGCCTCGGCTGGCCTATATACCCACACCGATGGATTTTTTGCCCGGGTGCCGGTGGGGGCCTTCAAGGTGGGCAAGATCGCCCAAAACCGGATTCCTTTTCTGAGTAATCGTCTACCTGAGGAACCCTGGGTCAAGGATCGGGAGTGGGCGATCGCTAACCACATGATTGGGTTTGCGGGTTACCCCTGCCTGCTGGGCGATCGGGTAGTGGGGGTGCTGGCGGTTTTTAGCCATCACCCTCTGTCGCCGGAGTTTTTAGAAGCACTCCAGGTGCTGTGCACCACCCTGGCCCTAGCCTTAGAAAAGAGTCAGCAGGTGCAGCAGGCCCGGCAACAGCAACGGCTGATGGCGATAGGCAGCGCCCCCCTCTCAGAGCAACTGGCCCATCACCTGACCCAGGCCCGCCTCACCCTGGTGGGTACTGAACGGGGGCTAGCCGCGCCCCAAACCTACCTGCTCTTGCAAATCGCCGAGCTATTGCAACGGTTGCAGTGCTCCTACTGCCGCCTCAGCTATGGCGATACCCACCTGACCCTAGAGGCCATGGTGGCGATGCCAACCCCTGCCGAGACCCCAGGACAACCCTGGGTGTCAGCCGCCCTGGGGGAGGTGCAATCCGCTATCAGTGGTTTAGGCGGTACCCTGCAATTGCTGGCAGGTGCCAATCAAAAAGTTATGCAGGTGGGGGTGGAACTGCCCTATCGCCTCAATCTCACCCCCCCACCCCGCCCCAGCCCCGACCCCCCACCCGCTGGCTTGTCTGCCCGGGAGCGGGAAATTCTAGGACTGTTGACAGAGGGTCTGCGCGATCGCGACATTATGAATAGACTGTACATCAGCGAGAGCACCGTTAAGTTTCACCTCAATAACGTGCTCACCAAGTTGCAGGCCAAAACCCGCTGCCAGGCCCTGTATCTGGCCCTGATCAAAGGCTGGATCTAAGCTGGTCATCCTGCCTAAAACGGCAGGATTTCGCCCCTGGCGATCGCCCCCCTAGCCGGAGGGACAGGGCCCAACTTTCCGTAGCGGCAAATACAACTATCCCCCTAGCCAGCCCCTACTATGGCCCTGGCCGGGTATCCATACCCTCCCCCCTCTAGCCTTGACCAGTTCCTATTAGCCGTCGGTGATACCCCTACCTATGAAAGATCATTATGGAGTTGCGATCGTGGGGGGAGGACAGGCGGGGCTCTCCATGAGCTACTGCCTGAAGGAAAAGGGTATTGACCATATCATTTTCGAAAAAGCCTCCATCGGTTACGAATGGCGGGAACGGCGCTGGGATTCCTTCTGTTTGGTCACCCCCAACTGGCAATGTCAGTTGCCGGGATTTCCCTATGCCGGGGCCGATCCCGAGGGATTTATGGCCAAAGATGAGATTGTGCAGTATTTAGAAGCCTACGCCGCCCTGATCAACCCCCCCATCTACACCGGGGTAACGGTGCTAAGGGTGCGCCCCCGGCCGGGAGAGGGGGGCTTTGCGATCGCCACCACCCTGGGGGATTTTACCGCGGATCAGGTGGTGATTGCCGTGGGCGGTTATCACATTCCCAGGCTGCCCAGGATGGCAGAACGCCTACCCAGCACCATTTTACAAATTCACTCTTCCCAGTACAAAAATCCCCATTCCCTACCGGCAGGGGAAGTCCTGGTGGTCGGTACCGGCCAATCCGGCTGTCAGATTGCCGAAGATCTCCACCGGGAGGGTCGTCAGGTGCACCTCTGCGTGGGCGGCGCCCCCCGATCGCCCCGCCGCTACCGGGGCAAGGATGTGGTGGACTGGCTGGATCAAATGGGTTACTACGACCTCTCCATTCAGGATCACCCGCAGAAAGAAAAGGCCAGAACCAACACCAACCACTACCTGACGGGACGGGATGGGGGGCGAGAGATTAACCTGCGCCAGTTTGCCCTGGAGGGCATGAAACTCTACGGCAAACTAGAGGACATCCAGGCCCCCCTACTGAAGTTTCAGCCCAACCTCAGGGTGAATCTGGATCGGGCCGATGAGGTGGCGGAAAACATCAAGAAAACCATCGATACCTTCATCGCCAACCAGGGCATTGAAGCACCCTTAGAAGCCCCCTATCAACCGGTGTGGGAGCCCGAGGTAGAACCCTTAAGCCTGGACTATGGCCAGGCAAACATCCGCACCGTGATCTGGTCGATCGGCTATCAATCGGATTTTAGCTGGGTGGAGGTGCCGGTCTTTGACGGCAAGGGGCATCCCGGTCACGATCGGGGGGTCACCGCTGTGGCGGGGCTTTATTTTCTGGGGTTACCCTGGCTCCATACCTGGGGTTCGGGGCGCTTTTCTGGCATTGCCCGGGATGCCAACTACCTAGCGGATTACATCACGGCCCGCAAGAAAGTCCTACCCACCAATGACTGGAGCGTGGTGAATGAGTTTTTGCTAGGGTCCTGAAGCCCTCCATCCAACTGCTCCCCTGTCTAAATCGACAGGGGGATCGGTGAGCCGAGGGGAGCATCGGCAGGGGCAGGGATCGCTCCGCCTGACCTTATCACCAGCCTCCAGGGTTTCCCTGGGGGTTTCGTAGTGAGAAATACAAAAATCGCCCCCACCCCCCCTTAATCTGACAGCACAGATTTCTTTACCCGTTCAGGAGTTTTAAAGCCACCATGCCAGAAGTTACAACCCCTGCCCACCAACCCGGTGATTTCTTCGTCGATTACGAAGAGAAGGTGTTTCCCGATGTGAAGGCGGAACCCGGTGAAAAAGCCCTGGTTACCTTTCACACCGTCGCCTTTGAGGGCTCCATTGGTTTGGTAAATCTACTCCAGGCCCTGCGGCTACTGCGCAAAGGCTTTGAAACCTCGGTGTTGCTCTACGGTCCCGGCGTCACCCTGGGGGTACAACGGGGCTTTCCTAAACTCGGTGATGCGGCTTTTCCGGGACACCAAAACTTTAATGATCAGCTCACCAAGTTTATGGGGGAGGGCGGCAAGGTTTATGCCTGCCGGTTCGCCCTGCAGGCCCTCTATGGCCACGGTGAGCCCTCCCTGATTCCCGGTATTCGTCCCATTAATCCCCTGGATGTGTTGGATTTGATCCTGCTCCACCGCAAGGATAACGCCTTTATTTTGGATACCTGGACGGTTTAGACGCCGTGGATTACTCGCGCACAGTTCGAGCGGCGGCGGTGCAACTCAGCCCGGTATTGTTTAGCCGGGATGGCACCACGGAAAAGGTGCTGGCGGCGATCGCCGCCGCCGCCCGGGAGGGAGTCCAACTGCTGGTGTTTCCAGAAACCTTCATTCCCTACTACCCCTACTTCTCCTTTGTGCAGCCCCCAGTGCTGATGGGCAAGGAACATATGCGGCTCTACGAAGAAGCCGTGGTGGTTCCCGGTCCGGTGACGGAGGCGGTCAGTCAGGCGGCCCGCACCCACGCCATGGTGGTGGTGTTGGGAGTTAACGAGCGTGACCACGGTTCCCTCTATAACACCCAGTTAATTTTTGATGCCGACGGTACCCTGCTGCTGAAGCGGCGCAAAATCACCCCCACCTACCATGAGCGCATGGTGTGGGGCCAGGGGGATGGAGCGGGATTGAGGGTAGTGGATACCGCTGTCGGTAAGGTGGGAGCCCTGGCCTGTTGGGAACATTACAATCCCCTGGCGCGCTTTGCCCTGATGGCCCAGCATGAGCAAATTCAATGCGCCCAATTCCCTGGTTCTATGGTGGGGCAGATTTTTGCCGACCAGATCGAGGTGACAATTCGCCACCACGCCCTGGAGGCGGGCTGCTTTGTGGTCAATGCCACCGGCTGGCTATCTACCGAGCAGGTGGCCCAGATCACCGCCGATGAGGGCCTCCAGAAGGTCTTGAGGGGAGGTTGCTACACCGCCATTATTGGACCCGAAGGGATGCCCCTTTCTCCCCCGGTGACGGAGGGGGAGGGCATGGCGATCGCCGATCTGGATTTTGCCCTGATTACCAAACGTAAGCGCATGATGGATGCCGTTGGCCATTATGCCCGTCCCGATTTACTACAACTGCAAATCAATAGTCGCCCCTGGTCGGTGGTCGGTGCGGCTTCACCAATCGCCCCCGCCGTCAGTGAAACCCCCAGTATTGAAAATGGTCATACCCATGAACAAGCAGGAACTGATTACAGCCCTCCAGTCCAAAGGGTTGAGGCTGGCTGAGCAGCCGACTGGGACAACGGGACGGAAAGGAGGAGCGGGGCCATCGGATCACCGGGCCGTTACCATCGCCGACACTACTGTGATGGTGCCGATCTACACCGAGGCGGCGGCCCGATCACCCTACAGTGCCAGCCTGGATACAGGTCCGGAACAGATAACGCTGTATCAAGAGGGTGAGGCCATCGCCCCGATTTCCTTCCCCCAAGCACCCCGTTTTTACGGACTGGAGACCGCCGATGGCATTCCCTACTGGAAAATCGCCCTGCTCCACAGCCGTGATGTGCTAGCCACGACGGTGCTGCAAACCTGTAGGCGCTACCGAGACGAAGCCACCATGTGTCAGTTTTGCGCCATTGAGCGATCGCTCGAAGCCGATCGCACCATTGCCCGCAAAACCCCGGCCCAACTGGCGGAGGTGGCGGAGGCGGCGGTGCGGCTAGATGGCATTCAGCAGATGGTGATGACCAGTGGTACTCCCCACACCAGTGATCGCGGAGCTGCGTACCTGGCGGAATGCGCCAGGGCGGTGAAACAACGGGTGGACCTACCCATCCAGGTGCAGTGCGAACCCCCCGATGACTTTGTCTGGTTTGAACGCCTGCGGGATGCGGGGGTGGATAGCCTGGGAATGCACCTGGAAGCCATCACCCCCGCCGTACGGGCCCAGATCATGCCTGGTAAAGCGGAAGTGCCGGTGGAATTTTACTTCCAGGCCTTTGAGGCGGCGGTGCCGGTATTTGGCTGGGGCCAGGTCAGCACCTATCTGCTGGCGGGGCTAGGGGATAGCCTGGAGGCCCTGGTGGCCGGGTGCGATCGCCTGATTCAGCTAGGTGTGTATCCCTTTGTGGTGCCCTTTGTGCCGATTACCGGCACGCCGCTAGAACATCACCCCGCTCCCTCCAGCGACTTCATGTTTACCCTCTACCAACAGGTGGGGGCACTGCTGCAACGGGCGGGGATGCACTCCGCCCAGATCAAGGCGGGCTGCGCCAAGTGTGGAGCCTGCTCTGCCCTTTCCACCTTTGAGGGCTAATTTGAAGGCAGGATTATGGCTTTAATGCTCAGTCTCAAGGTACTTTTCCATGTCAGACCATCCCTATCGTTTTAAGTTGGCCACCTCCCCTGAAGAGGTGAAAGGGTACTTTGCCCTCCGTCAGCAAATCTTTTGCCAGGAGCAAGGCCTGTTTGAACTCACCGATGTGGATGATATTGATCAGATTGCCTATCCCATCATTGCCCTGGAAACCCATAGCGGTAAAATTGTCGGCATTGTCCGCATCTACGAAACCGAACCCGGACTGTGGTACGGGGGTCGCCTGGGTACCCACCCCGACTATCGTAGGGGCTGGCGAATTGGCAAGGGGTTGATCGAAAAGGCGGTGACCACCGCTCACACCTGGGGCTGTCACCAGTTTCTGGCCACGGTGCAGCTGCAAAATGTGCGGTTCTTCCAACGGTTACATTGGTCCTCCCTGGAGCAGATCACCCTCTGCGATCGCCCCCACCACCTGATGGCAGCCGATCTGAACTACTATCCAGCGGGCCATGAGCCGCGACCAATCAAGCAGTACGAGCAAGCCTCCTAGGTGGCCATGTTAGAGGCGCTGGTAGCCGAACTGCGGCAATCCCTGGGCATCCTGCACAAGCAAGATATCCAGGCGGTGGCTCGGTTTTTAGGCCCGGACTCCACCGTTACTGGGGCCGCTGGGGCGATTTTGTTGGGGGATGATTGCGCCGCCATTCCCGATGGGGATGGCTACCTGTTACTGGCCGCCGAAGGTATCATGCCCTTTTTCCTGGAGGCAGACCCCTGGTTTGCCGGCTGGTCAGCGGTGATGGTTAACGTCAGTGATATCTACGCCATGGGGGGTAGACCCATCGCCGTGGTGGATACCCTGTGGAGCCAGTCTGCAGACCTCAGCCAGCCCCTTTTGGCCGGTATGCGGGCGGCAGCCCAGGCCTACCAGGTACCCATTGTGGGGGGGCATACCAACGGCCACAGCCCCTATAATGCTCTTTCTGTCGCCATTTTGGGACGAGCCAGGAAACTGATCACCAGTTTTGCGGCCCAGCCCGGCGATCGCCTACTGGCCGCCCTTGATCTGCGGGGCCAGGCCCATCCCACCTACCCCTTCTGGAATGCCGCCACCACGGCGGACCCCCATCGCCTGCGGGGGGACCTGGCCCTCCTGCCCGATCTGGCGGAGGCGGACCTCTGTAGGGCGGGCAAGGACATTAGTATGGGAGGCATTCTGGGCACCACCCTGATGCTGCTGGAGACCGCGGGCTGTGGTGCCATCCTGTCTTTGGATCGGCTGCCGGTACCCGAGTCGGTACCCCTGGCCCGCTGGCTGATCAGCTTTCCCAGCTATGGGTTTCTGCTCAGCGTCTCTCCTGACCAGGTGGCCAGGGTGCAACAACGGTTTAGCGATCGCCAGCTTACCTGTGTGGAGATTGGGGAAATCCAGGCCACTTCCCAATTAATCCTGGAGTTCGAGGGAGAACGGCAGCGGTTTTGGGACCTGGCAGACCAGCCCCTCACCGGATTTACCCCTTCCCCCTCTGGCCCACCATGAGGGAGCTCTCCCGGCTGCGCATTGCCCTATTCACCTACTCCACCAAGCCCAGGGGCAGTGTGCTGCATACCCTGGAGTTGGCCACTGCACTGCACAGTTTGGGGCATACTGTTGCGATTTATGCCCTGGATAAGGATGGATTAGGTTTCGACTATCCCCTCGGGTGCTCCGCCTATCTGATTCCTACCCAGCCTGTTGGCGGTGGTATGGATGCCCTAATTCAGCAACGCATTCAGGAGTTCGTGGATTTTCTGAGTCTTGGACATTGCCAGCAGCATACCTACGACTGTTACCATGCCCAGGACTGTATCGCTGCCAATGCGCTCCTTCAGCTCAGGGAAAAGGGGCAAATTCCCCATTTCATCCGTACCGTACACCATGTGGAAGCCTTCACCAGTGCCTATCTGCAAGCCTGCCAAGACCGGTCCATTCAGGCCCCTAACCTGTGTCTGAGTGTGAGTAGGGACAGTCAAACAGACGTGCAGCAGCGCTACGGCATCCACGCCCCCCGGGTGATCAATGGCATCAATGGCGATCGCTTCTCTCCAATTCCCGATGGCACCGAGTCGGCCATCAAACAGCAGTTCGGCATCACCGGTAACCCGGTTTATTTAACGGTCGGCGGGATTGAACCCAGGAAGAATTCCCTGGCGCTGCTGAAGGCCTTTGCCAGGGTGCTCAGCCATTTTCCCCAGGCCCAACTGGTGATGGCGGGCGGCGCTACTCTGTTTGACTACCAGAGCTATCGCGATCAGTTTTTTGCCCTGGCGGATGATCTAGCCATTACCCCTGGGCGATCGCTGCTGCTGCCCGGGGTGGTGGCCGATGCCCAGCTACCGGGGCTATACCGCACGGCGGATGCCTTCGTCTTCCCCTCCCTGAAGGAAGGCTGGGGTCTGGTGGTGCTGGAGGCGATCGCCTCTGGGTTACCGGTGTTGACCAGCCACCAACCCCCCTTTACCGAGTTTCTCGAACCGCATCAGGCCCTACTGATCGATCCCCAGGATCCAGAGGCGATCGCCCAGGGGATGGTGCAAATCGTTGCACCCCAAACTGCCCAGGCCCTGGTGGAGGCCAGCCGCTCGATTCTGCCCCACTACAGCTGGGTAACATCGGCTAAAATGCATCTTAATCATTACCGCCAGCTGCTCTAGTCCCCAGCCCATGCCCGAAATTCGTTTCCAAATCCAATGGCCCGATGGCTCTAAAGATACTTGCTACTCCCCGTCCCTGGTGGTGAAAGACTACTTTGTGGCCAACCAGGCCTATCCCCTGGAGGACTTCGTGGAGCAATCTCGCACCGCCCTGCAAATCGCCAGCGATCGGGTGCGAGCCAAGTATGGCATGCCCTGTAGTTTGGCCCTGGGACAGTTACAAAGCATTGAAACTAAAGCCACCCAGTACCAGCACTGGAGTGAACCCCAGGTGCGCGTATTGGGTTTTATTGAGTAGCCGCTTGTGAGTAGGATTGGGACTACCTATAATCCCTGGCCAAGGGGTTGAATTCAGGGGAATAGGGAGATATTTTTTCCTTGAGCTGGGGGGAATGGGGCAGTGTGATGATGGGGTAGCCAAGTTTCAGTGATGGCTGGTTGCTCTGGGGGGAAAGCCCCAGGTGGGGTTGGTTATGGCGTCGACCTAGAGGGGTTAGGGTTGGGGTGATTGCTGGGGATTGCCTGCACCGCTGGCAATGTAATTGGTTCCATCATTCGTGTGGCTATGGCCCTAACACGGGAGCGAGATAGCATAACCACCAGGATCACGGGGCCGCGCCAAACGAATGTACACACGGCGCGACATTATGGCGGCTCCCCTGCATTCCCGTTGTTAGGCCTAAACATTTTTCTTCCCTAATCGTGGCATGCCAAAGGGCGTGATTGCGAGAGCTAAGAACCAAATTACCGGGCCACTGATTGTTGGAATGCTAAATTCGATGACACCCGAGGTCACTAACGCGAACAAGAAGGTCAAATCGGCAACGCCAATAATGAAAAGGCCGATGAAGTAGCCGACCCATGATGCTCGCGACCAAATCATCCACCCCACGACTAGCCCCAATACCCCATAACCGCCTACGTCAATACAGAAGTTAAGCAACAGTTGCCCATGGGCATAGGCTGTGACGGGGTCAGCGGTGTGAACAAACACAGAGCGCGGAACTTCGCTGCCGCCAATCACGAGGTTCCAAAGACCCTGCGTGCCATTGGTGAGATACTGGTGCACGCCTTCGTATCCGACCCAAATGTGGAGCACGCCCCACAAAACGAAGAGGACTGCGCCGATTTTCGCGGCAATACCGACAGCGTGACGCTCGTTCATTTCATTCATATGATGGTTCTTTTTGGGTTGAGGCCTAACTACTAAAATAGAGAAAAATTTTCCGTCTAATACCCGTATAGGGTATCTTAGGTGGAAAGTTTCAGTATGAATACTCCGTGCCCTGGCTGTCGCATAACTCAAGATTTCTTTATTGATGGTGCGGGGTTGCCCATGGATGGGTCATCCCTTAGCTAAAAACCGGTACTCAATCAACCAATATCCGGCCCAATACCACCGAAATCCTACAACCTACCATCGTGCTGAGCTCACTAGTGGTCGCGAATGCTGTGGGGTAACTCCCTGGCGGTAGACCTAGCCCCAGGAGCCGTAGTGGTGGAGAGATCGCAGCGGCTCGGGCAATATCACCGTTAGGGCGGTCCATAACCCCCTTCGGCGGGCGATCGCGGGCCTGCCTCCCCATGACTTTAGGCGGACCTTCGTGGGTAACGGTCGTATTCAGCGGCGGCTAATGAGCTTCGCATTACCACTAACCAACCCTGTACCGTCCGCTGCAACACGGTTGTTAGCCCGCGCAATCGCAGCAAGAAACGGTGGGTTTTAAGATGGGCTGACAAGACTTAACCTATCTGGTGAGAAGCCTAGAAGTGCATTTAAGTCAGATTTCAGCAAATCAGTGAAGTAATCAAGTTCTACCTGTGGTGCTCGATAGGGGAATGTAATAGTCTGATCTTTGGTAAGGAAAAGCTTTCTCACACAACTGTTAATCAAGGCTTGCTCTGTAAAAAAGACAGAAACGCTTGCATCAGGGTGATGTCCAGTGGAATCGCTAAACTCAATAATTGGATGAGAAAAATAGTAATAGAATTCGTTCATATATGGACGTTCCAAGTCAAACCAAACATCTAGATCAATAAAAACATGTGGAACATCGACTCTAAAGGCTTGCGCTCGTTTGTAAAACTCAAATAATTTATCGCCTGATGGACAATCAAGCATACTTAGAGTTGCTCTCGCTATTTCAATAGGTGTAGACCATTTCAGCTTTGAACAGACTGTCTCAGTAAAACGCACATAATCATTCTCTAGCTTGCGGATCGGAGTTACGCCTTTAGCTGCCGAAAAGAGATCTAACATTCGCTGAGTAGGATTAATCTCCCGCAGTGATATTCCTTCTGGGCGTAGTGAGCGGTAGTAGGGCAAAACTGGAGGTGATAAAGCTATTTCACAGAGCGCCATGTAACTCAATATGAACTCCCCGACCGTTTCTGCATCGATTGCATCTTTTGCCCAAAATAGAAGACCGTAATAATCAACTAACTCTGACTCAATAACAGGAGGAAATAGCTTAGGACAGTCGTCAAGTGATAAGTGTTGCTCTCCCCAAAACTCTGCGACCTTGCCCCAACTCTCCAAAACTCCAACAGTGTCAGGAAAACCCGTAGATTTCAGTCCAAAATATTGGAACTCAGAAAGTATGCTGGTGGCAGATTCCTTCATGCTATATTCAAAAGCTGGACAAGGTTTTCCATTTGAATTGAGAAAGATAGTTGTAAAATATTCCAAACGCTCGAAATAATCAGCCATAGGCAATGCTCCAAGCAATGGATTTTTCAGTAGAAGATTTCCATAACTTGCTATATCCCCTTCTAAGTAGAGAATCATTAGTTCGGCTATAAACCAACCATGAATTAAATGCTTGATTTCGTTGTACCCATTTGCTTTTATAAAACGTCTACATGACTCAATAAGTGGTGGCTTGGGTTGAATCCCATATTTGTGAAATAACGTTCTTATCAAATTACGGATTAAATCTATTTGCAATAACTTTAACGTTTGATAATAAATTCCATAAGGAGTTGCTAGAATCTGGTAGAGGTGCGTCGTCTCATGAAGTATGGTTTTAAGAGGTTCACTTAAAGGCTGATTGTGTAAGCGCTTTTTACTTCTGAAATATTCCTCGTAAGAAAATGTGTAAGATGCGCTCAAAGCAAGGTTATTAAAATAACCATAGTCCTTGCTAAATAGAATGTTGGAATCCAAATCTAAATCATCTGGCAAAAGTTCTTCTTGCATTTTTTCTCTTTAGTATAAAGTCATGAAAAAAGATCTAATCTCGGCGCGGTCGCCGTCCTGAAGGTTCACTTTCCAACCCATCAAGCCCAAAATTATCTTCAGGTGATATACTTTTGAGCGTAAGTGTAATCTTATGAATTTGCTCTTCCTTATATGCTTTCTCACCACCTAGAGTGATGATCTTTAGGTCAAATCCACCTTTACCTGTTGATGAGGAAGAGACAACAAAGTGAACTTCAACTGTTAGAGATTCAACTTCAAAAAGTGCAGATTGTCCTTCTAATTCACGCTGAGTCTGGCTTTCAATAAGCTCATTTTGTACTTGACGTATAAGTTCTCCAATGAAAAGAGGTTTGTTACTGTCATACAACTCTTCATCTCTCATAACCATTAATCCCAACTAAATATCATTTTTAGGTTTGCCATCTACTAACATTCTCATTGGCGAAACCGAAATCCGGGGCGTTGTTGCTCAGTTTTCGGTTCTGGCTCGCTAGGTTGCGGCTGCTCCTTTCTTTTAGCAGAAAGAGCTATAGGGAGAATAAACACATACTCTGATAGCTTCTGATTGGGTGGATGTCCAAGGTTAGGCTTATCGCTATCTTCACCTTGTGCAGAGACAGGAAGAAAGTAAACTTTATCTCTTCCAAAAAATGAGTGTAGCGTTGCAATCAATCCAACCTTCAAGGAGCTTTACGGTAAACTAAATTCAAAAATAAAGAGGATGAGGATAGATTTATCCCCATCCTCCAAAATGCCGCTAAGAGGCTGAAGTACTCCCTTGAAATAAGTCAACCGACTCATTGTTATGTTTCTCAAAAATCGCCATTATTTTGGCTAAAAGAGCTTGCTTATCTGATTCTGACAAGCTCTTATCAGCCATCCTTTTCTCTAAATGCTCAACTTCTTGTCGTGCGTCAGCAGGAAGCTTGCTCATCATTCGTTCATACGCCTGCCGTTCACGCTCTGCTACTTTCCCACCTTTTTCACGTAACCGTTCAAGCTCTGCTCTTGTCTGTGGAAGATCACCACCCCTTTCAAATAAAAGAAATAACCCCCAGCCAATAGCTTCATGAAGTGTGAATGTAATCGTCGCATTTATCGCGCTACCTGCTCCAGGAATAAGGCTTGCAAAACCCTTAGCAAGACCTACACCAAAGAGCATCCCTGATACTACGGCACCAAATGCCCACAGAGCGCCTTCTTCAAACTTCTTGCCAAATAAATTTCCAAGAGAAACTGTCATTGCAATTGTAGTTGCTGTCAAAGCTACAGTGTCTCCTGCAAGTGGACCAATGAAAGGGAGAAACGCCGTTCCAGCAGATATAGTCGCAGCAGTGACGGCAAAGCCATGAATGATAATATTAGCTTGTGTTGTTCTATCAAGCTCTCCATTTTTGGTAGACATTTTTAGTCCTCCTTATTTTGATCAATTCGTGGGTACATTTCATCAAAATCTAATCACCGAATTCCACATAGAAAAATCTTTCTCTACTACTTATTGAAGTGTATTCAGCTTTTAAGTCCGCTTTCACTACAAGATATTTTGCTGCTAGGTCAAAGTCAAAATCAAAAGTTTCTGTATAAGTGTTTTTTAATAAATAGCTTTTCATCTTGCTCTGACTCTTTCTGCTTTCAAGAATAGCATTTAATTCAGCATCTCTTGAAAACCATAAAGATCTACTTAATAAATCAGGGTCTATATCTAAACATCGCCCTTCAAAGGTGACTTCTCGTTCTCTTCCTGCATCTATTTTTTGAACAATATTCATGTTTACTTCTGCATCAAATATTTTCTTTACTATGCTTAAGTCTCCTGTAAACTTTTGCTCTTGGCTATCAATTTTGCCTTCAATTATCCTTATTATTTTTGCCCCCATCTTTCCAAGTAGTACTATCATTTCACAATCCTTTTCTGATGCAAGATTGTAATGATAATGCTCAAGAGGTGTCAGCATTCGACTACTGTATGGATGTTGAGCGTATGTCCCAATAGAGAGATTACGTGTTTCGGGATACTTTTTCTGAGCTGTTTCTATTGACAGGATTTCTAGCAGCTTAAATTGTTCATATAATTCCTGTAAAAAACTTGATGCTGTACGCTGAATCGTGGATTCAATAATTTCTTTGATGGCAGACTCATCAGCAAACGATTGAATAAATCCGTGCATCGATTTAATCATCAATGTTGTATAGGCAAAGTCTGATAGACTTCGTTTATACTTCTCAACAAAGTCTTGCGTAGAATAGGTTTCTAATGTAGCTAGTGATCTTTCATTCGCTAGCTCTTGTTCTGTAGCGGAATGCACAACCTTGACAATTTTCATTCCACCATTTCCCCTTATTCACAGTGAGGAATACACTCTCATTTTCGATCTAGTACTCTGCGGCGGAGATCCACCTGCCATTTAATAGCACCCACGACTGTGATGTCAGCGATCTACCATTTACTATGGTTGGCTTATTTAAGCCGCAGTCTACTAGGAGTCAATCTAGATAAACAAGAATATCAGAGCACTGATGAGGTTATGTATAGAGAAAATCCAGCGCCAAAAAAATCTTGCTCTTTGATCTCACATTTATATATTACCTGCTTGTCATAAGTAGGTAATTATATCTAAATAATTTTTATGGTATTGAAATCTTGCTTTATAAACAACTTTCTTGTTGTTTATTTCAAGAACATCATCAAAGCCACTGAAAACCCTTAGTGGTGCGGAAAACTTTTATGAGTCTCAAGCTAGACTGTCTCATTAGGAGAATCTAACTACCTTTGCAAACTCGATTTGACAATTGACTTGGGCCCGTTTACGTCCAGAAGCTGAAGCCGCTGGAGGGCTGTGCTTA
>JBEITR010000103.1:0-4658 GCA_040374765.1 Leptolyngbya sp.
ACCTTCTTTGATGACCTGCGGGCTTTAACTCGGTACCTGTATTTCGACAGTTGGGATCATCTCCTTACCTTCATGCTCGAGGGGCTAGAACTGGAAATCCCTCCCAATAGCAGCTGATTCTTTAAAATGAGAATTGCTGGTGCTGAGGGGCTGCACTTGACAGCCATGATCCTGGGCTGGATCGATGAAGTTGAGGTGTTCCACACCGATAACATCCCTCAGCACCTGCCGAACCTCAAACAACTCAGAGATCAACCCTGGAGGGGCGATCGATTGGGCTGGGGGAGCGATCGCACCCCAGGGGGAGAAGGAAGGGGCTGGACTCTGCCGGTAATGACCTTGGGTAAACTCCATAGAAGACACTACGCACTGGTAAAGAGGCGTGGAGAGAGGCGTAACAACCGAATTGGGGATACACAGCCCGAAAAAAACAGGAAAAGATAGTCAGCAATTAGTCAGACCTTAGAATCTTGAGTAACCATAACTGTGTTAATTGTTATTAACCTGATATGGATCACCTAAAATCCTAGGGCGGTTGAATGGGTAGAGATAAATTATCATTTCGGCCACTGAGCCTGAGCTAGCCTACCCTTCGATAAGATCTAGTTCCTACAGGATAGGCAAAATGGCTTGATATACTCCCTTATGGTTGCCAATTACGGATATTAATTTTGTAAATTATCACGAATAGCTTAAATAGTCAAAATTTATCCATACTTTTGTAGCGCATTTATTAAGCTAAGTGTGGATTATTCTGTAGCTCTAAGAATACGGCGCTATCAAACCATTAATTGCCTGCGGTTGCCTGGATTAGGTCGATCGGGTTGAATCCCTTAGCCAAATGAGTTCCAATCGAAAATTAAACAAATGCAAGCCTGGTTAGGGGAGTGGTAGCCGGGTAAGAGGGCCAACCTCACCTTATAGGGGACGGGCTGGACAGGATCTTTCTGGATGGCATGATCATCACCTGGTGAACCACCGACTGGTGCTGTACCAATCGGTGCAGCCCTTTGCTCAAAACATCGCCAACACCCAGCGCTAGGAAATCTTCCAGATGCAGGCCTGGCTTCATGACTGGTTTGGCGTCAGCTCTATGCCCTGCCCGATGTAATCACGGTCGTCGCCCCCTCCTCTGGGTCACTCTCCTGGGCTGCCTCGCCCCTAGCCATTAGCTGGGGCTATATAATTGTAAAATCACTGATAATAAACCTTAAGGGCATAGAGCTGTCTCTGATGCAGCTGAAGATAGCCCCCAGAACAACTGCCTGGCCACTGCTTCCCTGGCCTTTTTTAGGGTGCGGCCCGGCTGACTTTGACACCCACGATGGGAAACAAGACCGCTTTAGCGATGGACTCACTCACACGATGAACATGATCAGGATTATGCGACCTCTGGGATTGCTTCTACTGGGTGTGGTTTGGCCCTGGATTATCTGGCTGAGCATGCCCCCCATGGCCTTTGCCCTGGGGGGGACCCAAATTCCCTTGGGCAGCCCTGCCCCTGACTTTACCCTGCCCACCAATAGCGGCGATGGGGAGATTTCCCTGGCTAACTTTAAAGACCAGTGGGTAGTCCTCTATTTTTATCCCCGGGATTTTACCTCGGGCTGTACCCTGGAGGCTCAACGGTTTCAGAAAGATATCCAGGCCTATCGCGATCGCCACGCCCAGGTGATTGGTGTGAGTGCCGACAGTGTAGATTCCCATGCTGAATTTTGTGAGGCGGAAGGACTGGAGTTTCCCCTCCTTTCTGACCCCAAGGGGGCGGTTAGCAAGGCCTATGGTTCCTGGTTTGGGGTGATGTCGTTGCGCCATACCTACATCATTGCCCCCGATGGTACCCTGGCGGCTCGCTTTTTAGGGGTTCAACCAGCTATCCACAGCCAGGAGGTGCTGGCTGCCCTGGATGAGTTGCAAAGGAAAGTTTAACCCTATGGAACTGCACCTGAAGGTGTGGCGACAGCCTGGCGCCGCTGCTCGCGGCCGGTTTGAAAGCTACACCGTGGCTGATGCCCACCCCGACATGTCCTTTCTAGAGTTACTGGATGTGCTGAATGAACAGCTCATCCGTAGCGGGGCCGAGCCCGTGGAGTTTGACCACGACTGCCGTGAAGGCATCTGTGGGTCCTGCGGGGTGATGATTAACGGTAAGGCCCATGGTGGACAGCCCCAAACCAGCACCTGTCAGCTTTACCTGCGCCACTTTCAGGATGGCGATCGGATTACGGTGGAACCCTGGCGGGCTAAGGCCTTTCCCGTTATTAAGGACCTGGTGGTGGAGCGATCGCCCCTGGACCGTATCATCATGGCGGGTGGGTACATTTCCGTTAAGACCGGATCGGCCCCCGAGGCCAATGCTCTGCCTGTGGCCAAGGTGAATGCCGATCTCGCCTTTAACTATGCCGCCTGTATCGGCTGTGGAGCCTGTGTGGCCGCCTGCCCGAATAGCTCTGCCTCCCTATTTGCGGCGGCCAAAATTAGCCACCTAGCTGTCTTACCCCAGGGTCAACCAGAGGCTCAGAGACGGGTTATTGCCATGACCGACCAAATGGCCAGCGAAGGCTTCGGCGATTGCTCCAACCATGGGGAGTGCCAGGCCGTTTGCCCTAAGGGTATTTCCATTGATGCCATTACCACCATGCGGCGGCAGTATATCCAGGCTCAGTTTTGAAGTTACTAGAAATTGCCTGAGAAGAGGTCAACGTTTCAATAGCTCCTGGGCAGAAATTCCCTCGGTCTGACCACCAAAACGCCACAGGGCTGCCGCTGCTTCCGCCTGGCTAACGGCCTTTTTAGGTTGAAACAGGGTGGTGTAGCCAAAGGCCCGCAAGATATTGGCAAAGTCCCCTGCCTGGCGATCGGCCAATACCGCCCGCAGGGCAAAGGGGTCAATCTGGCTAGCATCCTGAAAGCCCCAACCCGTCTTCACCGCCTCCACAGTGGCCGTAGGTAGGGGGCTGCGGGTATCCAGGGGAACCTTCCAAAGCACCAGGGTTTCGCGGGTGAGGGGAGCGTCGGGGCGAAAGTTCACCGCCGTAGAACTACCGCTTAAGGCGCTGGGGATAATCCCCGCTTCCGCCAGCCCCTGAATGGCCCCATAGTTGGGATGGCTAGTCGGTACATCCTGAAAGGCGGGTTTACTGCCGCTGGCCGCCGATCGCAGCCGTTTACCCGGCTGGTCACCATAGAACCGGTTGTTGGCCGTAAATAGCCATTCAGCGTACTGTCCCCGGGTAATTCCCTGGTTGGGCTGGAATGTAGACGTTTCCATCCCCGCCAAACCCAGGGCCAGCCAATCCTGCAGGTAGGGCCTGAGATCCTCGGGGACGCTAGCCAGCCAGGGGGCCGTAGAAGCTCCGGCCGGGGCAGGGGAGGAGGGCCTACCCCAGTTGGGGGGAGGGACGGGGCCAATCACAGGCCGTTCCCCTGGCGGGGCAACAGGGGGAGCCGGGGCTGGCGTTACCGGAGTTTGATCCTGACCCGAGGGGGACTGGTTCTGTAGCTGGGGGTCGGCTTCCAAAGACTTTTCTAAGGACCTGCCCACCGAACCACCCGCGCAACCGGTGACCAGAACCAGCCCTAAACCGACCAGGGAAATCAGGCAAACACGTAAGCAGGGAAACAACGCTGAAATCACTCCAGGTAATGGCATAGGATAATCTTACGGTAGCAGCCCCTAACTGGATTAGGGAGAAGGCAATGGCGATGGCGAAGCGTCCCTTAATTATTGATTGCGACCCAGGTGTAGACGATGCCATCGCCCTACTGTTAGCCCTGGCCTCTGGCCAGGAGTTTGACCTGCTGGGTATTACCACCGTGGCCGGTAACGTGCCCCTGGCCCTCACCCATGGTAATGCCCGTCGCCTTTGTCAACTGGCTAATCGGTCCGACGTTCCGGTGCTGGCGGGCTGCCCCCGTCCCCTGGTGTACCCCCTCACCACCGCCGAGCCCATCCATGGCCGTACCGGGCTAGATGGTGCCGAACTGCCGGAACCCAGCCAACCACCACTGGACTGCCATGGGGTGGACTTTTTGATTAACCAGTGCAGCCAGGCTGGCCAACCCATCACTCTGGCTACCCTGGGGCCCCTTACCAACCTGGCGATCGCCCTGATCAAATGCCCGCAGATCGCCACCCAGATCGCCCAGGTGGTGGTGATGGGGGGCAGCCTGGGGCCGGGCAATATCACCCCGGCGGCGGAGTTTAATTTCTACGTTGATCCCCACGCCGCCCGGGTGGTGGTGGAGGCGGGCCTGCCCCTCACCCTGATCGGTCTGGATGTCACCCACCAGGTGGTCACCACCCCCGATCGGTTAGCCCGCTTTGCCGCCCTGGGTAATCGAGTGGGGCAAACCACGGCCCGCTGGTTGACCTACTATGGCCAGGGAGAGGGCGATCGCTACGGTCTACCAGGTGCCCCTCTCCACGACCCCTGTGTGATCGCCTACCTGCTCCAGCCCGACCTGTTTAGCGGCCGTCCCATGTATCTGGCGGTCGAAACCGATAGTAGGCTGAGTCGGGGCCGCACCATCGCTACCCCCTACCTCACCCCCGAGTACCCCGCCACCGCCCAGGTGATGGAAGAGGTCGATGCCGAGGGGGTGTACGAGTTGTTGTGGGAACGGCTAGCCCGCTTTGGTGAGGGGGTGAGGGGGTG
>JBEITR010000064.1:0-16466 GCA_040374765.1 Leptolyngbya sp.
CAGATCGGTGAACGGGTTAAAATCACTGGAGCCCGATGGAAGCCCGAGAATGCTCCTCAAATTCTGAGGTTACGCACAGCCTATCTGAATCACTCTCCTAGGCTGAGTATTTGTGCTTAGTGAAAAACTGGGATGCTCCCGTAGCGGTCATACTCTCCTGGTTTGGCTGGATTACCATCTAGCGAACATCTAACCCTTACTCGGCACATTTGTAAAGATAAATTACGGATATAGCGTCAAGCCAGCATACCATCTTGACGGTGTCGGGTAAGGCCACTATTGTAATTACAGACACGGGGCACTGAAACCATATTAAAGATGTGTTATGGAAGAGCTGAAACCAAGTAAAGTTACCCTCTATCTTCCCTCCGAAACCCATCGCCAGTTAAAAATTCACTCTGCCATAGAGGGTGAAGCCATGTCCTCCATTGCTCAGCGTGCAATTGATTTCTACCTGGCTAATTCCGACTTAGTAATTAATGGATTGCAAGATTCCAAGGGCCAAACTCATCGGATATACGACTGTCCCTGTTGTACAGCTCCCTTGGTACTTAAAGATACTGCGTTGGTAGAGGTAGTTAAGTTATCCTCCTGTTCAGATTCACCTACTCTGACGGAGTCTGCAATGTCCGGCATGGCGATAGATTCTAACCAGCTTGGCGAAGGTGAGTTGGTGGTGTGCTAAAGCTTTTTTTGCCAGTGCTGATTTTTGATTTAGCTTCGGCAGGCTTATTTTAGTTATTTTCAGAACTTGTTGGCTGAGCTTGTCGATTTCCATCCCCAATTGGTTGTCTGCTATCACCTTAGTCTCCTAAAGGTATCGACCATGAAAGAGGATTTAAGTGTACTCATAAAATCTGAATATCCTCTGATTTATCTAGTTACCTTTGAGGAAGAACGGGCTGAACAAACCCTTATAGCGGTAGCCCGAAAGGTCTCTCAGCAGGATTCCAAGTCCCCTTTACGAGTCTATACCTGGACCATGACTCGGGGGATGGTCGAGCATGGTAATTCTAATGCCGGTCATCAGCACAATAATACTGTTTCCCCTGAGGCGGCCATAGAGTGGGTAATGCGTCAACGGGAGGCGGGCCTTTACATTTTCAAAGACCTTCATCCCTTTAAAGATTCACCGGCTGTAACCCGCTGTCTTCGGGATGCCATCGTTGCCCTTAAGGGCAGTTCTAAAACCATTGTCTTGATGTCTCCCGTCCAGGAAATTCCCATCGAACTCGAGAAAGAAGTCGTTGTCCTGGATTTTCCCCTGCCCAATATGACTGAGTTAGACGAAGTTCTTTCCAGTCAACTAGCCCGGGCTTGCAAAGAAACCTTGACTACAGAAGAGCGCGAAAAGCTGTTAAAGGCAGCCCTTGGTCTAACTCGCGATGAGGCTGAGAAGGTTTACCGCAAGGCTCGCGTTATGGCTGGACGCCTAACCGCTGAGGAAGTAGAGATCGTTCTGTCTGAAAAACGTCAGTTAATTCGCCGTAATGGCATCCTGGAGTTTATGGATGTGGATGAAACCATTGACGCAGTTGGCGGATTGGAAGAGCTAAAACATTGGTTGAAGCAGCGGTCAGACGCCTTTACCGAACGAGCTCGTCAGTATGGTTTGCCCCAGCCCAAGGGAATGTTAATTTTAGGGGTGCCCGGCTGTGGTAAATCCCTAATTGCCAAGACCACTTCCCGACTCTGGGGACTGCCCCTCCTGCGCCTCGATTTAGGCCGGGTGTACGATGGTTCTACGGTGGGGCGATCGGAGGCTAATCTACGCAATGCCCTGCGTACGGCTGAATCCATTTCTCCAGCAATTTTATTCATTGACGAAATTGATAAGGCCTTTGCCGGGGGTGCGGGCTCCTCCGACTCTGATGGAGGCACCTCCAGCCGTATCTTTGGTACGTTTCTAACCTGGATGCAAGAAAAAACCTCTCCCGTATTTGTTATGGCTACGGCGAATCGGGTTGAACGACTGCCCAGTGAGTTTCTGCGTAAGGGGCGATTTGACGAAATCTTTTTCGTTGATTTGCCCAATCCCGAAGAACGCAAAGATATTTTTCATATCCATTTGCAGAAGCGGCGGCGCGACATCGATCGCTTTGACCTAGAGCAACTCACCAAAGTTTGTGATGGTTTTTCTGGAGCAGAAATTGAGCAAGGCCTGATTTCTGCGATGTACGAAGCATTTGCCCAAGGACGGGAGTTCACTCAGCTCGATATTATTGCCTCAATTCGAGCCACCTTGCCCCTCTCTAAAACCATGAGTGAACAGGTGAGCGCCCTACGGGACTGGGCGCGACAGCGGGCCCGTCCGGCGGCAGCCTCCGTGGCTGAGTATCAGCGCATGGAGTTTTAACAGGCTTTCTGCCCGGCGGTATCCGGGGGAAGGGCTAGCTCAGGCTAGCAGTTGGTGTCCAGTTAACCTGACACGGGTTAGCTGATTTGATTAACTCTCAAACCTCGTTGTCTCTCTCAAGTTCTCTATAGGAGGAAACCCTATGTCTCACTTCAGCACTCTTCGCACCAAAGTGACCGATGCTGAAATTCTCAAGCAATCTCTGTCTGACCTGGGTATTGCCACCAAGACAGAGGCGGATGTACGGGGCTATAATGGCCAGCGAGTTCGGGCTGACATTGTAGCCGTTCTCGATGGTGAATACGATCTAGGCTGGTCTCGTAATGCAGACGGATCCTTTGATCTAATTGCCGACCTGTGGGGTGTAGCTAAAAAGCACAATCAGACCGAGTTGATTAATTCCATTAATCAGAAGTACGCAGTCAATAAAACGCTGGCTGAGGTGAAGCGCCCCGGCCTGCAAAATGCCAACGTTAAACTGGTGCTTCAGTAAGTCTCTGATGCGTTCCCTAAGGGTGGGCTGGGCAAACTGTCCGGCCCATTTTTTATTGAGATTAATGAAAGATTAGGTTAACGGCGATCTGCCAGTTCCCATGCTAATGTCTGCAATAATTCTCATTCCATGGAGACAGCCATGCCCCTAGAACCCTCCGCTCCCCCGTCCATCAGCCCCGCCCAAATGACCCTACTGAGAACCGTCGCTACTATGGCCTGGAGTGATGGGGATCTGGCTGAGGAAGAAATAGAGATGATGCTCGATCAATTCAGTCGCCTCTTTGCCAGCGAACCAGTCCAGCAAGAAAGACTGCAATTAGAACTACGGGACTACCTGGCTCAAAATATCCCCCTGGAGGAACTGGTACCCAAGCTAACCAGTAGCGCCCAACGTCAGGTGGTGCTGAGGCTGGGCTATCAGGTCATCAGTTCCAGTGCTCGCAGTCCTGGAGAAGATCTGATTAACCAGGAGGAAGCAGAGGCCTATCAGCGCCTGGTATCCCTATTAGCTTTGCCGGAGGACATCGTCCACAGCATAGAGCAGGAGTGTCAGCATGCCGAGAACCAACCTGATAATCTGGTTGATCATTTGACTGCAACCCTAGAAAGCTTTATCCAGAGCCATTAGGAACTCATGGCCAGCATCCGTTGAATGGGTTTCAATGCGGCCTGCTGTAACGATGATGGCAGAGTAATTTCTGGCTGCCGGTTCTGCATAGCTAGATAGAGTTTTTCAAGGGTGTTGAGCCGCATGTAGGGACACTCGTTGCAGGCACAGTTGGCCAGGGGTGGAGCAGGAATAAACAGCTTGTCAGGAACATGCTTTTCCATTTGGTGGATGATGCCAGGTTCGGTGACGACAATAAATTGCTGCTTATCACTGGCCTGAACGTAGCGCAGCAAGGCGGTAGTGGAACCAATATAATGGGCGTGGCTCAAGACCGGGGCTTCGCATTCGGGGTGGGCAATGATCTCAGCTTCAGGATGGTCCAGCTGAAGCTGAATCAACTTCTTCTCTGAAAAAGTTTCGTGGACGATACAACTACCGGGCCATAGCATCATATCCCGACCAGTTTGGGCGATGACGTAGCGTCCCAAGTTTTGATCGGGAGCAAAAATAATCGGCTGATGGAGGGGAATTTGCTGGACGATCGCCACCGCATTGGCGCTAGTGCAGATAATGTCGCTCATGGCCTTAATCTCTGCAGTGCAGTTGATATAGGAAATCACCAGGTGGCCAGGGTGTGCCTGCTTAAAGGCAGCAAAGGCATCCGGTGGACAACTATCAGCCAGAGAACAACCGGCGTTTAAATCGGGTAAAAGAACCTGTTTATCTGGGTTAAGTATTTTAGCGGTTTCTGCCATAAAGTGGACGCCCGCAAAGACAATCACCTCAGCATCGGTAGCAGCGGCTTGGCGGGACAGCCCCAGGGAGTCGCCAATATAGTCGGCCACATCCTGAATATCTGGTTCCTGGTAGTAGTGGGCCAGGATCACCGCGTTCAGGTCTGCTTTGAGATCGGCGATCGCCCCAAACAGGTCTTGCGGTAGGGAAGGTGCCGAGGCAGGAGTCTGGGTAATAAACACGGCGGCAGCTTTTGCTCAGGAAAAGGAAGCAGGGTAGTTTGAATTATAGTGGGAAGCATCCCCCCTGACCACTCCCCATGACCCGCCAGTGTGTTCTGCGCGATCGCCTGATCAGTCTGCATCACCAGAGTTATCCTGCCTATAAAACCCTCAAGGGATCCTATAGCTTCCCTGGTTTCACCCTCAGGATCGACCATATCCAGGGCGATCCCTTCGCCGCCCCCAGTCGAGTTCGGGTAATTGTACCCCAGGCGATCGCCCAATTTCCCTCCCATCTCTGGGCCATACCCTGCCGGGCCATTGCTCTGAGCGACTACCTCACCCGCCAGTTTTACCAGGCGACCGACTCCCTGGACAGCCCAGGGGGATCGGGCAACAGTGGACTGGTGCAGATTATCCGGCCCAGTCAAGCCATTCTGAATCGTAGTGCCGCCCGTATCAGTGAAGCCGGGGTCGAATTGCGCTTTAGCGTCGGCCTACCAGCCTTGGGACGGCGCATCGACGGGCATCAGGCCGCTACCCTACTAACGGTAACCCTGCCCGCCCTGGTGGAGCAAACCCTATTCTACTCCGCCCTGGATGGGGTCGCCCTAGAACACCACTGCAATACCGCTGAGGATGCCGAGGTTTTACGCAGTCAACTGGCCGATCAGGGGCTGGTGGCCTTTATTGCCGATGGTTCCATTTTGCCCCGCCGCAGCGGCGTAGACGATCGCCCCCTGGAGGAGCAGGTTATTCCCTTTCAGTCGCCCCCCTCCCTGCGGGTCACCCTCCCCTGCCCCCACGCCGGTAGGATAACGGGCATGGGAATTCCCCAGGGCATCACCCTGATGGTGGGGGGTGGCTATCATGGCAAATCTACCCTGCTCCGGGCAATTGCCATGGGTATCTACAACCATATTCCTGGGGATGGGCGGCATCAGGTGGTGACCGACCCCGCCGCTCTTAAAATACGGGCAGAAGATGGCCGCTGTGTGACAGAAGTCGATATTTCCCCCTTTATTAACCACCTACCCCAGGGCCAATCTACCCAACCTTTTTCTACCCCTAACGCCAGTGGTAGTACCGCCCAGGCAGCTACCACCATAGAGGCCATAGAAGCTGGAGCCAGGGTACTGCTGGTGGATGAAGACACCTCCGCCACAAATTTTATGATTCGAGATCGCCGGATGCAGGCTTTAATCACTAAATCCGCCGAACCCATCACCCCCTTACTCGATAAGGTCCGGCAAATCTATAGCGATTACGGCATTTCTACCATCCTGGTGATGGGGGGCAGCGGTGACTACTTTGACGTGGCCGATCGGGTGATTGCCCTGGAAAACTTTATTCCCCGGGATGTTACCCAGCAGGCCCAGGCCATTGCGGCGGCTTACCCCACCCAACGCCAGCCCGAAGGGGGTTCCCACTTTGGTCACCTAACCCCCCGGCAACTGCAGTTGCCCATCCCTAGGGCCGATTCAGACCAGAGGCCGATCAAGATTAAGGTCCAACAGCCCCATCAATTACAACTGGGGAGAGAGGTAATCGACCTGTCAGCCCTGGAGCAACTGGTGGAAGCTGGCCAGGTCCGGGCGATCGCCGGAGCTATACTCTACGCCCAGAGCCATTACCGAGGGAAAGTCACCTCCCTGGCCGCCATCCTAAGCGACCTGAAACAGCAAGACCTGGATCACCTCACCCCCTGGCCAGGGGGTGATCTGGTTACCTTTCGTGGTCTGGAACTAGCCGCTGCCCTAAACCGGTGGCGCAGTCTTATCCCAACCACGGCCCCACAGCCCTAAGCAGATAAACCTCTGTGAATATACGCAGATTGGGCCGGGTGCCGCTGCAGAGTACCGTAAATTAACGATGGTGATTGCTAGTGTCACTGCCGAGAATAGAACACAGTTCTTAAAGAACTCTATCTCCTATGGACATACGCAAACATGGTTAATCAATCCTCGACCATTCGCTCCCGAGGGATGGAACTGCTGATGCAGTATCAACACTCTCCTACGGTTCAGATTCGTAATCAGCTGGTCAGGCTTAATGCTGGTTTGGTGCGGAAAATTGCCCATCGAGTCAGCCATCAGTGCTCCGAGCCCTACGAAGATCTCGAACAAATCGGCTACATCGGCTTAATTCGGGCCATTGAGCGCTTTAATCCGGCCCAGGGCTGCGCCTTTAGCTCCTTCGCGGTGCCCTATGTTCGTGGTGAAATGTTACATTTCCTGCGGGATCGGGGGGCCACTGTGAAGATTCCGCGGCGCTGGCAAGACCTGCAAAAGGAAGGCCAAAAGCTGCAACCAGAACTCATGCGTAGGCTGGGCCGTCATCCTGGTGATAACGAAATGGCTGAAGCGCTGGGGGTAACGGTGAAGGAGTGGCAAAACGCCCGTATGGCCCACCGTAATCGTCTGCCCTTAAGCCTGGACGCCACCATTTCCCATCACCTAGATTCCACCATGACCCTGGGGGATAGTCTACCGGACACCCACTACCAGCTCATGCAGGATCTCGAAGAAGACCGCCAGCAGATTCAGCGCGCCCTGAACCACCTAGAAGGCAAAACCAGAACCGCTATTGAGTTTGTATTTTTTAAGGGATTATCCCGCAAGGAAGTGGCAGAAAAAATCGGAGTTAGCCCCATGACCGTGACTCGTCGCATTCAACGGGGTATCGACGAGATGGTTGCCTTTTTACAACCCCAAGGGCTATAAATCAATTCCTACCTTCTTACTATAGAAACTGAACACAATAGAAACCTGTTTGATGCAATGTCCTGAAAACCAGTCACTTAGCTATAGACCCAGATAAGGGAAGGGAAACCAGTCAGCCTGCCTAGCCGGGCTTCACGCTAACCGATTCGCCCAATCCTCAGGGTTCTGGCCACAGCTACCGATCACCAACAAAACCCTATGGGACGATCAGGGACATCTACTTTAATTGGTCAATTTATAGTCGTAGCCATGAACAACAGAGGCGCATAGAACTATTAACCAGGTCCTCAGGGCTCTGAGACCAGGGATAGATCCCAGATAGGAGCCTATGGGTCATGCCCATCCAAAGTCATCCAAAGTATGGATCGGACCCCGTACCCCCTGTTTTCAGATTTACTCCTCTGCGTTAAGTCGGACTAAGGCGGTGCGAACAAAGGCCTTCATCAACGCTTCCCGTTGGCTCAATCGAAACTGCTGACTAACTACCTCCGCCATTCCCCCATCACCCCAGTCCTGATTGTGGCGAAAGTATTCTGCAAAACTCTTACCGGCAATCCGAGTCAGATAGGCCCCGGTAGCTCCCGTCAGTAGCCTGGTACCCAGGCCAGTAACCAAATTAGCCTGTAAACCCACAGCCAATATATCTACCGTCCCCTTCGCCAGGCCCAGGCCTGTTAGGGTTTTAGCCAGAGATAGAGCCAGCGCCTTGCCCTGTTCAAAGCTGAGGTCATAACCGTAGACCTGACTGAGGTCAACCACCATCTGGGCGTTAACCGCCGCCGTAGTTAGGAAATCAAAACCGGGTAAGGGGTTAGCGGCAATGGCCGCGGCACCCAACCACTGATAGCGATCGATGATCCGATCTGCTTCGATCTGACGCTGCTGGTCTAGCAGATAACGAGCTTTTTCTCCCAACTGTTGAGACTGGAGAAGAATGTTGTCCGCAATCAGCTGGTCCCCCTCCTCCCGAAGGATATCCGCCATGCGGGCCAGGAGGGGATCGATATTGGGCCGCATTTGCAACCAACCGCCGCCTTGCTTGGGTAGGGGCTTGGGGTCGGCGGCGACGGCAATCATGTCATCGGCGGTCAAGGGGGGCACCAGGCGCGATCGCAGCTTGTCTAGCAGGGTCTGTAAATCTTGAGGGGGATAGCGATCGGCCTTATTCAGCACCACGATGGTACGCTTACCCATAGCTAGCAAGCTTTCTAAAACCCCATATTCCCCCTGACGGATATCGTCATCGATCACAAATAAAATCAGATCGGCTTGGGTAGCGGCTGCCTTTGCCAATTCTTCTCGCTGGGTGCCAGCGACGCCTGGTTCAGCCAAACCTGGAGTATCAATCAACTTCAGGGCGCGATCGGTGAAGGGTAGTTGCCAGACATAGACCTGCTTAGTTTGGGTCGTCCCTATAGAGGCTGCCACCTGCCCCACAGGTACCCCGATTAAACGGTTAATTAAGCTGGTTTTACCCGCTGCCCCTAAACCAATAGCCACAATGGTGATCTCACCGGTTGCCATAGCCATGGCTAGATCTTGGGTAGCCGTCAGCATGGCCTGCTGAGCTACCTGATCCTGAAGTTTTTCGATCTGACGCTGAACCGCCTCCAGATTAGCCGTAGCCGCAGAGACTAAGGTGGGAGGAACTGGCGGTGGAGCAGCGGGTTGGTGCGGGCGTAAAAATAACCATAAATAGTAAATTCCCAACCCTGCAAGGGCTAAGGCCACAACTAGAAGCAGCCCCAAAACAATATTCGCCAGAAGGGGTGAAAACAGTGTCAGCGTTTGATACAAACGGTTGACGGAATCGACTACCACTGCGATAGCCACGAAGATAGCAGTCAATACCCCTATTAGTAGGAACCACCGCCACCGCCCCATCTGACTTCTATCTCAAAAACTAGAGTTTTCTGGAGTTGCATCAGCTACTCCCCAAAATATAGCCTACTTAACCGACCCTATCTATCAAAAAAGGGTGGAAGAAGATAGAACTTCTGCTCACCCTTTGCAACATATAAAGCCTGAAAACACAGCGGCTGAATCAAATCCGAGACTGGAAGTCCCGAGCGACGCTCACAAAAATCGTCTATAGCCAGACTTTTTCAGCGGCTAAGGAGCTATTGGAAACAGCGTAAAAAGCGAATAGCCGACCTAATGTAGTCAGCTACCCACAGACTCCCGGCATGGGTCAGTACCCTGCTCTGGTTGGGCCAACAGCAGCTAAAGGGGATTGCGAGAAAAACCCTTCTTGCCTCCCTTATTTCCACCTAGGTTACGTTCATCCCCCTCAGTACGGGGACGGGCCTTGTTTACCTTCAGTTCACGGCCCAGCCACTCAGCCCCATCTAGCTCAGAAACAGCCTTGTCCTCACTCTCCGGACTGCCCATTTCAACAAAGGCGAAACCACGCTTCCGTCCCGTTTCGCGATCAATGGGCAAACTAACGCGGACGACCTCACCATATTCAGCAAAGACATCCCTGATATCGTCCTCAGTAGCCTTAAAGGACAAATTGCCGATATAAATAGTCACAAGCTTCTCCGAGCCAAAGTAAAAATTGAAAATGCCATACCAGTTAAAATCAACAAATCAAATGACTTTAACTTTGGAGCATGGCATTTCTAGCTATAATAGCCGATCAAAGCTAGATTAGCAGTAGTGCATCTCACATAAGCAGAACATATCCCTACTTTAAGTAGAGGTACCAAGAAACCTAGTCATCGAAGGCTCCATGGTTTTACATACAGCAGAAACCTACAGTCAAGGCTTGAGCGATGCCTACCAATAAAATTATAGATATCGTCATTTAGCTCAGGACACGGAGCAAAGCTCTGGAGCTCAGCGTATAGCAGTCTTAGTCGCGCTGACGACTGCTATACCATTGTTTTAACATTATTAGCCTGCTGTCCCTTCTGTCCAGGTACAACATCAAAGGAAACCCGTTGATTTTGTTCCAATGGAGGAACCTTAACTTGCGAAGCATGGACAAAAAGGTCTGCACCGCCTCCATCAGGGGTAATAAAGCCAAAGCCTTTTTTATCGTTAAACCATTTGACGATACCCGTTGCCATTGTTAGACTCCTAAGGAGGGGAAAGCTGTCATTCAACAATTGGTCTCCCCAGCATATGGGTCAACTGTGTCATTGTACTACAGGACTTTGATAGTATCAGGTTTCTATTCAATTGATGTTCCCAAACAGGGCAGAGACGGTGCTGACTTTCGGAACCACAGACCAGCCCTGTTCCCTGATTTGTAGTAATAGCCAAACGGTGACCTGACATCAGCGATTTATAGCTTTAGCCAGAACGCTTAGGACTCGGTTGATCGGTCAAAGCTAACTTTTGGGCTCACCTCCGCCCCTTTGCATGTGGCTACTGGTATAGCTGCGGGGCTAAACCTGGTTGAGTTGTCTCAACAAGGTCTCAAGTTGGGGAACTAGTTGGGAGATGGCGAGGGCACCACGGAGGGACTCGACCCGATGGCTGGTTTGCCGACCAACCTCGGCCAGTAGGCGAGACACGGCATCGGGTGCGGCTACAGGGATGTCACGCAAACCTATGTGGCGTAATTCATCCAATGCTGGCCACTCTCCTGTGACCACCGGTAGAGCAACGGCGGCAGCCTCGGCCACCGGATTACCCCAACCTTCCCAATAGGAGGTGAGAAGTACCGCATCCGCTGCTGCGTACAAGTTAGCTCGGCTACCGCAGCGTCCTGTAATAAACCTATAGCGACCACCACCTGGCAGAGGATCGGTACTGCCGCCAGTAAGCCAATAAACAACCCGTCCCCCCCGAGCGACGGCAACGGCATCGGCAAACCTTGCTGCTGCACTAACGTTCTTACGCGGATAGGGAGTAACCGGGTGGAGCAGAACCAGGTCGTCGTCGTCGATGGCCATTGCCTTACGGATGCGAGCCCGATTGCCGCCGAGTATATCCTTGAGGTCAATAGGATTAAGCATGACGGCAGCATGAATGCCTCGACGGCGCCATAGATGATCTCGCAGGTAAGCACTGATCGCAACATGGGCGGCATGGGCTGGGGCAAGGGGAAAGCGCGGGTCGGCGATGCGGCCAAAGCCATCCCAGGATGGGTCGTGATGTCGCACCACCATTCGCATATTTGCTGCTTCAAGCGCAGCCACTAACCGGACAATATTATCGGCTGCTGTTGGCATGGTTGCAATATTATCGAGCACCACAAAACCCCCTGATCCCCCAGCTGCATCGATCACTGCATTGACTTCAGCCTGGGTTAGAGGAGGCGGCGCCAAAAACTGATCCCCGGGACCGAGGGGACGCCAAAGGGAAGGAAGGGATATGCCGGGGAGGCTAGAGGGATGGAGTAGACCAGCCGCAGGGGTGACCTCAAAACCGATTGAGGAGATCGCGTCGATCCATTTAGCAGCCTCGACGCTAACACCGTCGTAACCACCAAGCTGATGGCTGAGGTAGACAAGGCGATGGTAGGAGGACATAGACAAGATTCAACTTCACTTAATAGTCAACGTGAGTTCGACGGATCTCAAGCCCTGGAAATACTTGCTTATCAGCAATTTAAAGATTAGAAAAATTAGAAGTAATTATCGACCTCTCCAAATTATTGAGAATAACGTCAGCAAGGTGCCTTATTGCTTCCATTATCAATAGTCAGTCAAGATATCCACAACCCTCAGACTTGAAACCACTACCCGGCGAGTTGTATTAACTCAACTCACGTTAACCCATTCCCATTCCTCCCTAACTCGATGGAGATCGGCCCTGGGGACTTATTTAGCTAAACCGCTCCTTAACAAAGGTCTCCAGCCGATCCATACCCTCTAGAGTCGTCTTCATAGAGGTCACACAGGAGAGTCGAATGGTCTCCTATGGGCCAAATCGCCATGACCCGTGTTATCGCCAAACGTAGGGGTTAATGCGCTGTACCCTTATTTCTCTCCCACAACCTCTCAGAAAAACTGAAGACTTCATAACGAAAAAACATCAAGTGATGATGACTAAGTAAATAGCATAGCAAGGCAATTGAAACAGTAATTTATATTATCTAAATTACATCTAGGCGCAGGCTTTGAATCTACTGATAATAAATTCAGAAAAGATCTCAAGGAAGCCTGTTGTAAATATCTGGTTATTTCTATTCTAAGGACACGAACATATGGCTCACTTTCAACTCCCCACTCGCTGGGTAACTCAGCTGAATCGAAAGGGCATATTAGATTACGATCATTTGCCCAAAAAATTTAATTTTACTAACTTAGCAGAAGCATTAGATACTGAATTTAATTTCAGCAATATTTTACTTTTAAATTCTGCTTCAACCGGAATATTTTTCCCCAATTTATTCCGTGATCGACCTAAGATAGATAGGTTTATCTATCTACAATCTAATCACGATGAAGTAATTGAACAAATTCGTCGACTTGACAAGAAGTTTGATCTAATATGCGTGGATTCATTTCACGAGTATAAAGAAAGTTCAGAGGATTTTCGATGGATGGTTTCGTGTTTGTCCGACTCTGGTTTTTTAATATCCCATGACTGCAATCCAGTTAATAAACGTTCAGCAAATCCTACTCACTTTGAAGGAGAATGGTGTGGTGTGACCTATGTAGCCTTTGTAGAAGTAGCCTATAACAATCCAAATCTGTTCTATAGAATTATTAATAAAGACTATGGATTAGGAATAATAAGTAAAGTTCCTATGCCCTTAGTTAAGGATAATCTAAATAGATACCTTCAACAACAGTTCTTACAGTTGTTTAAAACCTCTCCAGATGAGGCGTATGACTTTTTTAAGTTACACGCAGAAGAAATGGTAAATCTGAAGTAAAAGAAAAAATGTGACCAGTTAGGTTTAAGAATCTTGTTTTCTCATCACGTCTTAACCTTGTTTGTCTCTAGCTCACTGGAGAATCTAATTGAATGGAAATCTCCTTTCGCAGTAATATCTGCAGAAGGCTTATCCATCGGCCAATGATCACCTATATGTTGGGATGACATGCTAACCAGGGCGCTTTTTCTCGACCGTGACGGAATCATCAACGAACGTCTAGTTGGAGAGTATGTGCAGACGCCGGAAGCGTTTCACCTGCTCCCCGACGTGCTGCCGATCCTGTCGGCCGCGCGCCGGATGGGGTACAAGCTGATCCTGATTACAAACCAGCAGGGGGTAGGTAAGGGGCTGGTGACCCTTGCCGATCTTGATCAAATCCACAATGAAATGAAGTCTTTGCTTGCCGAGCACCACCTGGCAATGGATGCCATCTACGCTTGCAGCGATCTAGCTGCCTCTGCCAGCCCCCGCTGCAAGCCCCCACCAGGTATGCCATTGGAGGTCTGTGATGATCACCGTCTGAACCCTTCCCACTGTTGGTTGCTTGGTGAATCAATTACCGATGCTCAGGCCGGACGTGCCGCCGGTGTCAGAACCGCCCTCGTCGGTGAATTCAAGAGTGACCAAGCCGACCTCGTCGAATTGTCACTCAAGCGGATGACTCCCCGGTTGGGAGCGGCGATCGCATGGCCCGGAAAGGCAAAGACAAGCCAGAACACCTAACCAGTTTTCGCGTTCACCGATCCCGCCGAGTCCTTTCAAATAGCTGAAAAATATCCCCTAGGGTGATGGGCTGGCCCATGGGGTAATGGTTAGCACATGGCGAATACCCTAATTTCGGACTGAGGAGTTAAGACGGGGGTAAGGCAAGATGACCTTACCCCAACTCCTAAGCCCCAATAGGCAATGTTTGATCAGGTCAGCGGAGGACTTCTGCTTCTTTCTGGGCGGGGGCCGATTGAAAGGATTTTTCTAACCGCATGACCTGCTTGGCCTTGAGGGAAAGGGCGCTGGTGTCTAGTAGATTGGCAATCAGGGCATCGGCGGAGAACAGCCCGGCCCCGTTAATGGTGAAGTACAGGAAACAGGCGGCGTAGATGGCAGACAGTTCCAGATAGGGCAAACTCAGCCCCGCTACGGAGATGTGGTGGTACATGGCCACCGCCATGGTGCCAAACAACCCTAAAGCGGCAGGGCGGGTGAATAGCCCGATCGCCACTAGGGGCGCACCAATGAGTTCAGTGTAAGCGGCGATATAACTGAGGAAAATTGGAAAGGGCAGTCCCAGATATTCCACATAGGCGCGGGCAAAGTTTTCGATGTCCGCCAGTTTGTCCTGGCCGTTGTGCACCATCATGATGCCGATCACCACGCGGGCGATCGCTAAGGTTGCCTGAGACCAAACATTGGCGTTGACATTGGGCTGAAAGAGTTTAGCGGCGATACGGGTGACTTGCATAGGAATAGAGGGTGATTTTATAAATGAGAAGAATTGAAAACATTCTTTAATTAACTTAACGAACTTCTCTCATTTTTGCAGACGGAGAAAGGCGGGATGCCAAAAGACCCTGGGTAGGTTGCCAGCACTGGGGTTCGTTGATATAGCTTTAGCGGCTGTTGCTTTACGCCTTTAACCAGAAGGTCCGGTTCAACTGGGTCATACGCGTTAGTTCAATATACCGAGTCTGGCTCTAGGTCTCAGTCCATAGCAAATGGCACCGCCCTCTTGTCCTAGCGGGACTGTCGCCTATTGTAGTTTGCTGGCCTGAGGGCAAAACTCCGGGGATAGCCAGGTTAGTCGTAGCTGCCGGTAACGGAACGAAGGCAAGCTATAGGGCCTCTGGAGTAATGGCTGTAGCGGATCAGCCAAGGGCTAGGCCTTCTAGTTAAAACCGCCCATAACAAATAATAAATGTCTAAGGACTGCTTGAATTTTAATAACATAAACCTCCTGGCGGCTCTCAAAGTAGCGTAAGTTGGCGGTGGAGTGGTTTTATCTAGAAGGAACAAACCAATGGCTAATACTCCATTACAACCTACGGCTGTAGGGACTATCATCAGTGGGGGATTTCGCCTTTATCGCGATCGCTTTTTGACCTACTTCCCCATTGGGGTGATCGCTAGTCTGTGGTCGTTAATCCCTTTTTTAGTACTTCTAGCCATAGCATTTTTACTGGTTGCCCTGGGAAGCGGTCTGTCCTTCTCCTCAATTCCACCAGTTCTTTGGGCAGCGATTCCCGTCTGGCTGATCTTGGTGACTTTTGCCACGGCTAAATCAATTACAAATCTAGCCCTGATTTCCCGCCTGGCCTATGGGGTTTTAGCGGATAAACCAGAAACCCTCAGGGAAGCCCGAAGCCACGTTGCACCAAAAATCTGGAAGTTTCTGGGGGCCTATTTTCTAGCATCTTTACTGGTTATGGCAGTTGTCCTGGTCTTTTACCTGGTTCTGTTGATATTAGTGGGAGGCGGTATCATCGTCATTAATTTTCGATTCTCCCCCCTGGTCTACGGGGTACTAGCATTATTAGGAATTATTCTCATAGCAGCTTCCTCAATCTTCTTAATTCGTTTTGTAATTGGACTTTCTCTGACTCAAGTGTCATTGGCGATAGAAGATCATTTAACCCCATGGGGAGCGGTTAAAAGAAGTCAACAACTAGTCAAGGGTTATGCCCTAAAAATATTCATGATTTTCCTGATCATTTGGTTGATCTCCTGGCCTCTGAGTCTACTGGCAGAGCTGGTTTTCTCATCCCTTATCACTACCATAGCTGCTCAGGTCTTATCAACTAATGCTGATTCAGCAGCCATTCAAATTCTTGAATATTTGATTTCTTTGATTATTGGTATTATTTTTTCAATTATTCTTCTGCCACTTTACCAGACGGTTACAGTCACAAGCTATCACTATATCCGTACCCAAAAAGAAGGAGTGTAGCTGTTCTCGATAGTGCAAACCACAGAAAAGTATAGTGATTCAAGATTTTTATCTGCGATCGCAAATCAAGCCAATTGCCCATTAAATACCCATTCCGCTATTCCATAGAATTCTATCCAGCCCCCTGAAGGAATCTTTAAATAGCAATTTAAGTATGTCAACTCATCATTTTTTAGGATGGAGTGTTATGGCGCTTTCCCGATTATTTCGTCACTATCTTGGTTTTAGCCTTGCCATTCTAATTACTGTTTTAATTTCAGCCGTCCCTACTAAGGCCGAGGTTCCATTCTACTGGGATGCCATCAAGGTTGAAATAGATGTGCAGCAAAATAGTGACATGTGGATAACAGAAACTCAAAAATATGTCTTTACTGGAAACTATACCAATGAACGCTATCGGTATATCTTAGTGGTGCGGAAAACTTTTATGAGTCTCAAGCTAGACTGTCTCATTAGGAGAATCTAACTACCTTTGCAAACTCGATTTGACAATTGACTTGGGCCCGTTTACGTCCAGAAGCTGAAGCCGCTGGAGGGCTGTGCTTA
>JBEITR010000014.1:0-63618 GCA_040374765.1 Leptolyngbya sp.
AGATGGGCATCAAGCTGCTTCTGCTCTTCTCGAGATAGGCGTTTCATGGCATGACAGGGCAATGAGTGCCTATAGTGTGACGGGAATTTGCTGTCATGTCTCTAAGCAATTGTACTCATCGCAAAAGTGGGATGCTCCCCATTTGTTTTCATTAATCCCTGGGCGATCGCTCGGGCAATTTGGTCGCTATAGCCGTAATCTTGACTATAAAAGAGAACGGCTAGATTGTCGGTTTTTGCCTGTTCTTGACTCCACTGATGGTAAGCATTTATCCATTCAGAAATACGATGCTGTAATAGCGGTCCATGGCCGGTAGCAATGGTATGAATTGCCAGGTTCTCAATGCGCTTTAAGGCAGTTAAAACTGACCGGGCATTGGGTCCCATCAAGCAATCGTAGTAGTATTTAAAGTCCTCTTTGAGTAGGTCGGGTTCTTCGTCGTAGACGTAATCATCGCAGTAGTGCATGCCAAACACATCACAGGTGTAGAGGATGTGGGTTTTGTGATCGTAGGTAAAGATAGTGTCAGGCCAATGAAGATTGGGAGCGGAGATGAATTCTAACTCATGTCCATGGCCTAAACTTAAGCGATCTCCACTCTTGACCGTGATCGACCGAAAAGGCTGGTGAACCATGTTTTCAAGGAACTGAATCGCCACCTTCGCCCCAACGACCGTTACCTCAGGGGCAAGATTGAGAATTTCCTTAACTAAGCCGCTATGGTCGGGTTCCGTATGACTAATGACCAAATAATCCAGGGTTGATAGATCAATCAAGCCGGCCAAACCATCTAGATATAATTCCTGAAATTTGCGATGGGATGTATCAATCAAGGCACTCTTTTCTGCCTGAATCAGAAAGGAGTTATAGGTGGTGCCATTACGCAACCCAAATTCGATATCAAAGCGATCTCGATCCCAATCTAAAGAACGAATTGCTATTGTGCCTTCAGCGAGTTCTCGATTTTGTAAAGTCAGGCGATTAGAAGGAATCCTATTCTTTGGGTGAACTGTGGACGTTACCATGCGGGTGTACCTCCCAATGCATCTATCTCCTACTATTACTACTGAGCCCAAGGGGTTTTGTAAAATGCCAATTCTTTAAGTCAAGCATAAGTTAAATTTATCTTTTGCTAGCAAGCTAGTAAGCTAGGCTTATTACAGACGGGACCCTGGATAACAGGTTCCTCCAATCACCATCATTAGCAACAAAGATTAAGACGAAAAGGCTTGTCAACTTAGACAATTTCCGTAAGATAGCTTTGAAGCGAAGTTTTCAGGTGTATTTGTCATGGCTGGACAGCCCCCTAATCACGACTCTAACCCTAGCCCTCTTAGTTTGGAGGAGTTGATTGCCCTCTTCGTGGCCTTTTCAGTAGTTGGTGTTCTTCTCTGGTGGAGCCTGGGACGAAGATCGGAAAGCTGGACCGGTCAGACTTCGCTGTTGGGCACCAGGATTGAGCAGCTCAGCCAGATCGGTAGCGCGAATGGAACGCCTGGGGTATCGGCCTCCTCACCGGTTGAGCCCGGTATGGCCGCACCTAATTCAACCGCCACCCCCAAGGGAGTTACGAATGAAACAGCTACAACTATAGAAAAGAGAGCAGACTCAAAAAGTACAGCGGCTATCCCCGGCCCTGCATCCACCGTTGCCGGTCCTGCAACTGTAGCTCCACCAGACCTATCCAGACCGCTTCCAGCTGCGACCGCCGTTGTCCCCCCAGGCCCAACTATCATCGTTCCCACTACCGTAGACCCTACTGTTACCTTTCCAGATGTACCCCCGACGCACTGGGCCTATCCCTTCGTCAACGAAATGGCTAAGCGCGGTATGATTGCCGGGGTGGGAGATGGTACCTTCAAACCCGATCAACCCGTCAACCGAGCCCAATATGCTGCGCTGCTCAGCGAGGTATTAAGCGCGCCCAGGTCGGGCAAAACCCCCTTTAGTGATGTTAAGGCCGGCTTTTGGGCTACCCAGTCCATCGCTGGGGCCGTAGAAGGCGGTTTCGTCAAGGGCTATCCCGACCAAACCTTTCAACCCAACGCTCCGATGACCAAGATGCAGGTGCTACTCTCCCTGGCCAATGGCTTCGGCCTGCCCAAACCGGCTGGGGTCAATGACGCCCTGCAGTCCTTTGCCGACCGAGATCAGCTGCCCGAATGGGCCAAACCTGCGGTGGCGGCAGCAACTCAGGCTGGTGTGGTCGTGAACTATCCTGATGTCAACCAGTTCCGTCCTAACCAAGCGGCTACCCGCATAGAGGTTGTGGCCATGCTGTATCAAGCCCTCAAGACAACCGGGCAACTTCCGGCTATCCAATCACCTTATATTGTCCAGCCCTGATCGATGTAGCTTTGGCCAGAAGGTTGAGAACAGAGTTAACCGGCCAATTTAATGACTCGTGACTCCATCCCCCTGGTCGACTAGGAGACATTAACCAACAAAGCTTGGAACTACGGCTATACCAGGTAGGAATCTTGGATAACCGAAGGGGTTAGGTTAGGGTTGGTGGCGATCGCTAGCCGACCTAAACGTCAAATTGCAGGCGCTTCGCTACGGAATATGACGAACTTCACCAAAACCACAAGAATCTTTCACCCACTTGCATAAAGATGGAATATGATGAATAGACATTTACTTTATTTTTCACTTACTTCCCTTTTAACGTATGGGATACCTAGACACCTATCAATCTAGTCCAATCAGCATAGATGAGCTAGATCGCAAGATCATCGACCTCCTCAAGTTAGATGGGCGTACGACCTATAAAGAGATTTCAACCAGGCTAGACATTCCGGAGGCGACCGCCCGTTATCGGGTACAACGGTTACTCCATGCCGAGTTTATTCAAATCCAAGCCTGGCCTAATCCCAAATGCTTTGGCGTACCCCATGCGGCAATTCTGCACTTGTTTGTTGAGAATGGGTGGGTAAATCAAGTGGCTGAGCAGCTAGCCAATCTGGAAGAGGTACAGTTTGTGGCCATTACTGCGGGTCGCCACAACATTGTGGTGGATGTCAACTTTGGCAAGCACGAAGAGCTTCTGGCGTTCTTCGATAAACTGGCCTCGATGAGCGGCATCATTCGCTATGAGACTCAGATTATCCTGCGGTTACTCAAGGCCAAGTATCAATACAAGCTGAATTAAGTTATCCCCTTGTAGGGCCGTGACGAGTTTCCTTCAGTGATCTGCAATGGAGACATTTTTCATCCTAGTTAAAAGCCCTAGAGGACACTCTGGGGCTTTTGTTTATATAGCTTTGGGCATAGGCTCAACAACCGGTTGAGCAGTCCAGGCAAGTATCCTGGCTCGTCTGGGTTAGATCACCCGAGAGTAAAAAAATATCACCAGAGTCTGCAGCTCGAGATTTCGAGCTTAGCCACCTCAATTAGAGAATGGAGAGGAACCTGGCTTCCCTGATAAAAAGGACCCTGTAAAGAACTGGGGTGCTAGGATTCGAACCTAGGAATGGCGGGACCAAAACCCGCTGCCTTACCGCTTGGCGACACCCCATTAGTATTGATCGCTTTCGTAATATACCAGGTAAAACCGGGGCTATGTCAAGCTGCTATTCCATAGCTCCCGCTTAGTTCTCTCCATCGGTACTATCGGCCCCCAGGAAGGAACCAAAGACATTGTGCTCTAGTTCCATGCGTTGTTCCATCTGCCGTAGAAAATAGCCCGTCATCATGGCCGAGGCTAGTAGACCGGCCAAATTTTCGCGATCGGTCGTAATCTGAACGTTAAAACTATCGGTGGGGAGCACTCCGATCAGCCCTTGAACGTTGTGGGAAATAATTTGCTTAATTTCGCTACTAACGGATTGGGCCACACGAGTTAAAATTTCAGGGGACTGATGCTGAAGATACTTAAGTAATTCATTGGAATGATCACTATCCATTGATAGGGCGATAAATTCACCGTCTTCAGGGTTAAATACCATGGAAACTCAACGACCTCTGGTAACAACGCAGGCGTAATCGTGGATCTAAACTGATAGCTGTACTCTAACAAAACTGTAGCAAAAGGATCACTTGCCCAGGTTATACCTATCAGTATTGACGATAATAGCGTAACGAATCATGAAATAGGGACTAAGGTTCGGATTCCTTTACCCTTTCTGGTTCCTCTGTACGCTCTCCCTCCTCGGACGCGGCAGAAACTTGCGCCTTGGGCCGTAACTCTGGCAATTGATCAATTTCAAAGTGTTGATAAAACTTATTGGTTACCTGGACAACAGGGGACCGGGCCTCCGCTAGGCGACGCTTACGTACAAACCCCTGAGCGATTAGTTCCTGAACATGCTGGTAGGCACCGGAACCGCGCAGATCGACCAGATCGGTTTGACTCAAGGGACCCTTCAGGGCGATCGCCGCCAGGGTCCGTAGGGCTCCGACCCCCAGGTCCAACGGAATCAGCATATCAACTAAGAAGCGGTAGCGTTCCTTGAGTTGGAGACAATAGCCCTCCAGGGTTTCCACTATTTCCAGGGCACCGTCGCGGTGGGCGTAGTCATCCATGAGTTCAATCAATCCCTCTTCCACCGCCTGGCGATCGCTGCGGGCTAACTCCACCAATTTAGCAATGGAGAGGGGTTGCCCCTTAAGGTAGAGAATGGCCTCAATGGTGGTAGCTAAGCTTGACATCAACGACTCTTCACCCAAACTATGCCCCAGCCTACCTGTAATTGTTAAAACTGGATCAGTCTTAATCCAGGTTGCGGCCCGTCAACTCTACGAAAATATCCTCCAGGTTAGAGGGGCGCACCATCATGCCGGTTTTGTCCGACTGCTCCTCCAGGTAGGTATTGGCTAGGGCCAGGGTAGGAAAGAAGTGATAATCCCAGCGATCGCCCCGCTGGGTCATCACAATCCCCTCTCCATGGCGCTGCCGTAGTTCCTCCAGGGTACCAATGGCAATCAGCTTGCCCTGATCGAGAATACCGATGCGATCGCAGAGATACTCCACCTCCTCCATGTAGTGGGTCGTCAGCAGGATAGTGATGCCCTGTTGGTTGAGGCGTTGGATAATCTCCCAGAGACGGCGGCGAGTTTGGGGGTCAAGGCCCACCGTTGGCTCATCTAGGAATAACACCTGGGGCTGGTGGAGGAGGGCACGGGCAATTTGCAGGCGGCGTTTCATGCCCCCCGATAGGGTTTTTACCCTATCGTTGCGGCGATCGCTTAACTCTACGTACTCCAGCCAGGTGTCAATGGCCTGACGGCGCGCGACGGGCCGGATGTGGTGCATACGACCATGCAATTCCATATTTTCCCACACCGTCAGATCGCCATCCACACTGGTTTGTTGTAACACTACGCCGATCTGACGGCGCACATCTAAGGGTTGGCGGGTAACATCGTAACCGGCCACCACAATAGTGCCTTGACTGGCCTGGGTGAGGGTAGTAACCATGCGGATGGTGGTTGACTTACCGGCCCCATTGGGGCCCAGCAGACCAAATATTTCACCAGCCTTAATGGTCAAGGACAGATCGTTAACCACCAGGGCGTCATTGTAGACCTTGTGAACATTTTGCAAACAAACCGCAGCGACCATAACCACCAGAGAAAAGGGATAGACTCAGGAGGGAGGGTAAGATCCCTTTGTCTATGGCGATCATATAGCAATTAACCGGACTATGCGGGCCAGAATTAACCAGGCTATTCTCTATCTACACCAGCAGGATGTTCCCCACTATAAGAAGTCTGGATCGATGGTGAGGAATAGCTACTTCTGGGCCCTGCGGTCGATTGCTGACCGGGCTGGCTTCCGACAGGACTGGGAATTTTCAGAGCCGGTCTGGATCGCCCTGGGACGGCTGTTAATGGCCTTTGCCGGGTCGGGCTATCTGGGCTATCGGGAAACCCTGCTGGAGTTTGCCGATGGGCAGGAGATTCCCGCCCCCCTCAAGGTCGCAGCCACCTGGATTGATGACCAGGAATGGCAATCCGATCGCAATACCACCGATGAATAGGGTTGGGGGTAGAAACCTCCAAACGGTTTTGCCGGTCCCCAAGGTAGGCCCGACGATCAGGCCTCAAGTCAAACTGAAGGGAGCATAGCGGCCCAGGAAATCCCCCAGCCGTTGTTTAAAGTCTTCCCGGACCCAGTTAACTAAGGTGTTATGCAAGTCGTTATCACTTTCACCGGGTACCAGCCATAACTCCTTGGGACCAGGGGTGGCCTGGTAGAGGCGATCGCTCATGGCAGCAGGAATGTACCTATCCCCCAGCCCGTGAATATAGAACACCGGTAGTTTTAGCTGACCGACCCTGGCCAGGGAAGGGAAATGCTGATTCACCAGCCATCGCACTGGAAACCAGCGATTGTAGGCGGATAGGGCTACCATGTCGGCCATGGAGGTAAAGGAGGACTCGACGATCAAAGCGGCCATGGTCCCTACCCGGGTAGCTAGTTCCAGCCCAATGGCTCCCCCTAGGGAGTGGCCGTAGATCACCAGGTTTTTAGGATTAATACCTTGTTCGTGGTAAAGAAACTGGTAGGCGGCCAGGGCGTCATCGTAGAGACGGGATTCGCTGGCAAAGGGGCCAGAGCTCTGGCCGTAGCCCCGGTAATCGATGGTGAGAACCGAGGCGCCCAGCGATCGTAGTAAATCCACCCGATCCAGACTGGTGGCCATGTTACCGGTATTACCGTGCAGATAAAGAAAGGTCAGGGGCACAGTTGGCTCACCCTTGAGCCACCAGCCCTGCAGGTGGCCGCCACCAGGCACAGGAATGGCCACCGTCTCATAGGTCCAACCCAGATCCCCAGGGGTGGTATCCAGGTTGGCGGCCGGTAAAAACATTAACCATCGTTGACCCCACCACAGCCAGGCACAGAGACCCAGGTAAAGCAGGCTGGCGACCGCTAGAAAAATCATCAGGAACTGTACCAGGGCCATGGCAGGGAGTTCCTTAGAATTGGGCTGGGTGGCGATGGTGCCAGTCGGTTGCCTGTTCGTAGGCGTAACCCACCTCAAACAGCAGATCCTCCCGCAGGGCATTGCCAATTAATTGCAAACCAATCGGTAGCCCCTGCTGATCAAAGCCACAGGGTACACTCATACCGGGCAGTCCAGCTAGGTTAACCGGTATGGTCATGAGGTCAGAAAGATACATGCTGAGGGGGTCATTGACCTTTTCTCCAGCCTTAAAGGCGGTGGTTGGAGATGTCGGACACACCAGCACATCCACCCGGCCAAAGGCCTGATCAAAGTCTTGCTTAATCAGGGTACGCACCTTTTGGGCCTTCAGGTAGTAGGCATCGTAGTACCCGGCGGACAGGGCGTAGGTACCAATCATAATCCGGCGTTTGACCTCTGGGCCGAACCCCTGGGCGCGGGTTTGGGTATACATGGTGAGCAGGCTTTCGTCGTTACTACGGGTTCCGTACTTGACCCCATCGTAGCGAGCCAGATTGGAAGAGGCCTCAGAAGGAGCAATGATGTAGTAGGTAGGTAAACCGTAGGGAAAGCGGGGACAGGAGATTTCCTGAATTTCTGCCCCCAGTTCTTGCAGTTGTTGAAGGGCTTTCTCGATGGCGGCTTTGACCGCCGGGTCAATCCCATCGGTGGCAAAGGTTTCCTTGATCAGGCCAATACGGCGACCCTTCAGACTGGTCTTGAGGGACTGACTATAGTCGGGAACCGCTACCTTCAGGCTGGTGGAGTCGTGGGCATCGTAACCAGCGATCGCCCCCAGCACCAGGGCGGCATCCTCAACGGTGGGAGTCAGGGGACCAATTTGATCTAGGGAAGAGGCGTAGGCCACCAAGCCAAATCGAGACACCAGGCCGTAGGTAGGCTTGAGGCCAACTACACCGCAGAGGGCGGCAGGCTGCCGAATTGATCCCCCCGTATCTGAACCCAGGGCCACGGCACACTCGCCAGCGGCCACGGCAGCAGCAGAGCCGCCGGAGGATCCCCCCGGCACCCGCTGAATATCCCAGGGATTAGCGGTCACCTGGTAGGCGGAATTTTCCGTAGAGCTGCCCATAGCAAACTCGTCCAGGTTGGTTTTACCCAGGGCGATCGCCCCAGCCTGGCGAAGGCGCCGGGTCACCGTCGATTCGTAGGGAGGTACAAAGTTCTCTAGCACCTTCGAGGCGCAGGTAGTGCGAATACCCTCGGTACAAAGGTTATCCTTCAAGGCGATGGGAATGCCCTCTAGTAGACCGATAGTCTCGCCAGCGGCGATTTTGGCATCAACGGCTTGGGCTTGGGCCAGGGCCTGGCTAGGGGTCACCGTCAAATAACTATGGAGTTGGGGCTCCAGAGCGGCAATTCGGTCCAGGTAGGCCTGGGTAATTTCCACGGCTGATCGGGTTTTGCTGACTAGGTGGTGATGCAGTTCGCGGATAACAGACATGGCATTCCTCAGCGGCTCAACAGATAGGGGCTGAATTGGGTACAGCTACCAGGGTATCAGTATAGGCAGAGTCGCTACAGGAATGCGCCACTAAAACCTCTGAAGCGATCTAGCGATCGCTTCAGCTTGCTAGTCTTCGTGCTCATCGAAGGGATCGGTCAGATGCTTAGAGGGAGGACCAAAGGAGGTATAAACAGCAAAGCCTGTCACCGCCAACAGGGTGGTGGCCACAGATATAATAAGAACTGTTGCAGGTTCCATAAAGTTTATGAGAATGGGAGACCTCTCCATCCTATAATATTACGAACTATTAAAGTTTTCATTGTGGTAAGGATCCATGGCGCAACGGACTTGGTTGGGAGATGTGCTTAAGCCCCTGAACTCGGAGTACGGCAAGGTCGTCCCCGGTTGGGGAACCACTCCCGTAATGGCAATTTTTATTGGATTATTTCTCGTATTTTTGCTGATTATTCTTCAGCTTTACAACTCCTCAATTATTTTGGAGAGTTTTGATGTGGATTGGCGCAGTATTGGTAACTAATTCTAGCAATGCTGTAGGAGACTAGCTTTAAAGTGGTGCGGGGCAACCTGCACCACTTTTGTCATGGCCAGGGCATGCCCACCCCTATGCTGTCTAGCCGTTGTCTAAGCCGGTCTGGTGCAGTACCCATGGGTGAGGCTCTGGTCAGGCCGGACTCAGCCCCGGTTTAGCCCAATTACAGGAACCATGCTCTAAACTGTTCAGCAGATACCTGAGGATCGGGCTAGGGCAGCACTCTCTGGCCTAGAATTCTCTCATCATGCCCATAGGAGTTGGCAATGAACGTTTTTGGTGTGGGTTTGCCCGAAATGGCCTTAATTCTAGTTCTGGCCCTGCTTGTTTTTGGGCCGAAGAAACTGCCAGAAATTGGCCGTAGTTTGGGAAAGGCTATCAAGGGTTTCCAGGAGGCTTCCAAGGAGTTTGAGGAAGAATTTAAGAAAGAAGCCCAGCAATTAGAGAAAACCCTTACCAGTCCGATGAAGGCATCCCTGGAAACCGATCCCCCCAAAGCCCTCTCTCCTCAAGACCAGTCTACTGAGGCGCTGCAGGTGGAAGCTACTGAGGTGGATACCCCTTCATCCCAGGTGGAGGAAGTATCCCCCAGCCAGAGCGATCCTGATCGGGCCGAATCCCCTACCTCCGTTTAGTCTGGAACATCCACCTGCATGACCGCTCGCTCAGCTGCTGCCGGGTCTGTGCCAATTAGCCTGGTTGTCGGTCTTGGCAACCCCGGCACCCAATACGTAGGGACCCGCCATAATATCGGCTTCGAGGTCCTTGACGCCCTAGCTCGCCGTTGCCATACCAACCTCAGGTCAGAGCGACGGTTTCAGGCAGACTATGGCACCGGTAATCTACCGGCAGGTCAACGTTTGCACCTGCTAAAACCCCTCACCTATATGAATCGGTCGGGGCAGTCGTTGCGATCGGCGATAGATTGGCTCAAGCTTTCGCCCCAGGCGGTACTAGTGGTCTACGACGATATGGACCTACCGGTGGGGCGACTGCGCCTCAGACAGTCGGGATCCGCCGGCGGACACAATGGCATGAAATCTGCCATTGCCCATCTCCATACCCAGGACTTTAGTCGTCTACGCATTGGGATTGGGGCTACCCGCCCAGGTGAGGATAGGGACCGGGCGGTAGTTGCCCATGTTTTAGGTAGCTTTTCTAAGGCGGAGCGACAAATTATGGATCGGGTGACGGAATTGGCCGTGAGAGCGGTGGAAGATAGTTGCCTCTACGGGGTAGAGAAGGCCATGAATCATTACAATGGTCTGACCGTCGAACCCTAACCAGGGTACAGCAGCCAACGGGCCGCCATACATAAAATGACAATACATAACAATTCTACCGGAGACCGATCAAAGGCAGCCCTTGATGCCAAACTAAAGACAAGATCGGAATTATGCTCAAAGGCTTACCATGACTACAGCCCTGTTCCCTGTTGTCGATATTCCCGCCCTGGATCAGGGACTGCCAACCCTGTCGGGCTGGGAGACTGAAATTAGGACCGCCTTGGCCAATCCGAAACCAGTTTTTCTCCATCAGACGAATATATCTTTACAACAGATTACGGCAGGCTTTGCCATTGCCCTCCATATGCACCAGCCCACCATTCCTGCTGGTGCCCAGGGAGCCTTAATCAACCATCTGCAATATATGTTTGAGCACCCCTTTGATGGGGATAACCACAATGCGGGTGCCTTTGCCTACTGTTACGGGCGACTGGGAGATTTCATCCCTGAGTTGGTCCACCAGGGCTGTAATCCCAGGGTTATGCTGGATTACTCGGGTACCCTACTGTGGGGTCTCCAGCAAATGGGGCGGCAGGATATTCTAGATAAGCTGCGTCGTCTGGCCTGTGATCCGACCTATCAGCCCTACGTGGAATGGCTAGGAACCTGCTGGGGTCATGCGGTGATCTCCTCGACTCCGATTCCCGATCTCAAGTTGCAGATTCGAGCGTGGCAGCATCAGTTTGCCAGTCTTTTTGGTTTAGAAGCCCTGGGACGAGTGCGGGGCTTTTCTCCCCCAGAAATGCATCTACCGAACCATCCTGATGTACTCTACGCCTTCATTACCACCCTCCTGGACTGTGGCTATAGCTGGCTGTTGGTGCAGGAGCATACGGTAGAGACCCTGGAGGGTACGGCCATTGCCCAGCCCCATTTGCCCCACCGCCTGGTAGCCCGCAACTCCCAAGGCGAGGTGGCAGAAATTCTGGCTTTGATTAAAACCCAAGGATCAGATACTAAACTGGTGGGTCAGATGCAGCCCTACTGGGAAGCCAAAACCCTCCATCCCCAGTCCTTAGGAGAGATATTAGCGCCCCCTCTGGTGAGCCAGATTAGCGACGGTGAAAACGGTGGGGTGATGATGAATGAGTTTCCCAGTGCCTTTATGCGATCCTGGTATGAAATCCGTGACCAGGGTAGCCGGGTAGTGGGCTTGAATGGTACGGAGTACCTGGAACTGGTGTTGGCGGCGGGGGGTGATCGGGAGGCCTGGCCTGCCTGTCAGGCTAGGGGCAAGCAGCAGCTATGGCAACAACTGGGGGCCGAGACCGGGGCCCCGGCGGTTGCCGAGGCGATCGCCGCCCTCCAGGCCTCCGATCCCAATTTCCATATGCAGGGAGGATCCTGGACCAGCGATCGCGATTGGGTGAGGGGCTACGATAACGTCATGGAACCCATGGAACGCCTCAGCGCCCAGTTTCACCAAACCATGGAACGCCAACCCCGAGACCAGGCCGATCAGCCCTTAGAACGACAGTTTCGCTATCGCAATGCCCTGTTACATAACCTACTGCTACAGACCAGTTGTTTTCGCTACTGGGGACAGGGGGCTTGGACCGACTATGCCAGGGAAATCTACCATCGAGGACAGGCTATTCTTACCCATGACTTTAGCAGCCCCAATCTAGATTGAGATGGGGGGCTGGAAATGACCTGTTGACAGTCCCTATGGGCCTGTTCCCACCGACAACTACAATAGCGATCGAAACAGGCTTTTCTGCTGAGATTACCTCCCAGTGTATTTTTTTCCGGAAGCCTTGACTGTCACCCAAAAAAAGATATGGTTTACAATGACTTCATCGTTTTAACGATGTGTTGTTTGGGTTATAGCCCTAGCCCCGGCTAAGGTCATAGAGAGGAGCTAGAAAGCCTACCCAGGTTCCACTTTGGTCAATTAACTCTGTCCTCAGCCCTCTAGCCCAAGCTATAGTTTCTCCAATCATCCCTTGATGTTCTGCTGTTTCCATCAGTCACTCCCTGTAGTTCCTATCTATGCTGCCATCCACCCATGCTGATAACCCTAGTCCCTTTTTAACCTGGCAGCGGGTTACTGACTGGGCTCAGGAGCACTATCGTTCCCGCAGTTTTAACAAAGACGAACGGATTCCGACCCGCCCTGGTCTTTTATACCTGGTGGAGCGGGGGGCGGTACGCCTGGTAGGGACTAGCCATCCGACGAATGAGACGATTTCAGGGGATGTAGATCTGCAGGAAGAGGAGGGCAGTGAGGATGAGGAGTCCCTGGCTCTAGCTTTGGGGGCCAGCGAAGAGGCCTTTTTGGGATTTGTAGCGGCCGGGCAGCCCTTTGAAGTAGTAGCCCAACCGCCCTTCGGTTTACAAAGTTACGCCCACGTCGACCAAACTTCGATAGTCTGGTTGTACTGGAGCGACTTAGACAACTGGCCCCACTTTCGCCGAGAAATCCTGGATGCCTTTCGCTATCAGCACCAGCGTAAGCTGCTGTGGCTTAGCACCCTGGGTCAGCGACGCACCATCGACCGATTACTGGGTTTCGTTACTCTGCTGATCGAAGAGTTTGGCGAACCCTATGAGTTGGGGTACTACCTGCCCTGGCCCCTAACCCATGCCCAGATCGGTAGTGCGATCGGATCGACGCGGGTGACGGTAACTCGGCTGATGGGTAAGCTACGCCAGCGACGACTCATCCATGTGTACAGAGATGGTCTGATTGCCATTCCAGCCCCCCAAGGGATGACTGAAGATGGAATTCCCCAGCAAGCCTAGGACTTCTAATTACCCTGGAGGGGCGGTCACCACGGTTGTAGGCCCTAATTCATTGCCAGCATCAAGATTCCAAGGACTCCAGTAATGACTGGGCCAGGGAAGGGGAGGAGGGTTTTTCTGATCCCAACCTTTTTAGATTTAGGGGAAGGTTAGTAAACTGGGGTAAAATCTCTTCCGTGAAGGCCTCTGCCGCCTTCGAGCGATAGCGGTTAGGGTTAAAAATCACCGACAGGGTGCGATTTACGATCACTGAATCGATTTTTGCCCGGTGCAAAACTCCCATCTGCAATTCTTTTTCAATAGCAGAATTAGAGACAAAGGCTACCCCCAGGCCAGATTGAACTGCCGTCTTAATGGCCTCGATAGAGTTAAGCTCCATCTCGACCTTCAATCGCCGGGTCTCAATACCACACTGGGTCAGGACCTGGTCGATAACCTTGCGAATGGTGGATTGGGAATCAAGGGCAATGAAATGGAGCTTATAGAGATCTTCCCGCTGGATGCGATCGTGACCGGCCAGGGGATGGTGCATGGGCATAATCAGGGCTAGTTCATCTTCGGCGTAGGGTACAACCTCCAGAGATTCTTGCAGCTCGCCGGGAATTTCGCCACCAATAATTGCCAGATCAACCTGACCGTTAGCCACACTCCAGGCAGTACGTCGGGTGGAATGGACGTGAAGTTGTACCGCTACATCTGCATACTTCTGACGAAATAAGCCAATCATACGGGGTAACAGGTAGGTACCGGTGGTTTGACTGGCCCCAATAATCAGGCTGCCGCCCTGCAGGTTTTGCAAATCGTCAATGGCGCGGCAGGTCTCTTCGCACAGACTGAGGATGCGATCGCCATAGCTGAGCAACAGATGGCCTGCCTCGGTCAGTTGAGCCCGCCGCCCACCCCTATCAAATAGAGGAACGTCGAGTTGTCGTTCCAGGTTTTGCACCTGCAAACTAACAGCGGGTTGGGAAACGTAAAGACTATCGGCGGCTCGCTTAAAGCTACCCTCTGCCGCAATGGCTTTGAGGATACGCAGTTGGTCAAGGGTAAAGGGAAGATCGGCCATGGGTATTTACCCGCAAAATTGTACGCTCACGGTCAGCCATCTTTAGATTACTGGTTTTAGGGGATTTAGGGACTTTTATAAAGACGAAGCTGGTTATACCAGCTCTAAGGGCACATCTGCTATGGTAAGGCAAAGGTGTAGTTAAGGTTTGTTAGCTATTTTCCTATGGAATCTGCCCCTCCTCTTACAGCCCGGCATGAGCAGGTGTTAAGGGCCACTGTACGGCACTACATTGCCACTGCAGAACCCGTGGGGTCGCGGGCCTTAGCCCAAGAGTACGACCTTAAGGTGAGCCCAGCTACGGTACGCAACACCATGGGATGGCTGGAAAAGTATGGACTTCTCTACCAACCCCATACCTCTGCAGGTCGCATTCCCTCTGATTTTGGCTATCGGCTCTACGTCGATCGCTTAATGAGCCCCTCGGGTCAGATGGGACGTAAGGTGGATGCGATTTTATCAGAGGAGTTAGGTTTGGCTGGTTGGAGTTTGGAGGCGATACTCAAGGAGGCCACCCAGATTCTGGCCCAGGTGACCGGGTATCTGGCCCTGGTCACCGTACCTTCCGCCAGTAGAGTCTTAATTCGCCACGTCCAACTGGTTCAGGTAGATGTGGGCCAGCTGCTGGTCATCGTCCTGCTGGACTCCCTCAGTACCGAATCGGTGATCGTTAGCCTACCCGATCAGGGGGAGTCAACCGCGGTAGAAATTCCAGGGAATCGGCAACTCCAAATTCTGTCTAACTTTCTCACCGAACACCTGCGGGGTCGTCCCCTTAGCGATGTAACCACCCTGGACCTGACGGGTTTGGGTCGGGAGTTCCGTCGGTATGGCCTGATGCTATGTCAGGCGCTGGTGGATTTAGCCCGGCGATCGCGCCTGACGGGCGCCACCCAGTTAGTCGTCAGCGGGCTGGCGGAGGTTTTGCGTCAACCCGAGTTTTCTGACGCCCAGCACATTCAAGCCATCATCAGGTTGCTGGAGGAAGAACAGGCCCAACTTTGGCCCCTCCTATTCGACCAGTCTCCCGCCAATCGGGATGGTGCCACCGCCGATGTACGGGTTTGGATTGGCTCAGAAAATCCCCTTGAGCCCATGCAGGGCTGTGCCCTAGTGGTCTCCAACTACACTAGACAGCAGCAGGCTCTCGGCAGCGTAGGGGTATTGGGCCCCACCCGTATGGTTTACGATAATGCGGTGGAAGTGGTTAAAGCTACGGCCGATTACCTCTCTAACACCCTCGGGTTGAGTCGTTAATCGTGGTAGGACAGGATATACCCATCACCCTTGAATTTCCACCCATCGATCATGATTGACATTCTTGCTGTTCTCTCCATCGGGGCAGCGACCGGGCTGAGGGTAATCTTACCCCTGCTGCTGGTGGGCTTAATGTCGGGCGATCGCCTCTGGGCTGACATCCCCTTAGTGGCTAAACTGCCTCCTAATTTGGTACTGGGAGCCTTAGTCGGCGGATCCATAGCCGAACTACTGTTATCGAAGGATCGCTACGGTCAGCGCCTACTCTATCCCGCCGAGCTCATCCTCAGCCTTGGTGTAGGAGTTCTAGTGGGCATAGGGATAGGTCGGTCCCTGGGACTACCGACCGAGTTTCATAGGGTTGCAGGTCTGATCAGTGGCTTACTGGCCCTGGTAATTCAATTTTCTCAGGTCGGCTGGTTCTACCGGCCCCAACCCCTGCCCCTGTGGATGTTTTTTCTGGTGGACGGGCTTTGCGTCAGTTTAGCTCTCTGTAGCTTTTATGCTCCCCAACTGGGTGGGATTATGGCCTTAGTGCTACTGTGGTTAGTGCTGCGTACTGCCTATAGGTGGCGTGATTGGTTCCGGGGCCGAGGATAGGTCGTTATGGTTGCTAAGGCAATGTTCATAGCCATAGGCCGATACTCCTGGCTGGGTCTAAGCACGTTGTTGCTCAGCCTGGTACCACCCACAATCAGTAGGGCCGCCATACACTCCCCATCTGCAGCAGATAATGACGCTACCCCCGTCAGTGCCCAGGTTTGCCTCGACCTCCCCACCTGGCAACGACCCGCCCGCCAGGCCCAGGAAAAACAACTACGGGCGATGGCAAACTACGGCCCAGCCATTCAACAGGAGCCGCTGATCACCACTATTAAAACCTGGTGGAGCTATCAGATCTTTTCCTTTACCACCTACGGCCTCAGCGCCCGCACCGAACCCCTCTATTTTTCAGGGTTATGGACTGCCATCGATAGCCTCTGGAGTTGTTATCAGGGAGATCAGCCGGATCGGATTAATCGGGGTGAACTAGCTGAATTATGGCTGATTCAGAATCGCTTACTGAATATCAAGTGGTTGCACAACCAGTACATCATCACCGTAGAGCCTACCCAAAGCGGACTACAACTAGTACATCTGACCCGCCACGAAGCCTACCCTAACCTGCCGCTAGTAATTGTGACCCCCACCGGAGCAAGGCTACCTACACTATCGGGAGATTGGTAAAGTACCTCCCTTCAATCAATGGCGTCAATCACCCTGGCCAGATCAAAGTCTTTCTCGGTTAAGCCACCCAGGTCATGGGTAGTCAGGCGAATGACCACCCGGTTATAGGAAATGGCTAGATCGGGGTGGTGACCAGCCGCTTCTGCCGGATCCACTAGATGATTGACAAAGTTTACCGCCGCTATAAAGTTCTTAAAGGTACGGGTGCAGACGATCGTTTTACCTTCCAGGCGCCAATCGGGCAGTTGGGCTAGTTGATCATCAATGGCAGTGGAACTGAGTAGGGTAACCATAGGGTGTAGTCCGATTGGTAGGATGGGTTAGTCTTAAAATTCTAGCCCTGGTCAGAACACCTATCCAGACTTTACTTCTGGATATCTACCAACCCGAGACCATCGCGTCAGTTACTAAACATGCCATAGACCGACCAGCCGGATCCTCAGTGTTCTGACAGCAACTATCAATTTAGCCGCTTCGTAGCGACGTTACATACCGTACTCAAGGGAAAACCGAATACAAAGGGCATGATCAAAATAAAAACCCCCTGGAAGTTGGCGATCTATTTACCCCCTAGCCTGACTCTTAACCTTCTCATTCTTCAGATCTTTTTTGTTAAACGCAATTACTCCCTATTTGATTCCTTTTATTTTTACTACTGCCTTCTCCTGACTGCCTACTGCCTTGTCAAGGGCTTCATCTTTATGGCGCTCTACCTCAGCCAACGCCACAGACCTCCATTGGCCGAGATTACCGAAACAAACTGGCCAGGGCTAACGGCGATTGTACCGGCCTATAACGAGGAGGAGGTAATTGGGGCAACCCTACAATCCCTGCTGGCAGTAGACTACCCCGATCTGCGGATCATTGTGGTAGACGACGGTTCCACCGACAGAACCGGCGAGATAGTGACCGCTTTGCAAGAGGGGCGCATCACCTATTTGCGGCAGGAGAATCTGGGTAAGGCCCAGGCTCTCACCCAGGGGATTAGCCGGGTGGACACGGAGTACACCCTGATGGTAGATGCCGACTGCCTTTTTCCTGCCGATAGTTTTAAGCTGGCTATCCGCTACCTGATCGGCCAGGGGGATGATGCGGTAGGCGGGGCGTTGACGGTGGCTAACCGGCGATCGCCCCTAGCCTGTATGCAATTGATGGAGTACGGCGAAGATACCCTACTATTTCGGCGATTTCTCAGTCGTTTTCGCTGGCGAGGGGGCGATCGCACCCAGGATGTTATACCAGGAGCCCTGGGTCTCTTTCGTACCGCCGCCCTACGGGCGGTAGGGCCACTGTGTGGGGAGGTCCTGGCGGAAGATGTGGAACTTACAGCCCGCCTGGTAGAGCACCACTACCGACTGAGTTTTTGCCCCTACTTGGTGGGAGCCACCGTGGTGCCAGAAACCCTAGGGGCCTTGAATAAACAGCGGAAGCGTTGGGTACAAGGCTATCTCCAGGTGGTGATCCGACAACTGAAACGCTGGCGAAAATTACCTTCCCAGTCGCGCTATCACCTGCTGTTTTTAATCTACAAGGTGATCTACTGGCCCCTTACCTTTACCCTATCCTGGATCTACCTGGGTCGAGCCCTAGTGATACAAGATTGGTACCTACTCGAACTGGTGCTGCTAGCCCAGTGTTTTCCCTTTACCCTGCAGGGACTGGTACGATTCTGTAACTATGACCTCAAGGCTCACCTACTCTACGGTTTTGGCTATGGTTACTTTCTATTGTTTAACCGTACCTACTACCAAATTCATCTACTTTTCTATCCCCAACCCCGATGGGAAACCTATCATCGCTTCGCCCTAAGGCCCCAGACGAGTGCCAAGGGGGGCTGATAGAACAAGACCACAAGAAGCTCCTACCCCCGGCATGCGCTCACCTGTGCTGACGGGCGGTAAACTATGGCGGCTGGCCCATCTTTAACTGGGTAAAACAGCCCATCTGGTTGACCGGAACGGTCCCCTAATTCTTCCTATTCCGCCATGCAAAATTATCTAGAACGGTACAGCTTCCTCAAAGGTCTAATCCTATTCATTCTGGCCCAGTTGGTTGGCACTGCTTTGGCCTTGGGTCTGGTGGGGATCGCTCCAGGCTTAAAAAGCCTGCCAGGGGTTGGTTTAGAAATTTTACGGGGGATTCCGGCCCTGCTGATTATTGTCTGGTTCTGGCTAGAAATGGAGGTAAAAAAGGTCAACTATCGCCAAAGTTGGGGGGAGATTTTGGCGAAGATCACCCTTTTCGATATCATCAGCGTTGTTGTTTTTAACCTGGCAATAGGTATCCTGTCAATTTTGCTGATTCTTTACGGCATCAAGTTTTTTACCTCCAACGCCCTGGGGGATCTCTTGGATAGCCCTCCACCTTCCCTAATCGGACTGGGGTTAGCCGCTACAATGGCTACGATCATCGCTCCCATTTCGGAGGAAATTGTTTTTCGAGGGTGGTTATTCAACGCTTTGAAAAGGAGAATTCCGGTGTGGCCAGCCATTATGCTTTCTTCTCTCCTATTCGCCCTTATCCACCCTTCGGTGTCATCCCTAACCACCTTTCTCTTTGGGGTGTGCATGGCTATAGCCTATTACAAAACCCAAAATCTCTGGGTAGCCATTGCCATGCATGCCTTAAACAATGGCGTAATTTCCCTCCAGTCCATTGCTGAGAGCCTCTTGATCCGCCAGGGATTGGTTAATCAGTCCTCCGATCTGAACCAAACGGCCTTATTGCTGGGGATTCCCAGCCTGGTGCTGGCAATTTTGTCCGGTTATCATCTGATTCAACAACGCCAGTTCTTTAACTTAAAAATACCGTTTCCTATTCCTACCTGACCAAGTATGGATATATCGCCTTGGCCAGCAGGCTGAGGTCACGATTGAGCGATCGATGCTAGTACCAGCGGGCGTTCTGACTCGCCTCCATCCCTACCGCCATGGCTAGGGCTAGATTGATAGGAAGTCTTGAGCCCCTTGGCAGAGTTATAGCCTACCCCACAAAAACTATCCGCCCTTACCAGGGTAAGGGCGGTCTAGTCGGATCTTCAGTTAAACCTGACTGCCGGGAGGAACCCAAACCAGTCGGCTACAAAAGTATTAATTGCTTCAGGAGCTAACTCAATTAAAGTACAGCCCCGGCGCACAGTCGGCCTACATTAACCTGAAGACCCACACGTTTACTACTCTCTTGCATGGGCATCACCTCCTGGGTTCTAAAGGGTACAATGGGTTAATCTGCTGAGTACTCAACATTGACTGTACCATAGCACAGAATAGCTGTGGTCGTGCCCAAGCTGGCTAGGACAATCAAGTACCAACCCAGACCCGGGATTTGACCGATGCATCCTGTCCCCATCCTGATCAAGGCCCTCCTGCCTATCCTGAGCTGTGTTCCATGTCTACCCCGTTGCCCCTTACCCTACCGGTGATCGCCCTCGATCCCCTACTCCGCACCTGGCTCCAGGAGGATATTGGCCGGGGCGACTGGAGTAGTGCTGGCCTGGGGTCCCTAGGGCAGCGATCGCTCCAGGCCCAGTGGGTCGCTAAGGCCCCGGGCATCGTTGCCGGCCTACCGGTAGCGGCGCGGGTCTTTAGCCTGCTGGAGGGTGGGGTAGAGTTTGAGGCCCTGGTGGCCGAGGGCGAGACCTGTGAGGTTAACAGTCCCATCGCCCGCCTCAGCGGTCCCCTGGCCTACCTACTGATGGGGGAACGGGTGGCCCTTAACCTGGCTATGCGTTTGAGTGGCATTGCCACCGCCACCCGCCAGTACGTCGAGGCCTTGGCCCCTTACCCCAGTCAGTTTGTCGATACCCGCAAAACTACCCCTGGCCTGAGAATCCTGGAAAAGTACGCCAGTCGAGTGGGGGGAGCCACCAACCATCGCCTGGGGCTAGACGATGCGGTGATGCTGAAGGACAACCACATCGCCGCCGCTGGAGGAGTACGGGCAGCGGTCGAGCAGGTGCGCCAGACCATGCCCTACCCCCTCAGTCTGGAAGTAGAGGTCAGTAGCCTGGCCCAGGTGGAGGAGGCCCTTACCTGCCCGATAGACATTATCATGCTGGATAATATGCCCGTAGAAACCATGGCCATAGCGGTCCAGCGTCTACGGCAAGCTCAACCTAATTTGAAAATCGAAGCCTCGGGTAACGTTAGCCTGGCCACCCTGGGACCAATCGCCGCCACCGGTGTAGACTTTATATCCAGTAGTGGCCCAGTCACTCGGGCTGCCTGGCTAGATTTAAGCATGCGGTTGGTGGTTTAGGCCCCTAGGGGGCTCAATTATCCCCATAAACTTTCTTAAAGTCTTAAACTACAGATAGGCCTGGGGCCGGAGAACTGGAAACCATGATTATCACTACGAGCCCTACGGTGGAAGGCCGCCCAATTCGAGAATACTGCGGTCTGGTGAATGGCGAAGCGATTTTGGGGGCCAATATTTTCAAGGATTTCTTTGCCGGCATTCGGGATATCGTCGGAGGGCGATCGGGAGCCTACGAAAAGTCCCTGCAGGAAGCTCGCCGTACCGCCATCCAGGAGATGGTGCAGGCGGCCCAATCTGTGGGTGCCGATGCCATCATTGGGGTAGATATTGATTACGAATCCATTGCCATTAGTAATGGTGGCACCATGCTGATGGTGGCCGCCAGTGGCACAGCAGTGCGCCTAGATTAGGGGAGTGGTTACCCAAGTTTCCGGCTCGGATCTGGCGGCCTGGCGGACCCGGGCCCAGCGCCAGGCCCGGTCTGTCGGGATTGACCCCGAGGAGGTAGATTGGTTGCTGCAGGCCCTGAGTCCCCTCGACCCCTTGTCTCTAAAACTCGGTCGCTTGGCCGAGGCACCCCCCATTCCCCTTGCCCTTCCCCTGGCGGAACTGGAGCGGCGCTGGCAGCAACGCCTAGAACAACGGGTACCCGTGCAGTACCTGGCGGGGCAGACGCCCTGGCGAGACTTTACCCTACAGGTGTCACCAGCGGTATTAATTCCTCGTCCCGAAACGGAATTAATCATCGACCTGGCTATGGCGGCTAGTCGAGAGGCCCCAGCCCTGGGCCAGGGCCTTTGGGTGGATCTGGGCACCGGCAGTGGAGCCATTGCCCTGGCCCTAGCCCGCGCCCTGCCAGAGGCGACGATTTTAGCGGTGGACCAAAGTCAGGCGGCCCTGGCATTGGCTCAAGCTAACGCCCAAGCCCTGGGTTTAGGCGATCGCATCCGCTTTTACCAGGGGTCATGGTTTACGCCCCTAGCCGCCTACCGGGGTCTGCTTAGCGCCGTGGTGGCCAACCCCCCCTACATTCCCTCCGGCCTGTTGCCCAGCCTACCCCCAGAGGTGATTGGCCACGAACCCCGATCGGCATTGGATGGAGGTATGGATGGGCTAGAAGCCATAGCTACCCTGGTGACAGAGGCTCCCACCTACCTGGCACCGGGGGGGCTATGGCTGGTAGAAATGATGCAGGGCCAGGGGCCAGCGGTAAGGGCACTGCTAGAGGCCAGCGGTGCCTACCGCGATATTCAGATACAGTTGGACCTGGCAGGGCGCGATCGCTTCACCCTGGCCTGGCGTCGGTCGCCACCGGCAGCCAAACCACAAACACTGTCCCCGGCCCCCGGATAAATCCCTGGGGTGGTTGCGGCAACCACTGCTCCACCGGGGCTGGACTGATCAGGGTCAACTGCCCCCCCATGGCGGTTACCAGATCCTGCACAATGGCCAAACCCAAGCCCGTGCCAGAAATTGTTCCCTGGGCTTGGACCCCCCGGTAGTGGCGATCGAACACATGGATCTGATCCTGGGGAGGAATACCAGGTCCCGTATCCCCTACGGCAATTCCCTGAAATAGTTGGTCTTCTAACTGTTGTTCTAAGCCGGTCCGTAGCCAGATCAAAGCTCCAGCCGGAGCATACTTCAGGGCATTATCTAGTAAATTACTCAGCACCTCCCCCAGGGCTGATCGATCCATCCAAACAGGGGGCAAAGCTGCCGGCAGGTGTGACCACACCTGTAATCCCCGGTCCTGGGCGATCGCCTGAGCCGATTGCAGGAGGGGTTCAGCAACGGTGGCGATCGGAGTCGATACGTAATGGAGCGATCGCCTCAACCTGTGGTCCGACGTGTTTGCCAGTTCCACTGGAGCCTGCCCCTCCCCCTCTAGCCGATTTGCCTCTACCGTTGGCGGCAAAAGTAGACCCACCGACGAAGGCACCACAGGCCCTGGGTAAAGATCTCCATCCATGGCTCCCAGGGTCTGATCAAAATGTTCAGCCAGATCCTCCAAGCGTCGACTTTCTCGCACAATACCCTCAGCTATGGACTGATTGGGATCTCCAGAAGGAATACGCTTCACCAAAAGCTTGCCAAAGGTTCGGAGGGCGGTGAGGGGGTTACGAAACTGGTGCAACAGGTCGTGAAAGGTTTCCGATTGATTCACCTGACTATGGTGATACCGTTGCAGCTGTTGCTGGAACCATTGCCCTCGTTGATCAAGCACCCAGGCCAGGGTCAGGGTACTAGCCACTCGCTCCCCCTGTTGCCGGTCATCTCGGCTCCAGGTCGGACTATCTCGGGTACTGACGATCATCCCCAGGGCCACCCCTTCATGAACCAAGGGCAATACCAAAGGAGCCATAGTTGTCCCAGCGGCACCCGACTCGGCCCCAGCTCTAGCCGGTAAGGAAACTTGCTGCATACCCTCGGCAATGACCCAATCTGCAACAGAGCTAGCGCTACCTGCCGGACCTTCGTTGAGAGAGTCTAGGTGCTCCAGATCCAAAACCTCAGACCCCAGTCCCACCTGAACCACCTTTCCAGAGGTATCTACCGGCTTAAAACCCAACCATGGATCAACGGTTTCTGGATAGGCCACCAGAGGCACCAGAGAAACCTGGGAAGTCTTGGCACCATGATCGGCCAGATAAACCACCGTGGAAATTGCCCCCAGAGCCTGACTTAAAAACATCACCTGGGACCGACAAAGGGCAATAAATTCTGCACTGGCAACGGTCATGACATGAGCCCAACTCAAAAGTATGTCGACAAAGAATTTAAAGTTTTGTCAACTTTTTAACAGTTCTGTGCTTCACGACTTATCCATATAGGCTGAGATCCTTTCACACCAGGGTCTTAAGGGTGTTAGACTTAATTTTTAAAAGAAGTTGAAATTCTCATTTTAAGCCGATATACTTGGTCTGTTACAAGGATTTGTAACTAAAACTACATCAAAATATCAAGAGAGAGGGAGGAAGGCAACTTGGCAAGGAGACGCAAGCGCAAAAGCCGCCGTCGACTAGAAGGTCGCCGTATATTAGAAGCTGTTCCTCAGTATAGTATTGAGAGCGGCGATGAAAAACCTGTAACTGCAGCTAGAAACTTTATCCACTCGGAAGGTATTGCTCCTCCAGCCTTGTTGCTGGTGAAGCGTAACGAGCATACCACTGATCGATACTTCTGGGCGGAAAAGGGATTATTTGGGGCTCAATACGTCGAAGAGAATCATTTTCTTTTTCCCAGTCTGCGTGTCTTACTGGGTGAGGAGCAAGACATATCTGCCGTAGCCCACTAAGGTTATTTTTTAAAGTGTCAGGAAGAGTCTGTTGTTAAACAGTTCGTTCTTGAGTTAGTGGAGCTGGGTTTAAAGCCAGCTCTTTTTATTCGGGTTCCTAGGGCGGACCGCAATAAAACTTAAACTTAGGTCGGCGATGGGGCGACTGAAGTCGTAGTAATCTGATGAACAATATGCCTTAAATAATTGATTTTCAAGAGGACATTATCCATGGTTCAACGCAATTCTAAGGTTCGTATCCTCCGTAAAGAATCTTACTGGTACCGGGAAGTGGGTACGGTTGCCACCATTGATCAAAGCGGGATTAAATATCCCGCCGTAGTGCGCTTTAACACGGTTAACTACTCAGGGGTGAATACCAATAACTTTGCCTTGTCTGAGTTAGAAGAAGTAAAATAACCCAAAAGAAACCAGGGGCGTTGACACGATCTACACCGTGTTTATCAACCCGGTGCATATGCGTGCAACGCCCCTGATTTTATAATTCCAACAACTGTGCCCGAGTTACCTGAAGTCGAAACTGTGTGTCGGGGTCTCAACCGGGTTACCCTGAATCTGCATATCCAGGGTAGTCAGATTTTACTCAGCCGTAGCCTGGCTTACCCTACCGATACCGAAGTATTTTCCCATGGGGTAACGGGTAAAACTTTAAAAATCTGGCAGCGCCGGGGTAAGTACCTGCTGGCTGAACTCATCCACCCCGACGGAGCCGCCGGTGGCTACCTGGGAGTCCATCTACGGATGACGGGGCAGTTACTCTGGCTAGACCCGGTCACCCCTTTAACCCCCCATTGCCGGATACGCCTGTTTTTGGGTCCAGATCGGGAGTTACGTTTTATAGACCAGCGTACCTTTGGACGAATCTGGTGGATTCCCCCCGATCACACCATCCCATCAGTGATTACGGGGCTACAAAGATTGGGACCAGAACCCTTTGATCCGGGGTTTAGTCCTGCCTACCTGAAGCAGCAACTCCAGGGAAGTCAACGTCCGATCAAAAATGCCTTGATCGATCAGCACCTGGTGGCGGGAATTGGCAACATTTACGCCGATGAAGCCCTCTTCCTCAGCGGTATTCGTCCCCCGACCCCAGCCCAACGGCTGGGGCTCAAACGCCTAACCCGGCTGTATGAGTCAATTCAGTCCGTACTGACCACCAGTATTGAGTCAGGCGGTACTAGCTTTAGTGACTACCGCGATATTTACGGCATTAACGGTAACTATGGTGGTGTGGCCTGGGTCTACGACCGGGAGGGTTTACCCTGCCGGGTGTGCCAGACACCGATTCAACGGTTGAAACTGGCCGGGAGATCGGCCCACTATTGTCCCCGGTGTCAACGCTAGGGTTGAGCCCTAGGCTTAAGACCGTTAGGATATTAGCATTTGCATTTAACTAGGGAAAAAACTATGGCCGTGGCGCTAAAACGTGGTGATCTGGTACGGGCCCTTCGGGAAAAGTTGGAAAATAGCCTCGAGGCTAAGGCTAGCGATACCCGACTGCCATCCTATCTCTTTGAAACCAAGGGAGAAATCATGGAAATTCGGGAAGACTACGCCCTGGTAAAGTTTGGCTATGTTCCTACCCCTAACATCTGGCTGCGCCTGGATCAGCTGGAAAAGTTTTAATCTCCTATGGAAGCCTTTTCCCTGGTTCCCCCTGAGTGGGCTGATAGGGCCAGTCATACAGTTCGCTTTTGCTGTCCTAGCTGCGGTGCTGGAAGTAGTCAGGCAAGGGCGGTTTGGATCAACCGCCGATCGCCGGTCTACGGCGAGGGACAACGTCGCAAGTGGCAGGAGTTTTACCTCTGTGGCGAATGTCAAACCGCTTGGTGGGCTTGGAGTAGCGATCGCCCCCCTTCCCTCTCCAGTAACCCTGAGTACCAGGAACGGTAACGATGGTCTTTATCCACGTGCTGGGTAGCCTGAATATGGACCTGGTCTGCCACAGCCCGCGCCTTCCCCAACTGGGGGAGACCGTTTTGGGCAGCCAGTTTGAAACACGATCAGGGGGGAAGGGGGCAAACCAGGCCGTAGCCGCTGCCTGTCTAGGCATGGCCACTCGCCTGGTGGGTCGGGTTGGCCGGGATAGCTTTGGCGATCGCCTGATTAAAACTGCAAGGACCGCTGGCGTTAACTGCGAGGGGGTGCTCCAGGATGACCTCCACCCCACGGGCATAGCTGCTATTGGGGTGGACAGGCAAGGACAAAATCAGATCATAGTCGTCCCGGGTGCCAATGGCCAGGTGGGAGAGCTAGAGTTACAAATCCTGGCCAAGCAACTGCAACCAGGGGACTTCCTGCTGCTGCAGTTAGAGATTCCCCTGGATATCGTGGTGGCTGCCGCTGCTCTGGCACAAGACCGGAGGGCAAGGATTATTCTTGATCCAGCTCCAGCCCAGGCCAATCTGCCCGATCGCCTCTATCCCTACCTACACCTGATCACCCCGAATCAGATCGAAGCTAGCCAGCTAGTAGGATGGCCAGTTCAAGATCAAACAACCGCTCTCCAGGCGGCCCAAGTCTTGCGCCAGCGGGGAGTGGAAACGGTGATTGTCAAACTAGGGGAGGCAGGAGTGGTGGTGGCTAGCCGGGAGAGTTGCTTCCACCAACCGGCCCTGGCGGTGGAAGCCGTTGATACGGTAGCAGCGGGAGACGCCTTCAATGGCGGCCTAGCGGTAGCCCTAGCCGAGGGAATGCCCCTCATGGAGGCCGTCAGCTTCGCTACCACTGTAGCCGCCTACACGGTCACCCAACCAGGAGCCCAGACTGCCATGCCCAGGCGATCGCAGTTAAACCAATGGCTGGGAGGCCAGATCCTGCCCCCCAGCCAGATACTCACCGAAGCTTAGGGAGCTTCGGTCTGGTCATCAATCAACAGATCATCATCCAGGTCAAGCATAGCCAGCTCCTCCGCCATGGCAGAGAAGTCCTCCTCTTCCTCGGGAGTAGAGGAGGATCGACGCCCCTCCCGATCTTCGATGGACATACCACCAATCATGTCATCGTCGGCCAGCATTCCCAGCCCCCCATCGATGTCATAGGTGCGAGCGGTGCGATCGTCTAGCACCACATCCTGAAGCATCATATCGTCATCAAGGATGGCCGAGTCGTAAGCCGGGTCAACTTCTAAGGCAGGAGAATCTTCGTAGGCGTTGTAACCGGTACCGGCAGGAATCAACCGACCAATAATCACATTCTCCTTAAGACCCCGCAACCAGTCCGACTTCCCTTCAATAGCGGCTTCCGTCAGTACCCGGGTGGTTTCCTGGAAACTAGCGGCCGAAATAAAGCTATCGGTATTTAAGGAGGCCTTGGTAATTCCCAACAGCACCGGCGTATACTGAGCCGGTGCGCCACCAGTGATAGACATGGCTTCGTTAACCTGCTCGACCTGGTAAATTTCCACCAGTTCCCCTGGCAACATGATAGTGTCACCACCATCATCAATGCGGCATTTGGAGGACATCTGACGAACGATCACCTCAGTGTGCTTGTCAGAAATATCAATACCCTGGGACTGGTACACCGACTGGACTTCATTCACCAGGAAAGACTGAACCTTCTGCAGACTAGCCATGGCCGCATCATGGATGCCCCTACCCTGACTCAGGTAGTAGTCAAAGAACACCTCCAAAATCTCATGGGGGTTAGCAGGACCATCGGTGAGATATTCAGCGGTGCTGACCACCTGACCGTCGGACACGATTACATTCTGACCAGGACTGGTGGGATAGTCGGTTACCACCCCATCTTCTTCAATCACCTTAACTTCTACAGTCTCATCCTCTCCATAGACCACCTGGGCTGTGCCTGGACGGCGGGCCAACACACAGGCTTCCTTAGGTTTACGGGCCTCTAGCAGCTCTTCAATCCGCGGTAACCCCTGGATAATATCACCGGTTTTAGCCCGCTCAAACACCAGCAACACCAGGTTATCCCCTCGCTGCACCAGGTCTCCATCCTCAATATGGAGAACGGCCCCAGTGGACACCCGGTAGGGACGGGCTAGACGCAGTGTCAGGCTGGTTTCGTCGATCGCCGTGACTTCTCCCGATTCTTCGCAGGTAATTCCGGGTGCCAATTCGTTTTCCGCTACCACCAGGTCGCCCACCTGGCGGGAAGATAACTGTCCCTGTAAATCAACCCGGATGCGATCGGACTCCCGGACCACCAATAATCGTCGCGCCGCTTCCTGGCCTTCGCGAATTCCCCGTACCTCACCCGATTCCTTACACTTAATCTCGGTGCGGGCCAGAATAGCCCCCGGGGCGATCTGCTGGCCATCTTCCACCAACAGGCTAGTAACCGTACTGCCCTGGGTTTGGTCAGCCGCCACATCGCGACGAACTACCTGGGTTTCCAGAACAACCATTTGCAAGCGCATCAGTTCCGCATCGGTTTCGTCGGGCACCAGTTCAATGTCCGCCACCACGTGGGGCGCTTCGTCTTCGATATCGAGGACCAACTGGGTGCGCAGCAACTCCACTCCGTCTACCGACTTGACCCGCTCCCCGTCTTTGAAGGAAACTCGCTGCACTGCCCGCAGCTTAATGGAACTAACCGCATCAGCCGATGACCCCTGACTGGGCACGGCTGGTTCGTCAGGTACGGCATATTCTTCCACAGGACGCAGCAGAATCGCTGGTCCTTCGGGAGTCTCAACATACTCAACATAGCGTAGGGCGGTGGCTGTCAGTCCAGGCATGACCTCTTCGCCAGCGGTGACGATGGTACCGTCGCGATCCATCACCTCCTCGGGACCATCCACCATATGGATATCCCCGGGTTTAATCAGAATTTCCCGGAGAATATCGTTTTTCTGGGTGACCTCTACAACGCCGCTGTTCTGACAGAAAATGTCCTTAACAATTTCCGTGCCAGCTTCGACGTACTGACCATCCTCCACGATCAGCAGGGAAATATCCTTGTTGATTTCATGGGCTTCCTCCGGGATCCATAGCAAGGTACCACCCCGTACCACTTCGTAGCCCTGCTTCCCCTTACCTTTTTTTGCCACCTCTACCCCAGAGAATTTAACAATTCCTCCGGTTTGGGTTTGGTAGTGGTCGTCCTCCAGTTCGGCGATCACCTGACCGCTGGTCACCTTAGCACCAGGGGTAGCAATCAGGGAAAAGCGTTGGCCGTAGGCAGTCTCAATAAAGTAGTGTTCCCGTCCCTGTCCCTGCTCCTTACGGACATGGGCTTGGTCGAGGATAACGGAGGCGGTAATAATTTCCACCTCTCGACTGCCCTTATCATCCTCAGATCCAGGCAGACGAACTAACCCACCCCGTTCCGTAGTCAGCTTAGTGGCCGCCAGGGTGTCACCTGCTTTGACGTAATCCCCATTACTCACCACGGGCTCGGCTCCGGGTAATAGGTTATACACATCCCCTGAGAGAACCCAGAGCAATCCGCCCCGCTGGGCCAAACGGGTAGTGTTACCCTGGCGATCGGTGCGTTCCTCCTGCACCAGGCCATCAAACTTAACCTCACCGGCGAGGTCGGAAGTAACGTCTTTGGTGGCCTTTTCCGTTATTTTACGGGTGCGCCCGGCAGAGGGCAGCTCCGCCAGCAATTGTTCCTTGTCAACGGTATCGCCATCGTTAACAAATAAAATAGTGCCTTGGGGTAGGCTTTCGGTTTGATTTTTACCGCTGCCCTCAATCACTAGGTCGGCGTTAGACTCTAGCATCAGGGCGTCTTCGCCATAGCGAGTCCGAAAGGGGCGGGTCTTGAAACGCTTAGACATGCGGACCACGCCGGTTTTACCAGCCCGAATCCGGGGAGCTATTTCACCCGTGAAGGTACCACCCGTGTGGAAGGTTCGCATGGTCATCTGGGTCCCGGGCTCACCGATGGACTGGGCAGCGATAATTCCTACCGCTTCTCCTAGATCGACCATTTCCGAGTGGGCCAGACTCCAGCCGTAGCAGAGGCGACAGACGGAACGGGTAGCCTCACAGGTCAGGGGCGATCGCACCAACACCTCTTCTACCCCAGCCTTAACCAAGGTCTCAGCCATTTCTGGAGAAATGGGCTGATTCTTCTCCAGCAGGACTTCACCGGTTTCAGGATGGACCACATCCGTACCTACCACCCGACCCAGCAACCGACTTTCCAGGGGAATCAACACCCGTTCTCCATCGGTCATGCTACGCAGGGGAATGCCTCGAGTCGTGCCGCAATCCTGCTCCCGAATAATCACATCCTGGGAAACATCCACCAGGCGTCGGGTCAAATATCCCGAGTCCGCCGTGCGCAGAGCCGTATCCACCAGTCCCTTCCGGGCGCCGTAGGAGGAAATCACATACTCGGTAACGGTTAGACCTTCCCGGAAGTTAGTTTTGATCGGCAAGTCAATAATTTCCCCTTGGGGATTGGCCATCAACCCCCGCATCCCCACCAACTGGCGCACCTGGGAGATGTTACCGCGAGCCCCAGAAAAGGCCATCATATACACCGAGTTGAGGGGGTTGTTTTCCTTAAAATTACGAACCACCTGATCCTTTAGTTCTTCACTGGTGTCATTCCAGGTGTCAATCACCTTGGTAAGCCGTTCTACTTCAGTGATTTCACCGCGGGTATAACGCTCTTCGGTAGCCCGAATATCCTCCTCCGCCGCCGCTAGCAGTTGCCGCTTCTCCTGGGGTACCTGGAGATCTTCAACGCTAATGGACACCCCCGCCCGGGTAGCGTACTTAAAGCCCAGGTCCTTAATACGATTAGCCATCTGGGCGGTACGGGCGGTACCGTAATGGGTGAAGGACCAGGAAATCAGCTTTTTCAGCTGTTTTTTATCGATGATGCGATTGCGAAAAATCATTGAGGATTGAGTCGACCCGTGTTCCGCCATAGGTTTTGCCCTTCTGTGATGTATTGCTCTGCCTTACCGTTACTCTGCCAGCCTGCTGGCATGCCGACTTACCCCGCGATCGCCTCCAGCACCGCTTTGTTATAGATAATTCGGCCTGGCGTAGTTTTGATGTACTGAGAAATTAAGTTACCCTGGGCATCCAAACGGACCCGTCGATCAGAGTAGATTTCGGTCACCGTGCCATCTTCAGCTTCAGTACGCTCTGAGAGAGGGGGACTGGGGCGATCGGACTCTACCTGGCCATCAAACCGCAGCCATACCTGGGCATGGAGATCGACCAATCCCTGTTCAAAGGCCATAATGGCATCATCCAAACTGGCGAAGTAACGACCTGCCCCCTTGGTGGCATTGGGATTTTCGGCGGTCAGGTAATAACAACCCAGCACCATGTCCTGACTGGGGGTAATAATGGGCTGACCCGTAGCTGGCGACAGCACATTATTGGAGGCCAGCATCAATAACCTAGCCTCCGCCTGAGCTTCCAAGGACAGGGGCACGTGCACAGCCATCTGGTCACCGTCAAAGTCAGCGTTAAAGGCTGGACAGACCAGGGGATGAAGTTGGATGGCACGACCCTCCACCAGAATCGGTTCAAAGGCCTGAATACCCAAGCGGTGAAGGGTGGGAGCCCGGTTCAGCATAACCGGATGGCTTTCAATGACTTCCTCCAGGACTTCCCAGACACTGGGTTCCTGGTTGAGAATCATTTTTTTCGCCGCCTTAATGTTGTTCACCAGTCCCTGGCGAATCAGGCGATGGATCACAAAGGGTTGGAACAGTTCGATCGCCATTTCCCGGGGTAGACCGCACTGATGTATTTGCAGCTTCGGTCCAACCACAATCACGGACCGACCAGAGTAATCGACCCGCTTACCCAGTAGATTTTGCCGAAAGCGACCCTGTTTACCTTCAATAATATCGGAGAGAGATTTGAGAGGACGATTATTCGCCCCCACCACAGTTCGTCCTCGGCGACCGTTATCAATTAAGGCATCTACCGCCTCCTGTAGCATGCGCTTTTCGTTGCGGACGATAATCTCCGGTGCGAGAATTTCCTGCAAGCGGGCCAACCGGTTATTGCGGTTAATCACCCGACGATAGAGATCGTTCAGGTCCGAGGTGGCAAAACGCCCACCATCGAGCTGGACCATAGGCCGTAAGTCGGGAGGAATAACTGGAATGATATCCAGCACCATCCACTCGGTCTTAGAACCGGTAGCAATAAAGTTATCGATTACCCGCAACCGCTTAATCAGCTTGGCTCGTTTTTGCCCTTTAGAATTAGCAATGTCCTCCCGCAGCTTTTCCGCCACGGTTTCTAACTCCATATCCTTAAGCAATTGCTGCAGGGCTTCGGCACCAATTCCCACCTCGATCCCGGCCAGCTCTGTGTCCTCATCGTAGAGCTGGTCCTCGATCTCAATCCACTGATCTTCAGTGAGCAGTTGCTTGTAGGTGAGGTTCTCGGCATTACCCGGATCTAGCACTACGTAGGCATTAAAGTAAACTATCTGCTCCACATCCCGTAGGGGCATATCCAGCAAAATAGCAATGTAGCTGGGAATTCCCTTCAGGTACCAGACATGGGCTACAGGTGCTGCCAGCTTAATGTAGCCCATCCGATGGCGGCGCACCCGGGACTCCGTCACCTCCACGCCGCAACGTTCACAGACAATACCGCGATGGCGCACCCGCTTATACTTACCACAATGGCATTCCCAGTCCTTGGCAGGACCAAAGATACGCTCACAGAAAAGACCATCCATTTCTGGCTTGAGGGTACGGTAGTTGATGGTTTCGGGTTTGGTTACCTCTCCCACCACCTGACCATTGGGTAGGGTGCGTTCACCCCACTGACGAATCCGTTCTGGGGATGCCAATCCAATTTTGACGTAGTCAAACCGCTGTTCTAGCTTGGGCATGCTGGGTGTCTTCCTTGTAGGGGCGCGCAATCAATTGGAGAAAAATGATCCAAAGGATCGGATAGGGGGGCGATGGGGAGACCTAATTGCCTCAATCGCCCGCTTAAAGTGATGGAATCTGGGATGATTCACCGACCTATTCATCGCTATCGTCACCATCCTCTCGAGCAATAGACTCATAGGTAGGACGAGAGGGAGCACGACGAACATTAACATCGGCCATCAAATCCACCTCAATGTCTCGACTGGTGCCATCTTCACGGGTTTCCACCTTACGGACAGCAATGTCTAAACAGAGGGACTGCAACTCCCGCATTAACACCTTAAAGGACTCAGGGGTGCCGGGGCGAGGAATGGACTTGCCCTTAACAATGGCATTGAGAGCTTCGTTCCGACCTTGCATATCATCGGACTTAACGGTCAGTAGTTCCTGCAGGGTGTAGGCAGCCCCAAAGGCTTCCAATGCCCACACTTCCATTTCTCCAAACCGCTGACCCCCCTGCTGGGCTTTACCCCCCAGAGGTTGCTGGGTAACCAGAGAGTAGGGGCCGGTAGATCGGGCGTGAATCTTGTCGTCTACCAGGTGAACCAGCTTCAGCATATAGGCTTTACCAACGGTCACCGGGCGATCGAAGGGTTCACCAGTCCGGCCGTCAAAGACCTGGATTTTACCAGGATCCTCAGGATTGAAGACCCAGTCTTTGCCCGTCACCTGGCGGGCCTCCATCAGTTTGCCGTGGGTAGAGTTGCGGGAGGCCTCCTCACCATACATCTCATCAAAGGGAATCACCTTAAAGCGGGCATTCAGATTCTCGGCAGCCCAACCCAGCAAGCACTCAAACACCTGACCCACGTTCATCCGGGAGGGCACCCCTAGAGGGTTAAGGACAATATCCACCGGCGTGCCGTCGGGCAGGTAGGGCATGTCCTCAATCGGTAAAATCCGGGAGATAATGCCCTTATTACCGTGGCGACCGGCCATTTTGTCACCCACCTGAATCTTACGTTTTTGGGCAACGTAAACCCGCACCACCATGTTGGCCCCTGGAGGTAGTTCGTCTCCCTGCTCCCGAGTAAACACCCGAACATCAACGACCCGGCCCTTTTCTCCATTCGGTACTCGTAGGGAATTGTCCCGCACATCCCGGGCTTTTTCACCGAAGATGGCCCGCAGCAATTTTTCTTCCGGAGGCTGGTCCGATTCTCCCTTAGGGGTCACCTTACCGACCAGAATATCGCCGGACTCTACCCAGGCACCAATGCGAATAATGCCACTCTCATCTAGATGACGCAGAGCATCTTCACCGACGTTGGGAATTTCTCGGGTGATTTCTTCGGGACCTAGTTTAGTTTGACGGGCCTCAACCTCAAACTTTTCGATGTGGATAGAAGTATACACATCGTCATAGACTAGGCGCTCACTGAGCAAAATAGCATCTTCGTAGTTGTAGCCTTCCCATGGCATGTAGGCAACTAAGACGTTTTGCCCCAGGGCCAGTTCACCCCCCTCCGTGGCAGAACCATCCGCTAAAACCTGACCGGATTGGACGCGATCGCCGGGAAATACAATGGGCCGCTGGTTCAGGCAGGTATCCTGATTAGACCGCTGGTACTTCTGCAACTCGTACTCATGGAGAAGGCCCTGGGGATCCCGCACCTTAATCCAATCCGCATCCAGAGATTCCACAACCCCATCACTACGGCTGATAATCACCATACCCGAGTCACGGGCGGCCTGGGCCTCTAACCCCGTACCCACCAGGGGACGCTCAGGCTTCAGCAGAGGTACGGCCTGGCGCTGCATGTTGGATCCCATCAGGGCCCGGTTAGCATCGTCATGCTCCAGAAAGGGAATCAAGGAGGTCGCCACCGAAATAATCTGTACGGGAGAAACCGCTACGTAGTCTACTTCACTGGAATCAGTGGTGGTAAAGTCCTGACGGTAGCGCACCGGCACCGTACTGCCAAGGATATATCCCTCCGGATCGGTGGCAATATCCCCAGGAGCCACCCGCAGATCATCCTCTTCGTCAGCGGTCATATAGATAGGCTTTTGGTCCTTTCTAACCCGGCCATTTTCTGCCTTGAAGAAGGGCGTTTCAATAAAACCAAATTGATTCACCCGGGCATGGGTAGCCAGGGATCCGATCAAACCAGCGTTGGGACCTTCTGGAGTTTCAATCGGACAAATACGACCGTAGTGGGAGGGATGAATATCCCGCACGGCAAAGCCCGCCCGTTCCCGAGTTAGACCGCCAGGACCTAGGGCACTGATACGGCGTTTGTGGGTAAGTTCCGCCAGAGGATTGGTCTGGTCCATAAATTGGGAAAGCTGGCTGGAGCCAAAGAATTCTTTAATGGCGGCCACCAGAGGCTTGGGGTTAACCAAAGATGCCGGGGTAAGGGCATCGGCATCGGAAACCGTCATACGTTCACGAATAATTCGCTCTAAACGGTTCAGACCCACCCGCACCTGGTTTTGCAGCAACTCACCCACCGATCGCACCCGGCGGTTACCCAGGTGGTCAATATCATCCACACTGCCAATGTCAAACTCCAGGTTAATCAGGTAATCGATCGCCGTCAGAATATCTACCGGCGTTAACACCCGGGTAGTATCAGGCACATTCAGCCGCAATTTGCGATTCAATTTATAGCGCCCCACCCGGCCTAAGTCATAGCGCTTGGGATCGTGGAAGCGAGAGTAAAGCAACTGCTCACCCCCCGCTACCGTTGGCGGTTCACCAGGACGAAGCTTACGGTACAACTCCAGCAGAGCTTCTTCCTCGCTAAACTGCCCTTCTTTTTCGATGGTTTTCTGAAAGTACTCGGGGTTACGGAGGGAGTCAAAAACCTCGTTATCTGTAAGCCCCAGAGCCTTTAGCAAAACCTGGGCAGATAGCTTACGGGTCTTATCAATTCGCACCCACACCAGATCGTTTTTGTCGGTCTCAAACTTCAACCAGGCCCCCCGGTTGGGAATGAGGTTAGCGTTATAGGTGCGACGGCCATTTTTATCGGTTTCCGCCTTGTAATAAACCCCAGGGCTCCGCACAATCTGGTTAACGATTACCCGTTCCGCCCCGTTGATAATAAAGGTGCCACGGTCAGTCATCAGCGGTAGATCGCCAATGAATACCTCCTGCTCCTTAATTTCGCCGGTTTCTTTGTTGATTAAACGGGTAGGTACGTACATCTGCACAGCGTAGGTGGCATCCCGCCGCTTAGCTTCATCAACGTCGTACTTAGGGCTTTTTAACTTGTACTGCTTGCCCAGGAAATGGAGTTCTAACTTACCCGTGTAATCGGTAATGGGAGAAAAGCTCTCCAACTCCTCAATCAGACCCTCCTCGAGAAACCAGCGAAAACTCGATCGCTGAATCTCAACCAGGTCAGGTAAAACAAAGTTGGAGGTGGTGTAGGTAGTGGTTTCAGTCATGGGTATCCTAAAGCAAGTCAGGCCCTAGCCTTGGAGTGGTACGAACAAACAAATAAACGAGTAAAGTCAGGTAGCCAATCAACGAAAAGATAGTATGAACATCCCCACTATCCTGGAATTGGCCCGGGCAACCTGAACAAATCCCAAGCATTATGGGTGGTAATGCTGGCCAGATCGGAAAAGCCAGTCTGGCGCAGATCAGCCAAACAGGTAGCCACATGCTGGACAAAAGCAGGTTGATTAGGACGCTCCTTACGCTTGGGTTCGGGGGATAGGAAGGGACAATCGGTTTCAATCAGCAATCGATGATCGGGGACCAGTCGAGCAGAGGCCTTAATTTGGTCAGCATTTTTGAACGTAACAATGCCACTAAAGCTGATGTAAAAACCTAAGTCCAGGAACCACCGGGTTTCCTCCGGGGTGCCGGCCCAACAATGCATAACGCCCCGTAATGGACCTACGGTTTGATGGAAGGTTCTTACCATCTCAGCGGTCTCTGGAGCGGCATTGCGACAGTGGATAATCACCGGTAGACCCAAGTCATGGGCAATGGTCATCTGGGTCCAGAAGGCCTGCCGTTGCAGATCTCCATTCTCAGCCTTAAAAAAATCCAACCCGGTTTCGCCAATGGCTACCACCCTTCGATCAGCTGCTGCCATTTCAGCAATCTGCCCCCCCATGGCGGGTAACCACTGATGGGCATCGAGGGGATGCAACCCTACCGCCAGATAGAGCTCTGGGAAGCGATCGGCGATCGCCTGCATGCCTGGAAATTCCTCCGGCAGAACGCAGGCGTGGATTAGCCGCACCACGTCAACTTGTCGCCAGGCTTGAGCCAGCAGATCAAGATCGGGAGCAAATACATCAAAATTCAGATGGACATGGGTATCAACCAACGGCATAGGGGAGGATGACCGCAAATAGGAAAACCGGGCAGACAACCAAAAAAGTTTAGATTTCCTGGGATACCGAAGCGGATGCTTGAGCTTCTACAGCCTTCAGCATCCTAGCCAGGCGAGACTTTTTGCGAGCACCGGTGTTGGGATGCAACACTCCCCGCTTAATGGCCTTATCAATTTTGCTGTAGGCGGCTGCCATACTGGCGGTAACAGCGGCTAAACTGTCGGGACTAGGATCGGCATTATAGGCCTCGACAGTAGCCAGATAACGTTTACTCAGAGTTTTAACCGCAGACTTATAGGAGCGATTATGAAGGCGATTACGCTCCGTAACCTCAATACGTTTAAGCGCAGACTTAATGTTTGCCACAGCTTACCCTAGTTTAACAAGACTACTTCAACCTGAATAAGATATCATAGCACCCTTTAACCAGCGCAACGAATTTCTTCCTGAGGAGATGCTTGGAAAAGTCGTGGCTACGGCTACACCTGAGGAGTTTTACCGACGCCATAGGCGTTGACTATCCCCAGATACCCTTTTCCAACCCCCGGCGAGGCAAGCTATCATATAGATCGACTAGGATATTAAACACTAGGTGAGCAGTTCCTTCTACTTCTACCAGGATTCGTATTCCCCTTACCCATAGCTGCCCTAGCTGAAGCTTAACCGCTCGTCTGAGCTTGAATCGATTCTCTACCGTTGGTTTATTTGGACAGCCCCGCCCCCATGCTGCGCATCATCCATCAGCTAACTGAGGCCAAAACAGAGCTGCAGCGCGTCTGCAATCGCACCCATGACGATCAGATGGTCCACAAGGAGGCCACCGTTCGAGAGATTCTCCATGCGGTGAAACGTCAGGGGGATCAAGCTCTAATTCAGTACACGGCAGATTTTGACCAGGTTACCCTCACTGCCGAGAGTCTACGGGTCTCCGGAGCAGAGTTGGATGCGGCCTACCAGCAGGTGAGCAAACCCTTGTTAGACGCAATCCATCTGGCCTGTCAGAATATTGAATCTTTCCATCGTCAACGGGTGCCCAAAAGTTGGGTTGAGTTCAACGATCATGGGGTAGTTTTGGGCAAACGCTATACCCCCGTAGATCGAGCCGGTATCTACGTCCCTGGAGGTCGGGCAGCCTATCCCAGCACGGTTTTAATGAACGCAGTGCCGGCCCGGGTGGCCGGGGTGTCTCGCATTGTCATGGTAACCCCTCCAGGACCAGGATTGGCCATGAATCCAGCCGTATTAGTGGCCGCCCAGGTGGCTGGGATTTCCGAAATCTACCGGGTAGGGGGAGCCCAGGCGATCGCCGCCCTCGCCTACGGTACTGAAACAATACCGGCAGTAGATATCATCACTGGTCCCGGCAATATCTACGTCACCCTGGCAAAACAACTGGTCTTTGGTCGGGTAGGCATTGATTCTCTGGCGGGACCATCGGAAGTATTGGTAATTGCCGACCATACGGCTAATCCGGTACATGTAGCAACGGACCTGCTCGCCCAGGCCGAGCACGATCCAATGGCGGCAGCTATTCTTCTCACCACCAGTACCGACCTAGCTGGAGCAGTGGCGGCAGAGGTTGGCCGCCAACTCACCGGCCATCCCCGCCAAACCCTAACGGAAAAGTCGATTGCCAACTACGGTTTAGCGATCGTGGTTGAGAACCTGGAGGTGGCCTGTGAACTCTCTAATCAATTTGCCCCGGAACACCTGCAACTGGAGGTAGCCGACCCTTGGGATTGGCTGAAGCAAATTCGCCATGCGGGCGCCATTTTTATGGGTCACTCTACCCCTGAAGCGGTTGGCGACTACCTGGCCGGACCAAACCATACCCTACCTACCTCTGGGGCCTCTCGCTACGCTTCTCCCCTTTCTACTGAAACTTTTATGAAGCACTCCAGCTTAATTCAGTATTCTCCCGCAGCCCTGAAGTTAGTAGCAGAGGCCATTGATGTATTAACCGATGCGGAAGGACTGCCCTCCCACGGTGAATCGGTTAAACGACGAACCCACCCCTAAGTACCTATGTTTGAAAAAGTTTTAATTGCCCTGAACCACTCAAGCCTGGATGCCAGAGTCATTGCGACAGCAAAGCAACTGATTCTCCCTCCTCGAACCCAGCTGATTCTGGTTCATGTACTTCCCGTCCCGCAGGAAAATCCCGATCGCGATGCATCCCGTCCCCTTTCTGCAGCAGAGGACCTGACTAATCACCAGATTGAAGAGTACCTGAGAAAAATAGGGCAGGAACTACCAGACCTGGATCCTACCTTCGAAATGGTAGAAGGGGACGCAGAAACTGAAATTATTCGGTTAGCCAATATCTATCAGGTAAACCTGATTATTTTGGGAACTCGCGGTCTCACTGGTGTAGACCGAATCTTAGCTCGGTCCGTTAGTAGCCAGGTGGTGGAGCAGGCTCCCTGTACAGTGCTGGTAGTCAAACCCTAAACTGTGTAGCCTTGACTAGAAGGCTGGAAAGAGGGTTGACCGCTGAAAGTGAAGCCTGGGTCGACGGCCTGCCTTGCCTCCGCCCCCTCAACCCTGACTACGACTATAGTTCTACAGGTTGAAGTCAGGATCAATACCGCGCCAAACGGCGATTAACCGGCCTTGAATATCTACCATATCAGCCGGAAACTCCATGACGGGATAGTTAGGGTTGGCCGGCTTGAGCTTGACTTGATTACCATGGCGATAGAAGGACTTGAGGGTTGTGCCACTTTCAACCCTGGCGGCTACGATAGTGCCTTCCCTCACTGATTGGGGATCTTTAACGGGACGCATAATGACCACATCACCTTCGAGGATCATGGCATCGACCATGCTGTCTCCCGTGACCCTGAGGGCATAATCTCCAGCCTTCAGGGGTAACCCATTTAAGTCAAGTCGTTCAACATCGTCGGTGAAAGCTTCATTAACGAAGCCTGCGGCGATGGTCCCCAGGATGGGCAAGCCCCGCAGGTCTTCTCGAATTCTAATGGTACGAGCCTTCCCCTCACTCCACTCAATGTAACCTTTGTTCTTAAGATGCTCCAGACGACTCTGGATAGGAGCTGGAGACTTCAGGTGCATTGCTCCCATCATTTGGCGAATAGAGGGGGCGTGCTGGTTAGTACGCAAGTAGTCAACGAGCCAATCGTAGAGTTCTTGTTGAGCAGGAGTTAAGGATTCCATAGAGACTTTAGGGAAGGTGACCACAGTGGCTTACAGAACAATTGTACCAAGCAGGTAAAGTTCTGTCTAGTCTGCAGGAAACCGATGAAGTCAAGCATAATAACCCCTACATAACCGCTTATATAACAATGGGGTGGGGGACTATAATTTCTATTAAATGCTGCTAGAAAAATACATTTCCCGGGTAGAAGGCATAATGCAGGTTCAAGTATCTGATAAAACCTGTCTGAATTGGACAGGAGACTGTTTGGTTGTGGGTGTGGCAGAAGGATTTCTTCCCCTTGTCGGCACTCTGGCGGATTTGAATACTCAGGTGTCAGGGCTCTTGCAGGAATTAATTGACGAAGCAGAGTTCACTGGCAAGGAAGGATCTACAGCAATCATTCGTATTGGCCAAACAGGTCTGGTGCGTAAGCTGGGCTTAGTTGGTCTGGGTAGTAGTGAAGCTATCACCTTTGATACCCTGCGACGGGGGGGAGCGGCGGCGGCTCGCTTGGGGAAAAAGGAAAAATGTTCCAGTTTAGGCCTGAGCTTTCCCCTCGTATCAGCCAATCCCTCCCTAACGGCCCAGGCCCTGGCGGAGGGAGTAATCTTGGCGCTGCATCAGGATACTCGCTTCAAATCTGAAGATAGGGAAAATGGCAAAGTTAAGCTAAGTCAGGTTGATCTGCTTAATCTGGCTAATCAGGAAGCCAGTGTTACTACCGCCCAAGCCGTCTGTTCCGGGGTAATTCTGGCTCGAGAACTGGTTTCCGCTCCTGCCAATGTGGTGACTCCAGAATTTCTAGCCCAGACCGCCACAGAAATTGGTACCACCTATGGTCTAGAGGTGGAGATTTTAGAACGTGACCAGTGCGAAGCCCTGGGTATGGGGGCGTATTTAGGGGTAGCCAGGGCCTCAGACTTACCCCCCAAGTTTATCCATCTCACCTATCGACCCACCAGTCCAGCCAGCCGTAAGCTGGCGATCGTGGGTAAGGGACTAACCTTTGATTCTGGGGGACTAAACATCAAAGGGGCGGGTAGTGGCATTGAAATGATGAAGGTAGATATGGGTGGAGCTGCCGCCACCCTGGGAGCAGCCCAAGCCCTTGGTCAGATCAAACCTGAGGTTGAGGTACACTTCATCACGGCGGCCACGGAAAATATGATTAGTGGCAAGGCTTTGCGCCCTGGAGATATTCTAACCGCATCGAATGGTAAGACCATTGAGGTCAACAATACCGATGCGGAAGGCCGGTTGACCCTGGCCGATGCCCTGGTATTTGCAGAAAACCTTAAAGTCGATGCCATTGTGGATCTGGCTACCCTAACCGGTGCCTGTATCGTCGCCTTAGGAGACGACATTGCCGGTCTGTTCACTGAAAACGAGGAGTTGTCTGCCGCCATTACCCAGGCTGCTGAAATCGCCGGTGAAAAGTTCTGGCGTTTACCCATGGAAGATAAATACTTCGATGGCCTTAAATCGATTGTGGCAGATATGAAAAACACCGGTCCCCGAGCCGGTGGCTCGATTACGGCGGCTCTGTTTCTCAAGCAGTTTGTTAAGGAAACGCCCTGGGTCCACCTGGATGTGGCAGGTCCAGTTTGGACCGAGAAGGAAAGTGGTTACACCAATGCAGGGGGCACGGGATTTGGGGTACGTACCCTGGTGGAATGGGTGCTAACTAGTTAGATCTTAAATCTCTATGCCCAGGGGGCCAGGGACTGCTCAGCAGTGATCACCCTGGCCTACCAGCTACGGCTACAACGCCTACCCGGTCTTAGCCTTGACCGATTTACCCGGTCCTAAGGGTTCTGGCCAACGCCATATTCATCGCTGGTCCGACAGCGATCGCCACACTCCCTGCCCTGCCGTTCAGCCAACAGAGCTGACAAACTGGGCCGTCCGGTGAGGGCCAGTCGCCAGTCGGCCCACAACCCATAGAGCCAATCTACCAGGGGAGCCAGGAAGGGCCAGCCCGTGGGGGCGTAAATCCAACCGATGCCCAAAATCTGGTAGACCTGGCGAAATACCTCAACGTTCTGAATCACCCTGCCATCGGCGAGAACTCCATGGATACGGCCCATGGCACGGGCGTAGTCCACCCCTCCGTGATGCTCGGCGTCATAGTCATGGTCGGCGATGTTAGTAAACCGTACTAACCCCCTTCCCCGGTCTTGACGGCGCAAAAAATTCACCTCCCGCAAACATAGGGGGCAATCGCCATCGTAGAGTAAATCAATTTGCCAATTCGCCTGAAGGTTAGCCACTGTTCATACCCCCTAGTCCTAACCATGGCAGCAAGCCATAGGGATAATCACCCAGACTGCCATCTTAATTATTCTTAGTATAAAGAATTGTCTCCAGCGAGTCCATGTTCTCAGACCACACCAGCGTTTGGTGAAACAATCATGGGCTAGGGTAGGTATGGCCAGAGGATCATTACTACCGCAATAGCTATGGCAGACGCTCTGATTGAATTTGATCACCTGCATAAGACCTACGGTAGCGGGAACACCGAGGTTAGAGCCCTATGGGACGTCAGTTTAACCATTGCCGCTGGAGAATACTGTGCCATTATGGGACCGTCGGGGTCGGGCAAGTCGACCGCCATGAATATGATCGGTTGTCTGGATCGACCGACCCGTGGAGATTACTACTTCGATCGCCAAAATGTTGCCAGTTTAGATGATCGGACCCTGGCCCATATCCGTAACCAAAAAATCGGCTTTGTTTTCCAGCAGTTTCATCTCCTACCCCAGTTAAGCGCCCAGGAAAATGTGGAGTTACCCATGGTCTATGGGGGGGTGGGACAGTCAGAGCGCCAGGAACGGGCGATCGCCGCCCTACAGCAGGTGGGGTTGGGAGACCGTCTGCAGAATCGCCCGTCCCAGTTATCGGGGGGGCAACAGCAGCGGGTTGCGATCGCCCGAGCCATTGTCAATCAGCCGCTGTTACTTCTCGCCGACGAGCCCACGGGAGCTCTGGACAGCCATACCACAGAGGAGATTCTAGCGATCTTCGCTACCCTCCATAGCCAGGGCATCACCATTGTGATGGTGACCCACGAGCTGAATGTGGCCCGAACTAGCCAGCGTATCCTTTGGTTTAAAGACGGCCAAGTCATGAATGCCCACCTGCGCCCAGAAGACCTCACTGGGGTTAACTAAAGCTCAATCCTTCGCCAGCTCCTGCCCTCGTCTTTGCTGAAACCATCGTTGTAACTGTTGCTGACAGGGAGTAGCCAGGATTCCAGCCAGGATAGACAGTCGGTGGTAACTACAGGCACTAGCCGGTAGATTAATCACCGATCCCAGCGATCCAGCCTTGGGATCATCCGCCCCGTAGACCAGCAGCCCTAAGCGGCTGAGCAGAATCGCCCCCGCACACATCGGACAGGGCTCCAGCGTCACGTAAAGGATGCACTGGCTCAGGCGCCAGTTGCCCAACCGCTGGCTGGCCTGGCGTAGGGCTAGGATCTCGGCATGGGCGGTTGGATCCTGGTCTTGCTCCCGCCGATTACCAGCTTCCCCCAAAAGCCTATCCTCCGGGCCCACCACCACCGCTCCCACCGGTACATCACCCCCGGTTGCTGCCGCCTCTGCCAATTCCAAGGCCCGGCCCATCCACCGGCGATGGCGCAGGTAGGTGGGATCGGTAATTACCGATGGGGGAATAGGGTAGGCCATGGGCAAAGCAGACCAAAGGGAGAAATCATGAACTGATCATAAAGCTGTAGATGGACTTTCCAGCCATCCTGGCGGCGGTTACCTGCAAACCTATCCCAGTGGCCCCGCTAAAATGGTTGTGGCCAGAGCATTGATGACGGCAGCGGCCGGTTCCTGGCTCAGATCGGCGTACCATTGTTGGGTTACCGCCGGGTCATGGCCGTAGATGGTAGCAGCCCGTTTGCGAGCCTTCAGTACCAGTTGGGCAGTGCGATCCTGGCGAGCTTGCTGGTAACGTTGCAGGGCATCGGCTACCCCAATATTGGTGGTGAGTAAATAGCGGCTCAACACCTCTACATCCTCCATGGCCTGGCAGCCACCCTGGCCCAATGTGGGGGTACTGGCATGGGCGGCATCTCCCAACAGGGCAACACGCCCGTTAACCCATCGCTCTAGGGGATCAAGATCGCTGATATCCAGACGGTTAGTGGTTTCAGGATCAAGCCGCTGAATCAACCGTTGTACGGCTGGGGGCCAGCCCTGAAAGAGGCCAGCCAGTTCCTGGCGCAGACCAGCAGGACTTACCTGGGTGCCAGCCGCCATGGGAGCACCAAAGAAAAAGTAAAAGCGATCGCCACCCACGGGCATCATAGAGGCTCGCTTGCTATCCCCCACGTAAATGACCCAGCGATCGCAAGGGCAAAGGTCAGCAGCGGCGGACACCAGTCCATTCCAATTAACATAGCCAGCATAACGACGCTCTACGGGTTGATCGAGCAACTGATTGCGCAGGGTTGATCGAGCCCCATCGGCCACAATGATCAGATCGCCCGTGGCCCGATGACCATTAGCAAAGACAGCCGTAGCCGCGGTTAGATCCTGTTCGATCGCCACACAGGTCATACCTAGCTGCACCCGGTCAGGACCGCAGGCGTTCAGCAGAATAGTCTGCAAGTCGGCCCGGGCTACTGGATAGGGACGCTGACCTACCTGCTCAAAGAGGGGCTGGAGGTCAATATAGCTAAGGCGCTGATCTCGATGGCTGCGATACTCCATGGTATCCATACGCCCACCGATGGCTGCCAACCGATCGCCTAAACCCAGGCGATTAAGAACCTTCACCCCGTTCGACCAGAGGGAAATACCCGCCCCAACTGGCCGTAATTCCTGGACGCGATCGTAGACCTCCACCCCATAGCCCGCCTGTTCCATGGCAATGGCAGCGGTCAATCCGCCAATGCCAGCACCAATAATCACCACTTTGAGGTTGTACATGTAGGTATTTTCTCCCATCCTCTGACAGCCCTTACCAATACCTTACCTGGAGGCCTGGGAAAATTTCAGTAATTCCCCGGGCAGAGCAGGGCCATAGCCATGGGTAATCGTCTCGGATACCTTACCTTTAAACAACGGGAGAGGAATTAATCAAATTCTCACAGAGAAGTTCCAAAACTGGCCTGAATCGTTGCTGGCATCTAGGAATAAATAAGTATCCTATTTGGAATTCCCTTATGTTAATCCAACGTTTTTCTACCTGTTTAATTACTTTAATGATGATAGGGCTGGCCCATGTTCCGTCCCAGCCAGAACCCCTGGTATCTATGTCTACTCTGACCCTGGCGAATAATCATAGTACTAGCTTTCGTGTTGCCAGCTCTGACTATAACCGATTGATTGATATGGGACGGCGAAGAGCGGGCAGTGGCCATCGTCCTCGGATTTCTTAGGGATTGGTAGGAGGCGTCTGTTTAAGTTGCTGAAGCTGATATTGGGCATCCTTAAAACAATCGGTACGGCCCAGATTTAGACAGCTACTGGCGACCTTTTCAAGATCGGCGATGGCCTCCTTGGTCTCTCCCAGGGCGGCGTGCAATACGCCTCTGTCATAGTAGGCAAAGGGATGGTTAGGGTTGATCTTAATCGTTTGATTAAAATCAACCATAGCCCCCCTCAGATCTCCCAGGCCTTGCCGGGTCAGGCCTCGATTGTAGTAAGGCTCCGGGTTATCGGGGTTAAGTTGAATGGCAATAGTGAAGTCTTGCAGGGCGCCCTTGAAGTCTTCTAACCGCCGCTTCACCAGACCCCGATTACCGTAGGCCAGACCATTACCCGGCTGCAAGTTAATGGCAGTGGAGCAATCTGCCATGGCTCCAGATTGATCCCCTAAATTAGACCGGGACAGACACCGGTTCATGTGGGCCAGGGCCTTGATCCTGGCATTGTCGGTCCGATTTAACACCGTAGTGTAGTCTTCTACGGCTCCACTTTCATCCCCCAGATCGGCTCTGGCATTACCCCGGTTTAGATAGGCATCGTTATAGTTGGGGTCCAGTTCTAGGGCCTTACTATAATCCTCAATAGCTCCCTGGAGATCCCCCAAATCCAGTTGCAGGTTACCTCGCTGAAAGTGAAGCTTAGCGGAGGTAGGCTCAATCTCAATAGCCTGGTTCAGATCGGCCAGGGCCTTTTCCGACTGGCCACTTTTCTGCAAGAGTTGGGAACGGTACAGCAGCGTAGGAATGTGGTTGGAGTGATGATTAATGATTTTATCGAGATTGGCGATCGCTCCCTTAACATCGCCCTTCTGCTCCGCCTGGCGGGCCTGCTCCGACAGACGAGTTGTATCCCAGCGCTGGGGAATCTGTAAACCAAACCATAGGCCCGCCAGGATCAAGGGTATACCTACTGACCCCGCCAGGATCAGCCCGATTGGTCCCCCAGGCACACCTCTGAGCATTCTCCCAGGTTTGCGCCAGATAGTTTTGCCCGTTGGTGTATCTCCATTCTGATCGAGAGTGTCGGGGATCATCGGTGGAGCCGACAATTCCACAGCGGAGCCACGATCATCAGAGGCCTGGGGGGGTAGATGGGCAGCCCCCGGGACAGTGGCCTGGGGCAAGGTTAAAACCGCCAGAATGTCTCGAGCCCGCAGAAACTCGCTCCCAGGGGCAGGGGCAATCATTCTGGTTAAGGTAGCCTTCAGCCCTTCCCCCAGGGCAGAACATTCATCCAATTGCAGCCTGACCTGGTCAGCGAAGTCTGGCTGATGGGCCTGGGGTAACGCCTCCTGGGATAGCCCCGTAGCCAGTTGCAGAGCCATCACCCCCAGGGCGAAATGGTCTGGATGGAAAGCCGAGAAGGAGTTACCACTGTTGTTCACTACAGGCTGATAAAATCTCGTCTCAGCAGAGCTACGGATTTTACCATTGCCGTTACTCAGCCTATCTCGGCCTGGCCTGGAGGGAGAAACTGCCTGGATCAGGCCAAAATCTACTAAAACGAACTGACCTCCAGTCTGATGGCGAATCAGATTATTGGGGTGCAAATTTTGATGGACAATACCCTGATCTTGCAACCTATCCAATATCGTTAAAACGTCAAGCAAAAACTGACGAACCACCGCCTCAGATTCGGCCTGGCCGCTGGCCAGTTCCTGCCCGAAAGATTGGCCCGGCACGTAACTTCTAATCCAATAAAAATCCTGACCTTCCCAGACTAAAGCCAACTTCTTTTCCAGGCAGTCATCATCCTTGAGAGCCTCTAAAACTTGGAGGCGCTTATCCAATAAGTTATGGAGAACCTTCAGGGTTGCAGGGGTTTGGCCGGGTAATTCAGGCAATTGTAGGCGCTTAACAATACACTTACCCTTAGCTGGGTCGCTTTGATCCAGCATCAGATAGGTTTTGATGTAGCGCTTCGTGCTCACTGCTCGAATGAACTGAAACCGTCCATCCAATAGTCTTTTCACAACCATCGTTCTGCCATGCTTGGAATCAGCCTGTATTTTTAACTCTCAAATGACTACATCATGACCTATCAGTTATCAATACTATCTCTGATAGTGTGAATTTCCCTCAGGTAAGGTAAGCTTCATTGCCCTGCTCCTTGGCAAAGCGGGCTTAAACTGTCACACTTCTGAGGCAAGCATGCCCATTTCAAAGGCCTAAATTGACAGAATTTAGCCCAATATAGCTTTAGTCAGAACTCCTTGGACAGAGTGGATTGACCAAAGCCCATCCTAGCCAGGGGCTTTGGTTCGCCTCAAAGGGTACGTACGGAAAGACTTGCGTAAAAGATGGAGACTGAATCGCCGTTGCAACTTCCCTGATCACCCCGTTACCCCTATGCTAAATACCCAATCCCTTGTTAGGCTGAACCTGACCGATTACCAGAGCCATACCTATGGCCGTTTTAGATCGCCTAGCCCCATCCCCTACTGAACAGTCTCCCCCTAGTCAGGACTGCCATACATTAGTGCTAGACGTCAGGGGCATGAAATGCGCTGGCTGTGTACGCGCGGTAGAAAATCGCCTAACCAAGGTGACGGGAGTTGTCACGGCCACCGTTAACCTGGTGACTGAGGTGGCGGTGGTAACTGTCGACGGCGACACCGTCAGCCCCGAGCACCTGGTGGAAGCCATAGGCCAGGCTGGCTTTACAGCCATTCCCAGGATAGCCGCTGGTAGGGATGGGCTCACTGACCAACAGAACTGGGTTGATCGGCTGCGGGCTGAGCAGCAACAGCAGGGTCGCCGGTTAGCTATGGCGATCGCCCTATTGCTGCTCTCTACCCTGGGTCATCTCAAACATTCCGGGTGGGTAAACCTACCGGTGTTGAGCGATCTATGGTTCCACGCCCTGCTGGCTACCCTGACCCTCTTGGGCCCGGCCCGCCAGATTTTTGTAGAGGGCTGGGGGGGCATGCGGCGCCTGAACCCCACCATGAACACCCTGGTGGCGCTGGGTAGTGGTACGGCCTATCTGGCCAGCTTGATAGCGCTGGCTTTCCCTCAGTTGGGCTGGGAGTGCTTTTTTGATGAGCCGGTGATGTTGCTGAGCTTTATTTTATTGGGCCGCACCCTGGAGCAACGGGCTCGGTTTCGGGCCATGACGGCCCTGCGATCGCTGGTGGAGCTCCAACCTACCGTGGCCCGATTAATTGCCGATCCCCTTATGCACACCATCAGTCAAGTTGGGGTTGAGGTGCCAGCCCATTGTGTACAGCCAGGGGATTGGCTGCAAGTGTTACCGGGAGAAAAGTTTCCCGCCGATGGTCGGATTGGGTTAGGCCAATCCAGCGTCGATGAATCGATGTTAACTGGCGAATCTATTCCGGTTGCCAAGCAACCCGGAGACCTGGTGTCGGCCGGCACCCTCAACCAAACCGGTAGGCTAGCTGTCCAGGTGACAGGATCGGGTCAGCACACCCTCCTGGCCCACATGGTGCAACTGGTGGAAACAGCCCAGGGTCGCAAAGCTCCCATCCAGGGACTGGCGGATCAAATCTCAGGTTACTTTACCTACGGGGTGCTGATCCTGGCCACTTTAACCTTTCTATTCTGGTATCTGGTGGGGTTTGCCCATTGGCCGGGGATGATGGCGACAGTGCTGGGTATGGCTCACCATGGTCAAGGGATGGCTCCCATGCCATCGACCCTACTAGCCAGCTTAAAACTGGCGATCGCGGTGATGGTAGTGGCCTGCCCCTGTGCCCTGGGTTTAGCTACCCCCACCGCCATTCTGGTGGGGTCGGGCTTAGGCGCGGAGCAGGGGCTGTTAATTCGGGGGGGAGATATTTTAGAAACACTACATCGGGTAGACTGGGTAATTTTTGATAAAACCGGTACCCTTACCCTGGGACAGCCCCACATCACCAGGGTAGAGAGCCTAACTCCAGCCATAGAAGCAAGGGATCTTCTACGCCTGGCCGCAACGGTGGAGACCGGCGCTAGCCATCCCCTGGCCCTAGCCATTCAAGCCGCCGCCCAGGTCCAGGATCTACCGCTACTAACTGCTACAGATTTTGCCAGCCAACCTGGCCTAGGAGTAAAGGCTGAGGTGATCTGGCAGGATCAATCCCTGACCTGCGCCCTGGGTAATGCCCTGTGGATGGATCGGCAGGGGACAATCCTACCAACCGCGGTTCGGGAGCAGGCAGAAAATCTGGCGGCCCCGGGGCAGACGGTGGTTTTCCTGAGTCTAGGGGGTCAACCCCTGGGGTTGCTGGTGGTGACCGATCCACTGCGGGATGACGCCGATGGAGTGATCCAAACGCTGCAACAGCAGGGAATGGGGGTGATGGTACTGACGGGAGATCGGGCCGCCGTAGCAGGGGCGATCGCCGATCAGCTCCACCTCCCACCGACTGCAATTCGGGCAGAAATGCTGCCCGAGGCCAAAGTCGAGGTTGTTCGGCAACTACAGGATCGGGGACACACCGTAGCCCTGGTGGGCGATGGTATTAATGACGCCCCTGCCCTGGCCCAGGCCGATGTGGGCATTAGCTTTTCCTCAGGCACCGATATCGCCGTGGAAACCGCCGATGTTATTTTAATCACCAATCGCCTCTCCAGTTTACTGGATACCCTTGAGCTCAGCCGGGCCACCGTCAGCAAAATTCGGCAGAACCTGGCCTGGGCCTTTACCTATAACCTGGTGATGATTCCCCTGGCAGCGGGGCTACTACTACCCACCCTGGGTCTCAGCCTGAGCCCAGCCTTGGCGGCGGGACTGATGGCATCCAGTTCCGTAACGGTGGTGGTGAATTCCCTTTCACTCCATTGGACCTGGCGAAGGAACTCAACCCGTTAGCTCTAAGGATATTGGAGAACTGCGGCAAAAGTCTCTGATGGCATCGCCCTGGCAACTACTCTTTTTGCCCCATGAACCCTAGCTACAGCGATAGAATGGCTATGGTCGACCACCCCAAGGACCTATCAAGATATAGCCATTACCTCAAGGACCAGAAGATTATTGCCGTCGGTATCTTAATATATGCATTGATAGGCACTACAAAAGGCAACGGTAGGCGATTAGGAATTTCCAGGTAGAGTCCAGACAATGGATTTTCGAACCTTTTTATACGGCTAAAACAAAGGATGGTCGGTGAAGCTCTAAGGAGCTGTCTCCCGATCGAACTGATGGGATTGCTCAAAGTTGTAGGCATTAGGGGGCAAGGCTATGTGTGGCATCGTCGGATATATTGGTACTCGAGCGGCGGCCGATATCCTCATGGAGGGTTTGCGTAAACTGGAGTATCGCGGCTACGATTCCGCTGGCATTGCCACCGTTCTAGAGGGAGAAATCCTCTGTATACGGGCTAAGGGTAAGTTACAAAACCTACAGAATAAGTTAGATGGGGTTGACAACCCGGCCCGCCTGGGCATCGGTCATACTCGCTGGGCTACCCATGGTAAACCGGAGGAATATAACGCCCATCCCCATATGGATAACCATAGACGGGTAGCGGTGGTGCAAAACGGTATTATCGAAAATTACCGAGATCTGCGGGAAACCCTCAAAGCTGAAGGTCATCGATTCGTTTCCGATACCGACACCGAGGTGGTTCCCCATTTAATCGCATCCTATCTGCACCAGTTGGACCAAAACGCCACCAGTCCGCCAGGCCGATCAGCCTTACTGGAAGCCGTACGTTTAGCCTCTCAGGATCTACAGGGTGCCTTTGCCCTGGCGGTAATTAGCACTGACTTTCCCGATGAACTGGTGGTTGTGCGCCAGCAAGCTCCCCTGGTGATTGGCTTTGGCCAGGGGGAGTTTTTCTGCGCCTCTGATACCCCCGCCATTGTTCCCTATACCCGGGCGGTGTTGCCTCTGGAAAATGGGGAGCTAGCCAGCTTAACTCCCTTGGGGGTAGAAATCTATACCTTTAATGGCGATCGCCTACGAAAACATCCCCTGACCCTCAACTGGAACCCCATCATGGTGGAAAAGCAGGGCTTTCGCCACTTCATGCTGAAGGAAATCTACGAACAGCCTGGGGTGGTGCGAACCGCCCTGGAAACCTACATTGATAACAGTTGGAGTCCCAGCCACAATAGCGCTAGTCCGATCAAACTGAATCTGCCCCCAACCCTGCTGAGGGACCTGGAACAGGTACAGATTGTGGCCTGCGGGACCAGTTGGCATGCGGGGCTGGTGGGTAAGTATCTCATTGAACAGGTGGCCGGTCTGCCTACCCTGGTACAGTATGCCTCCGAGTTTCGCTACTCTCCCACTCCCCTAACCCGCCATACCCTCACCATTGGGGTCACCCAATCCGGTGAAACCGCCGATACCCTGGCGGCCCTGGAAATGGAGCAGAATCGCCGTAACGCTAACCAGGATCCGGCCTTCGCCCCCCGCCTGCTAGGTATTACAAACCGACCGGAAAGCTCTCTGGCCCGTTTAGTACCAGCCATTATTGATACCCATGCGGGCTTAGAGATTGGTGTGGCTGCCACCAAAACCTTTACCGCCCAGGTGATGGCCTTTTATTTTCTGGCGCTGGATCTGGCCTATGGTCGCCAAACCCTATCCCCTGAGGCGATGGACACCATTCTCACAGGGCTGCACCAGCTACCGGCCCAGATTGAGCAGGTCCTGGAAAGTCAGGAACGCTACATTGAAGAACTGGCCCACGACTTTAGTGACACCCAGGATTTTATTTACCTGGGGCGGGGCATTAACTTCCCCATTGCCCTGGAGGGAGCCCTGAAGCTGAAGGAAATTAGCTATATCCATGCAGAGGGCTATCCGGCTGGGGAAATGAAACATGGCCCGATCGCCCTATTAGACGCCCGGGTACCAGTGGTGGCGGTGGCGATGCCAGGAGGGGTTTACGATAAGGTACTGTCCAACGCCCAGGAAGCCAAGGCCAGGGATGCCCTCCTGATTGGGGTGGTGTCTACCGAGGATCGGGAGGCTGGAGAGGTGTTTGACAAGGTCCTACCGGTACCCGCCGTAGACGAATTACTGTCGCCCATTGTGGCGGTGATTCCCCTGCAACTACTGGCCTACCACATTGCCGCTCGGCGGGGCTTAGATGTAGATCAACCTCGCAACCTGGCCAAGTCGGTAACCGTAGAGTAACGCCACTCCGGCTAAGGTCACTAAAGCTCTCGGTCTCGCTTCAGGGCCCGAGCCATTAGGGTCGCATGGGTACTTTGCCCAGGTTCATCGCCGCTCGGGCGACGTTGGGTAAAGGTGCCATCCCCATCCATATCCCAGGCCTGCCGATGATCCGCCAGGAGGGTAGCCAAAATTTCCTGGAGTTCTGCTACCAGAGAGGGGTCTTCTACGGGGGTAACCGCCTCTACCCGTCGATCCAGGTTGCGGGTCATCCAGTCCGCACTACCCATGTAGTACTCGAGATTGCCATCGTTATGAAAACAAAAGATGCGCGAGTGTTCTAAGAACCGCCCAATCACACTGATGACGCGGATATTTTCACTTACACCGGGTAGTCCTGGACGCAAACAGCAAATACCTCGAATGATTAAATCGATTTCAACCCCACTCTGGGAAGCCTGGTAGAGCAATTTGATAATGGCAGGGTCTACCAGGGAGTTCATTTTGGCAATGATTTTTCCGCGGCGGCCCTGGCGGGCATGATCGGTCTCACGTCGAATCAGTGCTTCTATGCGATCGCGCAGAGTAAGGGGAGCCACCAAAATTTTGCGATAGGCGCTCTGACGAGAATAGCCCGTCAAAAAATTAAATAGATCCGTCAGGTCTGCCGCCAGGTCCTCGCGGCAACTGAATAGCCCCAGATCGGTATATAGGGTAGAGGTTTTAGGGTTATAGTTGCCCGTGCCAATATGGACGTAGCGACGAATCTCATCCCCCTCCTCCCGTACCACCAGGGTAGTTTTGGTGTGGGTCTTCAGACCCACAATCCCGTAGACGACGTGCACACCCGCATCCTCAAGTTTTTTAGCCCAAATAATATTATTGGCTTCATCGAAACGGGCCTTCAGCTCCACCAGGGCTACCACCTGTTTACGATTTTCCGCCGCCGTAATCAGGGCTTTAACAATGGGAGAATCTCCCGAGGTACGGTAGAGGGTCATCTTAATGGCAAGCACTTGGGGATCGGTGGCCGCCTGGGTAATAAACTCCTGGACCGAGGCCGTAAAGGACTCATAGGGATGGTGAACCAGAATATCACCCTGACGAATGACGGCAAACATATCCGGCCTCTGTTCCGTATAACCCTCCTCATCCACATCAATCACCGGCTTCAGGCGGGGAGGCACCAGGGGAATCCAGGGGGTAGCCTTGAGACTGGGGAGAGGTAGGGATGCAAAAAAGAAGAGATCCTTGAGGTTAATCAGGCCATCAATGGCATAAACCCGATCCTCATTAACCTTCAGTTCTCGCCTGATCGACTGTTGTAAATCCTCTGGCATAGAGCTTTCCCACTCCAGCCGGCAGACAAAGCCCTCCAGTCGACGCTTACTAATTTCCTGCTCGATCGCAATTAACAGATCATCGGCCTCATCTTCTAAAATCGGAAAATCGGCATCGCGGGTAATCCGAAAGACATGGTGACCGGCAATCGTCATGCCTGGAAACAAATAGTCAAGATGTTCAGCAATGACCTGTTCCAGGGGCACGCCTATCCATAAACAGGCCGTTCCCTCCACGGTGGCCAGGGAACCCGGCATAGGAATAAAACGGGGCAGGCTACTGGGAACCTTGACCCGAGCAAATTTCTCATTACCATTTTCAGGATTAACTACCCGCACCGCCAGATTTAAACTCAAATTAGACATGCGGGGAAAGGGATGGGACGGATCAACGCTGAGGGGAGTGAGGACAGGAAAGATCCGCCTTTCAAAATAGTCCTTCAGGAAGGCTTTTTGCTCTGAATTCAGCTGGCCATAGTCCACCAGGTAAACACCATGGTTGGTCAAAGCTGGACGCAAAACCTGCTCAAAGGTTTGGTGTTGGAGTTGAATATCCTGCAACAGCAGAGCCCGGATGGCGGCCAACTGTTGGGTGGGCGATAATCCATCGGGGGCGACCGCCTGCACCGCTGCATCAACCTGCTCGATCACCCCGGAAATACGCACCATAAAGAACTCATCCAGGTTAGAGCTGTAGATAGCCAAAAACTTCAGCCGTTCTAGGAGGGGCGTGCGAGGATCGAGAGCTTCGTGCAAAACCCGTTGATTAAAGCCCAACCAGCTCAGTTCACGGTTGATGTAATATCGGGTATCGTCTAAGTTAATCGACTGTTGCCCAGACTCAGTTTTGGTCATACCCCTGGCAGCATCCCCGCTCTTAATAGTGACTTTATGCTATCTCGCCAACTTAGTCCTGTGGTTAAGAAGGCACCCTAGGGATTTTGGCATCGGAGTCAACTCAGCCGCCACGGCTCCGACTCGCCCGAAAACCCCATCTGCAGGATGGACCGATAGCTAACAAAATCTAACCAGGCCTGCATCGGAATCTTCCAACATCGCCGCCCGACTGCCCCAACTTGATAAATAACCGTAAAAAAGGTGAATAAATTGCAAAAGTCGGCTACCCTTATTTTTTAATGAAGAATACTATCCAGTAGATGACCGGATTATTATTTAAATATCATCAAATTCCAGGGATTTAGATCGGTTTAGGGATGTTCCCGACCCTGTTCTCAGCTAATCATCCCCCCTAGCCATCAAAAATTGACCTTAGATTTAGACGACCAGGACCCGGTAAGACTATGACTGAAAACAATCCAGCCGAGCCAACTGTCAACCTGCAAGATCAGGCCTTTATTCCCCAGGGGGATGATTTACCTGGCTCCGATACAACCCCTACAGCAGAGCCATGGGAAACCGTTAACTTCCCTGATCAATTTTTTATAGAGGCAGATCGGCTGCCGGTCAGTTCCGTCCCGGGCTGGGTAGGCCTCGACGACAACCTGGAGGCTAAACCCAGTTCTAACGATAACACCGAGGATTTGATCACCCTAATTCAAGATTTGAACCAGTGTAACGATGCCCTTCTGGCCCGGGTCGGAGAACTGGAAGAGTACCTGGAGCGATCGCAAACTGCTCTACAGTCTGAACTAGAACGCAGCCAGAGCCCAACCAACCCCTCCCCAGTAGACCCAACCTCCATAGCCCAGCTACTACAAGAGCTAGATATAGCCAACGATGGGTTACGGCGCACCACCATCCATAACGAGACCCTACAGGCAGAGTTGGCCTCAGGGCAGCAGCGCATCGCCCAGCTGGAGCGGGAATTCACCCTTTTACAACAGCGTTTTAGCGAAAAGAGTGCCGCCCTGGTGCAGGCAGAGGAAAGCTGTCGTGACCTGAAATCACGCCTTCACCGCCAACAACACTACACCCTGCAGTTTAAAGCAGCCCTAGAGAAATGCCTGAATACTGGTCAGGATACAGGCCTTCCCCTAGCCGCTACGGCATCCAATTTTATGCCCAGGTCCGGGCAGATCAAACCCTGGTCAGCCCTACCAGGTGAGGGAGATAGGCAATCCCACCTGCGGGATTTATTCCATAACCTTAAGGATCGGGAACGCCCGATGGAACCTGCTGTTTCTGTGACGCCAGAACTATCCGCACCAGGGCCATCCCTAAACCCAGCTAGCCCCTTAGGGGATCAGACCGATCCCCTAGCTGTAATCCCCGGACTGCAGGCAGAAGCTGCCCCTGCTGCCAAGGTCAAGGCTGAACCAAAGCCCTTATCCCCAATTGAAGCTACACCCCAAGATCCCTGGCAAGCCCCTCCCGCCAGTCAAAATGGGTTAGGGTTTACCGAGCCTTCCCCCTGGGGTGCCCCCCTGGCTCCAGCCGCAACCTCAGGGGAGACCAACCACCAGCCCCCCCTAGCGGCGGTCGCTGCCGCTGTGCCTGAGGCTGAAAAGCTGACCCAACCCCACCCGAGTCCGGTCAAACCCCAGGCTGATACCCTGACTATGGACTCCAAGGCCTCCCCATCGCCCGTGGTCTACCCCCTACGATCGCCCAAGAAAATCAGCTCTCTGGCAGCCGTACAGCTCCCCACGTTTGGTCGTAGCCGCCCCCACCCGTGAGCGGCCAGCAGCCATTGACCATGGTTTAACCGGCCATCGTACCCGACTTTAGGGGCAGCTTACTTAAGCTGGTGACCGATCGCCATTTGTAGTAAAGTGGGTTCGCCCCCCGGCTGGTGGTACTTGTCAGCCCAAATCCTGAGAACTTCGTCCAACTCCTTAAAGGCCGTTTGCCGTTTCTCGGCGGGAATATCCAGTTCTTCTAGTACCCGCATAGTCCCCGATACATGGCTGGCCCACTCCCGCATCATGCGAAAATACTGGGCCGTATCTTCTACCATGGCGTACATGCGTTCTTCTGAGTCAACCGGGGAGTAGGAGGATCGAACCAGACCATAATAGGCCGAACCCCAGGAAGCATCTATACGCACCACCGTGCCAGAGTAGATTAACCGGCGGCGAATATGCTCTGCTAGGGCTTCACTCAGGGGAATGCGATGATCGCTAGGGAGGCTGTCTTGAGACTTATCGTGGAGCCCCTCAATCAAGTCTAAGAACTGCAAGGAGCTAATAATTTTGGCATCAGGCAAGGTGGCGGGTAACTTGTCGACCAAGTAGGTTTTTTCCGCAGGAGACAAACCCCTATCTGCCACCCGGGACTGACCCGGTTGCCAAGGATAACAGCGCAACCAATGGTAAGGGAACTGAATCAGGTAGCGTGGTTCCTGGGCACCCAGCAGCTTCATAAGCTTGCCCTCTGCCAGGGCCTGGCGCATCTCTTCGACAATAGCCTTAACCCGCTTGGGTTCAATATGGTGCAGATGGCCTGTCATCCGCAAATTCTCACCCTGCTCGATATAGGTCATGTAAATAGCACACTTAGCTGCGGTCGCCGCCGCATCTAAAAAGGCACCATGGCGATGCCCTCCCATACGCATGGCACTAAAGGCGATATAAATTAAAATTTGGTCAATGGCACTGGGACTCAGACGACGAATAATTTCGTCATCTTCGGCCAGGGTAGATAGGGGAAATACCTGTAAAAGCGAGTCAGTCATAACTTATTTACGTAGACGAATCAGGGGTAAACAAACAAAGCCCGGCACGGAGCCGAGACCTTAGCGGTAACTGCTATGAAGTTGAAGCCAACTGTTAAAGGCAATGGCAATAGGTTGAAAAATATAGCCTTGGCCAAAACGCTAAGGACACAATGGATCGCTGCAAGCGAAGCCAGGATAGGCGTTCTGACGGTAGGGATGAGGAAAATTAGCCTGTCCAGATCACCTTCCACTCCATGGCAGATGGCATCACTGGACAGACCGATTTAGGCTTACAGCCTCATAAGCCTTGGGACAGGGTTAATCGGTCAACTGACTGCCTCCCAATATCCAAAAAGCTTGTCTATTAGAAGGAAGACAGCCAGAGGTCTAAGCTGCGTAGACCTCCTGACTCACTGCATAAGGGGATTGGAAAGATTTGACAAAATCCTTCGATTGAATCGCCACTTCAAACACCCCTTGTACCCCGTCACCCGTGGCTACAGCCATACTATGAAGGCTCTTACGAGCAACATAGCCAACACTCAGAGAGACAGACCGTCTCTGATATTGACTACATCCGCTGAGATCGTGCTTTTCAGTCAGCGAACTAAAGCAAAACCCTTATGCAGTCAACGAAAGCAGGACCCGACCTAACTGGTGGTGTCATCACCAATTCGGCCACTGCCCCGCCAGCCAGTCATCAGAGCCTGTAAATCGGGAGAGTCAGCAACCAGACGGCCACTGCCCCGGTCTTGGTCGGTAGACCGCAGGGACTGAATCATGGTCCCCGATGCCAGCAAGGAAATTTGTCCTACCAGAGGCGCAGCCGCTGCCACCAGCAAGCTAACGCCAGTCAGAGAAGCCAACACAGTGTTCTTGGAGAAAATGGAAGAAAGTCGCATAGGTTTTTAAGGTTCTCAGCGCATCTAGTCCTAAATACAGAGGTCATCGACCGAAATCAGGAAGATATTTATCCGTAGTTCTACGGATTTTCCAAATTCCCGGGCTAAGGGGTACTGGCTGAGCCAGTACAGCCCAACGGGTCGATGGTGGAAAGTGGCAATTTCTCAGGGGTTTTCTGGTTTGTAGCCACCCCAGGTTAGACCTGGAGATGACCCACACAATTCTGACAACCCTGCCCAAAAAGCCCAGGGGAAAGATTAATTTTTGTGACGATTGGCTTACCCCATCGTTGTCGCCATCCCCAAAGGGAAATGGCAACCAACTTTTGAGGATGCTTTTGGGGATACTTTGCAAATAGCCGGTCCCTTGCCAGGGCATCACAGACTTGCAAAATGTCATGCACGCACTTACCAGAATATATGGGCACAATCTACCCTAAAGGGAATTTCCATTTATGGGGTGTATGGTCATGCCCCTCTTTTTTCAAGAGTTTGCACAAACCAACACAGTGAACGTTCAGGAACAATCTACCTTAAAAGAATTTTCGATTTATAGGATCAATGGTGATGCCCCTCATTGCCAGGATGTTGGCAATTCTTGATGGGTTTTGGGCGATAAATCAGGTAGTTAATCACCAGAGACCATCCAACTAGTGCCCTAAAACCCAAGCTGTTAAGGGCAACATGGGGAGGACTCAACCGGGCAAAGCTGAGGGCTATCAAACTTCAGGAGCGGGTGATTTTATATAGCTTTGGTCAGAAGGCTAAAAATAGAATTGAACGGTTAAAACAGAGTCCGGGTAGGTTTCTGACTTACCTGCGTTCCCTTCAAGGTAGCTGCAGCTATAGCCGCCATCCTGAGGGCGATCGATTTTCCGTGGCCCCCCGACACAGGGAAAAGGGGCAAGGATCACCCCGATCTGGGTGGGATTCCCGATTAAAAATGTTGGGATGTCATGAAAAAGCCGATCGCAGGGGTCAGAAAGATCTACCCTAGGTGTCATGTTGGTTTTGCGGGACTCCTATGCCCTCCCTTTCTCTAGCCAGTCGGGTAAATCGCGTCACCCCTTCTCTTACGCTAGCCATTGCGGCTAAAGCAAAGGCGATGAAGGCTGAAGGTCTGTCGGTGTGCAGCTTTAGTGCAGGGGAGCCGGATTTTGATACCCCCGATCACATTAAGGCGGCGGCCAAGTTAGCCCTGGACCAGGGCAAGACTCGCTACGGCCCCGCGGCTGGGGAACCGGCCCTGCGCCAGGCGATCGCCAATAAACTGCGGCAGGACAACAATCTCTGCTACGGGCCAGAGAACGTGATTGTGACCAACGGTGGCAAACACTCTCTCTATGGCCTGATCATGGCCCTCATTGAGGCGGGCGATGAAGTCATCATTCCGTCGCCCTACTGGGTAAGCTACCCAGAAATGGTGAAACTGGCGGGGGGAACGCCCGTTCTAGTGCCCACTAGCGCCGAGCAAAACTATCGTATTACTCCCGCCCAACTACGGCAGGCAATTACCCCCAAGACTAAGCTATTTGTTTTAAACTCCCCCTCTAATCCCACGGGCATGGTCTACGCTCCCGAGGAGATTCGAGCCCTGGCTGAGGTGGTTATTGAGGCCGATATCTGGGTGGTGTCGGACGAGATCTACGAGAAGATTCTCTACGATGGAGCCACCCATCTGAGTATGGGGGCAGTATCATCCCAGGCTTTTGATCGCACCATTATCAGTAATGGCTTTGCCAAGGGCTATTCGATGACGGGCTGGCGGGTAGGCTACCTGGCCGGGCCAGGGGAGCTGATTCAGGCGGTCAGTACGATTCAGGGTCACAGTACGTCCAATGTCTGTACCTTTGCCCAGTATGGGGCGATCGCCGCCCTGGAGGGGCCACAGGATTGTGTGGCAACCATGGGTCGGGCCTTTGCAGAGCGCCGCCAGGTAATTCTAGAACGGTGTCGCCAGATTCCCGGTTTAAGTTGTGGCACACCTGAGGGTGCTTTTTATCTTTATGTTGACATTGAACCCCTGGGGGTATCTTCTCTAGAATTTTGTACCCAACTGTTAACCGATAAGTATGTAGCCGCCATTCCAGGCATCGCCTTTGGCACCGAGGGGACCATTCGACTCTCCTATGCAACCTCTATGGAGACGATTCTAGAGGGTATGGATCGGCTGGAGACCTTTGTTAAGGAGCGGTTTAGCTAAATCTAAAGTCCCCAGGACCGATCGCCATCGGGTTAGGGAAGAATGGGTAAAGGAGTGTCATCTATCATGCATGATTTACTGCTACCAGCTTTCCTAGTCCTCCCTTTATGGTTGTTATTCATCGCCTGCCAGACCCAGAGCGGCGGCTGGCGTCGATCGATACTGTCGGCAACACTGTTTTGGGCTGCAATTCTAGCGGCAATAACGGAGTTGCTTAATCTTTTCTCTTTGATCAATCCATCCTATATCTTAGGCAGTTGGGTGGGAGTTAACCTACTACTCATGTTCTACCTGGGTAGGATTTCTTCCCTCAGAACTATAACCAAGCAGCTACAAAGATCAGCTGGTGATCTGAGTAGAACTCTGGAGGAAAACCCCTTTCTCAGGTTTTGCCTGATCTGCCTATTTCCCCTTGTGGGACTCTCCTTTCTGGTAGCCATCATCGCCCCTCCGAATAACTGGGACTCCATGACCTACCATATGGCCCGAGTGATGTACTGGATCCAGCACCAATCCGTCGCCCATTACCCCACCCATAACCTGCGCCAGCTAGACTCCCCCCCCTGGTCTAGTTTTGCGATTATGCATTTACAAATTTTGAGTGGGGGCGATCGCTTTGCCAACCTGATCCAGTGGTTAAGTATGGCAGGGTGCCTGATCGGGATTTCTCTAGTGGCTCAGCAGTTGGGATCTGGGTTGAGGGGACAGGTATTATCGACAGTAATTTGCGCCACGATTCCGATGGGTTTATTACAGTCGGTGACTACTCAAAATGACTACCTACTGTCATTTTGGCTAGTTTGCCTGAGTTATAACGTTTTACGACTGGCTCAGAATCAGACAGATTTCAGAACCTTTATAGAATTCGGTCTGGCATTAGGGTTAGCGCTCTTAACCAAGGGAACAGCCTATATCTACGGGTTACCTCTGGTTATTACTGGCATATTTTTTGGATTTAAGCACTTAAAACTGAGGATTTTTCAGCCAATAATTTTGGCCCTATCCATCTCAATATCACTCAATTTTTCCCACTGGATAAGAAACTATAAAGTCTTTAAAACTCCCCTAGGAATTAGTGGCAATGCCACGAAAAATACCCTATTTACACCAGCGGCGATCGTTTCAAATATTATTAGGAATACTGCCCTCCATCTTCCCATTCCCTACGATCCGGCCAATCACTTAGTTGAAAAGGCAGTCTACCAGATTCACAACCTTCTTCATCTTGATGTTAACGATCCTCGCACGACTTACCCTGGCACTATTTTTCAAATCAAAATGATGGGTAGCTCGATGCCGATATTTTTAAATGAAGACTCTTCAGGAAATCTGATTAGCCTTTTATTACTCATTCTATCCACGATAATTTATTTTTTCGATTATCGTAAAAGGTTCAAAAAATATTCCTTTTTGCCACTTTATGGTATAATTTTAGCTACCATAGCTATTCTATATAACATTTTGCTTGCCTGGCAACCATGGGCAAGCCGTTTACATCTTCCTTTCTTCGTTTTAGCATCCGCCTTTATTGGAACGGTTTTAGGACAGTATGCTCTAAAGTTGATCTATGGATTGGTTCTTGTTTTGACTTTAACGTCCATTCCATATCTAGTTTTTAGCTGTTATCGTCCAGTTTTAAGCTCTGAGTTTTTTATAACAAATACCTATTCGATTATTAATCAACCCAGAATAGGTGCGTACTTTAATGCCAATCCAAGCCTTCAGTCACCTTATTTTAAGGCAGTTGATACGGCAAATGAAATTGACTGCGATTCAATCGGTTTATATTTATCCCATGAAGACCATTGGGAATGTCCATTTTCAAGAATATTCAATGTCACCCGTCCCAACAGAGATATCAAATTCAAATCTATAGGGGTAGCGAATCAATCAGCGCAGGCCTTCCATTCTAACTTTGACTTCACCCCCTGTGCTATTTTCTTCCTGGGGTTTGATACTTTAGTCCAGGAGTTGATTGTGCCAGATAAAACCCTGGGCTCAGTTACCTATAGCAAGGCTCTAGAGACTGACCTGGTTGATGTTTACACCCGGATGAATTCATCCTCTCCCCTAAAGGAGTAAGGCCTGGTATCAATAACCTTAAACGACACTAACTACGGCCATGAAATGATTCTAAAGGACCTACCCAATATTAGCCTTTTGATAACTCGTAACATGGGATGAACCTGTGGATTACGAGCCATGAAGTTGACCGATCAACCGTATCTTCAGGGTCCTGGCCAAAGCTATATTAATGGTACGGCCTGCGCATGACTGGGGCTATGGGCTAACCCCCAAAGTGCCTGAGCAGCCTCCCCAGTTGACTTTTCAGGCACTCTTGAACTCCTGCTAATTGCTAATCAATTATCTACAGCCCCATTACTAAGTCAAACCCACTTTCGGATGATCAGTAACATAGATGTACTGACGTAGTCGCCTAGTTGTAGCTTAATATGTTGGCGTCCATCCCCATAATAGGGCGGTCGATCGAAAGCGACATCATGTTCAGCAGCACCTGGATCGAAGTCTACAGCCTCTATAGCGGTTCTTGAGCTAACGAGGTACGATCGAAGTAGATGAGACGCAAAGGATCCTACACTACTGCGTCTTCCTCAGGAGGGCCTGATGAAAGCCTACTCACTTGATTTCCGAGAAAAGATTATCCATATTTACTTC
>JBEITR010000092.1:0-5826 GCA_040374765.1 Leptolyngbya sp.
ATTGGGTCAGACCGCATTGGGGATTAGCTAAACAGACGACTCCAGCGATGGCCATCGGCCTCTGCTCTCGCCCCTTATCTACCCAGGAAATCCTTTGCATGTCAGGGTTTAGATGCATCTCCTCTTAACAGACCAGTACCAGATGAAGAACGTACTATATCCGATGTATATGCTGGATATACCTACTTTGAAAATGGAGATATTCTCCAGGCTAAAGTGACACCATGCTTTGAAAACAGAAATATTGCAATCGCAGATGAGCTAACTAATGGTGTTGGTTTTGGATCAAGTGAAATTAACGTTTTACGAGTTCTTGAAGGCGTCTCTAATAAACTTCTTTACTACCGCTTGCAAGAAAATAACTTTATGGGTTTTTGTGTGTCATCCATGACGGGAGTGGCTGGGCTACAGCGAATTCCAAGTGACACGATAAATAATTTTATAATTGCATTGCCTAAAAAAGATGAACAAACTCAAATCGCCCATTTCCTAGACCACGAAACCGCTCAAATTGACGCCTTAATCACCGAGCAACAGCGACTGATCGAACTACTCAAAGAAAAGCGCCAGGCAGTGATTTCCCACGCTGTCACCAAGGGCCTCGACCCCACTGTGCCCATGAAAGATTCTGGAGTGGAGTGGTTGGGGGAAGTGCCAGCCCATTGGAAAGTAGGCTCTCTTGGATATTATTCTAAAATAGATACTGGTGCGACTCCTGACCGTTCTAAGCCTGAATACTGGAATGGCAATGTCCCTTGGGTAAAAACAGGCGAGGTTAAATATGAGCCTATTTTTCAGACTGAAGAATATGTATCAATTGAAGGTGTAAATAATTCTGCTACACACATTGCGCCTAAAGGTACGCTCTTAATGGCTATGTATGGGCAAGGTGTTACAAGAGGAAGAGTGGCTGTTCTGGGCATTAATGCTGCTTACAATCAAGCATGTGCCGGTATTTCAGTTGGGCCAAAATTAAAAGTCAGTTTTCTGCATGACTACCTCATGGCTGCCTATTCATACATTCGAGATGATGGCAATGAAACAAGTCAAATGAACTTAAGTTCGGGATATGTTGCGAAGATTAAGGTCACGGTTCCACCGGTAGAAGAGCAGGTAGCTATTTCCAATTTTGTCGGACGGGAAAGAGATAGGTTTGACTCTTTGATATCCGAAGTGACTTCATTAGCTCAATTCCTCCAAGAACGCCGTTCTGCCCTGATCTCCGCTGCGGTGACGGGCCAGATCGATGTACGGGGCTGGCAAGCCCCTGTTTCTCCTGTCCCTACCCTAGAGGCCGCTTATGGCTGATAGTAAAGAACTCGCCTTCCAGCAAGACATCCTCCAGGCCCTGGCCGCTCAGGGCTGGTTGGTGGGTACCTCGGCGGGTTATAACCCCACCACCGCCCTCTATACCGAAGACCTGCTGGCCTACGTCCAGACCGCCTGGCCCGATCGCTGGCAAAAGCTTTGCCAGGCCAACCCCAGCGACCCGGCTAGTGTGTTGATTCAACAGACCGTTCGCACCCTCGAGAAAAACGGCACCCTTGACGGGCTGCGCCATGGTTACAAACTGCCCGGGGTCAAAATCGAGCTGTGTAGTTTCCAGCCTGACCACGGCATGAACCTTGACACCCAGACCCGCTATCAGGCTAATCGCCTGCGGGTGGTGCCGGAGGTCTCCTACTCTCCCCATGCCCGACCGGGGCAATATAACCCCCGCCTGGACCTGGTGCTGTTTGTCAATGGCATTCCCACCGCTACCCTGGAGCTTAAAAGCGACTTCAAGCAACCCATCGAAAACGCTAAACGCCAGTACCGTCAAGACCGGCCCCCCAAAGACCCGATCACCCGCAAGGCCGAACCCCTACTCACCTTTAAGCGGGGGGCTCTGGTGCACTTTGCCGTCAGCCAGCAGGAGGTGGCCATGACCACCAGACTGGCCGGTAAAGACACCGTATTTCTGCCCTTTAACCAGGGCACCGCCGAGGGTGGGGCCGGTAACCCTCCCCCCGCCAACCCCACCACCTATGCCACCAGCTACCTGTGGGAGCAACTGTTTCAGCCCGATGCCTGGCTCAAAGTCCTGGGGCGCTTTCTACACCTTGAGCAAAAAACCATCGAACAGTTCGATGGCAGCCGCACCACCAAGGAGACCCTGATTTTTCCCCGCTACCACCAATGGCAGGTGGTGAATAGGCTGATTGCAGCCACCCGCCAGGAGGGGGTGGGGCAGCGGTATTTGATTCAACACAGTGCGGGCTCTGGCAAATCCAACTCCATCGCCTGGCTTGCCCACCAGCTCGCCGCCCTCTACGCCCCCTCCGAGGAGGGCAATGCTGCCCAAAAGCTCTTTAGTTCGGTGATTGTGGTCACCGATCGCACCGTCCTTGACAGCCAGCTACAGGACACCATCTATCAGTTTGAACACGCCAGCGGCGTGGTTGTACCCATTACCCGCGAGGGCAGCAGCCAGAGCAAATCTGAACAGCTCGCCGCCGCCCTGGCCGCCCAAACCCGCATCATTATTGTCACCATCCAGACCTTTCCAGCCCTCTTCGATGTTCTAGATAAATACCCCGCCCTGGCCAGGGGGCGCTACGGGGTGATCGCCGATGAGGCCCACTCCTCCCAAACCGGCTCCGCCGCCAGCAAGCTCAAGGCGATTCTCACCCGTGATCACCCCGACTCGGAGGAAATCAGCGCCGAAGACCTGCTGGATGCGGCGGTGCAGGCCCGTGGCCCCAGCGATCGCATCAGCTACTACGCCTTTACCGCCACCCCCAAGGCCAAAACCTTAGAGCTGTTTGGCCGCCCACCTGACCCCCAACGGCCTCCGAGCAACGACAACAAGCCCGTGCCCTTCCACCTCTACTCCATGCGCCAGGCCATTGAGGAGAAGTTTATTCTGGATGTGCTACTCCACTACACCCCCTACAGCACCGCCTGGCAGATTGCCCAGGCCGGAGGCCACGACCCGGAGGTAGAGTCAAAGCAAGCCGCCAAAACCCTGGTGCGCTGGGTCCGCCTGCACCCCTACAACATCAGCCAGAGGGTAGAGGTGATCGTCGAGCACTTTCGACACCATGTCCGCCATCTCCTAAACGGCCAGGCCAAGGCCATGGTGGTGACCGGCAGCCGCCCCGAGGCGGTACGCTACCACCTGGCCCTGAAGGCCTACATCCAAGAAAAGGGCTACACCGATGTCTATTCCCTGGTGGCCTTCTCGGGCAAAGTCCCCGCCGATCAGGTCATCCCCGAAGAGGTCTCAGAAACCAGCCCCCTACTCAACCCCGACCTGAATGGGCGCGATCTGGCCAAAGCCTTTGACACCAACAGCTACAACGTCATGATTGTGGCCAACAAGTTCCAGACCGGCTTCGATCAACCCAAACTCTGCGCCATGTACGTCGATAAGAAGCTACGGGGGGTAGACTGCGTCCAGACCCTCTCGCGCCTCAACCGCATCTTTCCCGGCAAAACCACCTTCATCCTTGATTTCTTCAATCAACCTGAAGACATCCTTGAGGCCTTTCTGCCCTACTACAACAAGGCCGAACTCACCGATGTCTCCGACCCGCAGCTGATCTACCCCCTGCAGCAGACCCTTGATGCCGAAAGAATCTACCACTGGAGCGAGGTAGAAGCCTTTGCCCTGGCCTTCTTTGACCCCAAGGCCGCCAACGCCAAACTCGCCAACCTCTGCCGCCCCGCCGTAGATCGCTTCAAACAGCGCTATCAAACCGCCGAAGCCGCCAGACATCAGGCCCAAGCAGATAGACGCGCCGCCCAGCTCCAGGGCAATAGCCCCGCCCTCACCCGAGCCGAACACGACCTTAAGGCCGCCGGTGAGCAGATTGACCAACTCGACCTATTCAAAAAGAACCTGAAAAGCTTCATTCGCCTCTACGAGTTCCTATCCCAAATCATTGATTACCAGGATCCAGAACTAGAACAACTCTGTATCTATGCCAAACACCTCCACCCCCTCCTCCGCTCTGATCGCCTCGATCAGGAGGAAATCGACATCTCCGAACTCTCCCTCAGCTACTACAAACTAGAAAAGCAGAAGGAACAGGAACTTAAACTGGCTGATCAAGAGGGAGACTACGGCCTGAAGCCAGCCAGCGCGATCGGCACCGGTCAAGCCCACGACCCCGAGAAAAAACACCTCTCAGAAATTATCCAGGCCCTCAACGACCTGTTCGGAGCCGAGGTCACCGACGCCGACCAGGTGCAATTCCTCAACACCATCGCCCAACGCATCAGTCGCCAGGAGGATGTCATGGCCCAGGTCAACAACCATACCCTAGACCAGGTCATGCACGGCCTCTTTCCCCAACGAGTAATCGATACAGTCCTAGACGCCCTAACCGACCACGAAAAACTCTCCCTCACCGTCCTCGAAAACGAAGCATCCGCCCATCAGTTCGCATCCCTGGTGCTTAAAATCTTGAAAACCATCGATTTTCAGTAATCAAGGGTTTACCTGATCGATATTTCCCTACCTGCCTGATTACCCCATTCTCAGAAGAGACTCGATTTACTAAACATAAAATTCGATAGCTCGGCCAATTGGTTGTTTTTTACCTGCCAGTCTATACCCGTTTTACACCTATCAGTTTAATAACATGCAGTTGAAGGACCAGTTTTATGGTAATCAAGTATCAAAATGAAATAAGCCTCGAATTCGTCGAATTGCCGCTGATATTAATGCAGACTATCTAACTCGCTCCGACTTTTCCAATCAAGTTCAAGACTCCGTACTGTACTATCCTTACTTGAGATAAAATCCATATCTTCAAAATCAATATCAAATATCGGAGTATTATTTTTTGGTTTACATTTAATAATTACCTCTTCAAAGGGAATATCAGTTGCTTTTTTGTAAGCGTCTAATGCTCCTTGTAATTTATACTTATCATCTTCGATCTCGTCTTCACATTTTTCCAGAGTTGCCGTTTTTATATACCAATACTCTGAATCACAAGCAAAGAGAAGCTTTGCTGGTTTTTTATTTACAAGCTCATAAAGGTGTATTAGGAATAAATGTGGTGCTAACGCAATCATCAATAAACTTGTTTCAAGTGCATTAGTATATTCTTTATTTTCCATATTGTATTAGTTACAAATATTTTCAGCAAAAAGATTAATTCAAAACCCCACCCTTCCAGGTTTCATGGGTAATCTACTCTTCTGTAATCCATAACATTCCCCCCATAGTCTTGCCGTTTCAGACCATAACTCTGCCCCGTCACCTTTATCAATAATCTAAATCCTCTAATCCGAAGACATCAAAATCCTCTTCTTCAACTGCCCACTCTAATTCCCGTAGACCAGGAACAGATATAAGATTCATTTGGGCACTTATCGTAGCTCCATACAACGTATTATTCCGACATACAGGGCACTTTTTCTCAGTTCTGTAATTGGCCTCTAATCCTGTCATTCTGTTGTATGAATAATTTTCTTCAACAAATTTCCTGCAATGAGTACACCACCCTAAGAATAGATTTTCAGCGTCTATATAATCCGCTAAGGCAATAACTGTACTTTTTTCAGCCTTAGATTTAGTAGGTTCTTCCTCTTTAATCTCTTCATCAAAAGAACTTCCTTCATCCTCTGTTTTAGCAGGAATTTTATTCCAGTAGTCAATAAGACTTTTCATCTTATTACATGACTCTTCAGTTCTATAGCGGTTCTTACTCGGATGAAGTACAGTAGCAGTCTTTTGTGAACCAACCGCGAATATCCTTCAAGGTAACTTGAGCATAAGCGGATTCAAGAGCTTCCTTCACTGCTTGATACGTCCGTGCCCCAACTGACTTC
>JBEITR010000114.1:0-3592 GCA_040374765.1 Leptolyngbya sp.
CACCCCGTCACCCCGTCACCCCGTCACCCCGTCACCCCGTCACCCCGATTCCCTAGATCGAGATGGAAACCTTCCCATTCAAGACATCGGCGGGGTTGATGCCTTTGACGATGCCGTCGTCGGGGGAGTAAGAGGCGGCGGTTTCGCGGATGACGGTGGCTTCACTGGTGGTGCCAGCGCCGGCGGCGTCGTTAGAAAAGAACATGGCGGGGTATTTGGCTTTCAGGTCGCCCCAGAGGCCGTCGGGTTCGACGATGGTGCCGTCTTTAAATTGCAGGGAGTGGGTGGCTTTGGCCAGGAGGAGTTCTTCGTATTCGGGGCGGATGCCGGCGTGGACTAGGCCGCGGACGGCGTGGAGTTGTTTTTGGTAGTCCTGGGCGAGGGTCTGGAGTTGTTCTACCTGGCTGCGGGTGGTTTCCCGTTCGGCTTTGATTTCTTCTTGCAGGTCCTCCAGTTGGCTGCGGAAGTCATCCCGTTCACTGGTCAGGGTGTCCAGCTGGTCCTGGAGTTGGGGCTGGTTGGCCACTGCGGTCAGGGCCTCCCGCGCTGCCTGGGGGTCCAGGCCTTGGTAGGGCTGAAACTGGTCGATGACCGCCTGCTGTAGGGCATTCAACCGCTCCAGGGCATCGTCGGAGAGCACGGCATCCTTGGGTAGGGCTTTCTTGAGTTCGCGGATGTATTTAGAGAGGTCCATGGTTAAGGGGGAGTAGGGGAGTGATGGAGTAATGGGGTAGAAGGACTGGGAGACTTGGGGAAAAGGAGACGGGGAGAGTGATGGAGTGGGTAGGCATGGTATCTTGAGTCACCCCGTCACTCCCTACCCTGTATCAGTAGCCGGAAAGGTCTCGGGGAAGAAGTTAGTCTTCTGGGCCAACTCCCGCAGTTCGCCGGAGTTGATTACTTCCAGTTCCTTCAGGCGGCTGTAGGCGAGTAGCAGTTGGGGGTCGGAGGCGAGGTTGTCGAAGAATTTGGTTTCTAGTTCGGCGTGGCCGCCGTAGGCTAGGCCGAGCCAGTAGGCGTGGTGGCGCAGGCATTCGGTGATGCCGGTGGCGAAGTCGGTGGCGAATAGGTAGAGTTCGCTTTCGATTTTCTTGGCCCCGATCTGGCTGGTGAGGGCGGCCTGCCGATCGCCGGGTTTGATCAGGTAGTCGGCCCCTAAAAAGTCCATTTCCTGTTCGATGTCTTTGATATCCAGGCGGCTCATGGCCAGGCTTTGGGAGTTGGGTTCTACCCAGCTAAAGCCGCCGCCTAGGGGTACATCAACGATGCGGCGGGGGCCGAGGGTCATGTCTTCGCCCTGGCCGCCGGTGCGCACGGGGGAGGGGAAGCAGCAGTAGTGCATTTTCTGGCGGTGGTCACTGGTGATCTGGTAGTGCACCAGGTTAAGTTTGGCCAGGGAGAAGAGGGTGGGGTTGCTTTGAAAGAAGCCGCTGCGGTCACCGCCGTAGAAGCAGGTTAGGGGAATATGTTGAAAGGGGACGATGCGGCCCCGTTCTCGCCGGCCCATAATGCCAGATCGCTCGGGCAGGTGGTGTTCAACAGCGTTGCCGCTGCGGTCCCGTTCCAGAATGTAGGTGTCGAAGCGGCCGGGGGTGAGTTTTAGGTAGAAGTCCTGGTCGGTTTCGCCGTAGGGGCCATCGGGTAGGGTTTGGCTATAGCGGATGATGGCCATGGCCAGGATGTTACGGCCGTTGACGCGGCGGTAGCGCCAGTTGATTACCTGCTGGTTGCTGTAGGGTTGCCAATAGGGGTGGCGGCGGGCACCGATGGCATCGGCCAGGGAGACGACGCTATCGTCCTGTTGGGGGTAGTCCACCAGGCAAAAGGTGTGGCCGAGGCGCAGGGCTTGGACGCCCAGGTGGGCGCACAGGCGATCTCCTCGGGTGCCGATGCCGTCTAGGGATTCCCAGTGGTCGATAATTTCCTTGGGTACGTCCACCAGGCGGACGCCGTGGCTAAACACCAGGCCCATGAAGTCGCGGCAGGTTTTGGCGAATTTGTCGGAGAAGTGGGACATCACCAGCCGCTGGTGGTATTCGCTGTTGGATTCGCCGGGTAGTTGGGGCAGGAATCGTTTGGCGTTGGCTTTGGGGCTGATGGTGCCGTCGGCTTTGTAGTCTAGCCAGGCGCGATCACCGTGGTAGACGGCGTCGAGCAGTTCCCACACGGGCAGTTGTTGCCGGTAGGCGTGGCACAGGTAGTCGATCTGGGGGGTATCGGGCACGATCCGGGCCAGGGGTTCGGGTTGCCCTTAAGGATAGTAGAATATAGTACGGGTGAACTGGGGTGGTAGGGAGTGGGGCTGGGAAGGGTGGTTTGGTAAGGGGTTGGGAAAGAAAGGAAGAACGAAAAACGAAAACAGGCTGCTGGCATGGTTGATGTGGGCCAAAGGTTTTCTATTTTCGTTCTTGTCTAAGGAGGGTGTGGGATGCGGTCAAGGTTCCCAGTCATACAGATCATAGGGTTCGAGAAGCAACTGCAACCCATCTAAAATCTGGCGAATCCGCTTGGCAGATAAAGCGCCAATTTTCTCTCCTAACTGACTTTTATCAACGGTAAAAACTTGAGAAACGTTAACAACGCTTTGCTTTGGTAAATTAGCTTCACCTGGGTTCAAAAGTACATTTCCAGGGGCAGAGGCTCGTTTCAGGTTAGAGGTCAGAGCGCAGACGACAACTGTGTTAATTTTGCTACGGTTAAACTCATTATTTTGAATCACAACATGGGGATGTAGAAAGCCTGGAGCAGACCCAATGGGATCACCCAAATTAACCCAGTAAATATCACCCTGTTTGATTACCATTCTCCTTCAACCAGGTGACGGTGGCTAGATTGCATGGCCTGTAGTAATTGAGTTTCTTCATCGTCAAAACCATCTGAGTAAGCGAGGTTGATTTGATCGATTAACCCTTTGCGCCGGCGATAGCGACGAATAAAGTCCCTTAAGGCCAGGGTGACTAGCCGGGCCCAGGAAATGTTGAGTTCCTTAGCTAAGGATTGACCATCTGCGATCAGTTCTGGTTGGATTGGAAGCTCGGCAGAGGTTTCAGTCATAGTAGTCACAATTTTATATATGGCCCTGTTGGAGAAGCCTCCGGCCTGGTTAGCAGCTCTGACCGTCCGATTAGATTTTCTATATTATAGGCTTTGCCCAGAATAGGCAGGGCAAGGCTAATAACTCAATAGTATTTACTCCATAACAGTTGTGCGGCTATAAGTCTGTAAAACAGTCTTCCCTGGGGCAGGAATGCCAAACCCATTAACCACTGCTCTAGATCGGGTCTGGCATCCTGAGTCAGTTCGGATCTGTTCCTAGGCTTATCATCTCCGGTAGTGGACAAGTTAGAACGGTGTTCCTGTGCAGGTTTGGTGACAGGCTGAGCAGGCCTAGAGCCAGGTCTCCTGCCGCTCAACCTGGTAAACTCTGTGCTTGTTTTTGCGGCGATCGCGGGTTGCCCTCCCCCGTCAGCCTTAAGGGGCGATAATGGGTTCAGTACCTTCAGGGGGCAGGCTTACCACCTATCGGTGTCAATGGCATCTACCTCAGGGTTTGCGATTCGGTGGTTTTACTCAGAGACAAGCAGCATGGGCC
>JBEITR010000056.1:0-20255 GCA_040374765.1 Leptolyngbya sp.
CGGGGGAATGGCGATTTCCCCCGGACCCCCTCGCCCAGGGCGTGCCGCCGCCCTGGACCTCGCGGAAGGGGTGGAGGGTAGGCGGCCGATCGCGCTTCGCTTTGCTCTCAGCTTGTAGACCTGGGTGGGGTGGGGAGAAGCTTCCTATGGGTGGGAGAGTAGATACAGAGGACTTCTGATGACTGATTACTGTTTTCTTGCCGGGGGAATGGCGATTTCCCCCGGACCCCCTCGCCCAGGGCGTGCCGCCGCCCTGGACCTCGCGGAAGGGGTTAAAGGGTGGGCGGCCGATCGCGCTTCGCTTTGCTCTCAGCCTGTAGGCCTGGGTGGGGTAGGGAGAGATTTCCTATGGGTGAGAGCTTTGGCAGAGAGGACTCCTGACCACTGATTACTGACTCCTGATAACTGATCCCTGATCATTCTGGGGAAACTGAAAAGTTTTAGAGAGAAAGTATCCTGATGGAGGCTATTCCCGAGAGAATAAGTAATTAAGGAGGGATGGCATGAATCAGTTGGACCCTATCAAAGCGATCGCGAAGCGGCTGGGCACGACAGCCGATGCCCTGGGGTGGACCCCAAGCTATGGCAGTAGGGAGTACGTCATGGCAGTGGCCGATAACCCCAACCCTAGAGTCAGTCAACAGCTCGCCGTTTTTTTGGCCCTTGCCTGTGCCCCAGCCGGAGGATCTTAACCCATGGAACAGGCGACCCATAACAAAATTGTCTCCTTTTCCCGTGCCCCCGACCCTGACCTGGAAACACCCGACGAGGAGGAGGATCGATGACATCCACCGACCCAGCCCCCACCGCTTACCCCCAACTACTCTCTGAGATCAAGCAACGCATCCGCTCCGCCCAGTACGAGGCCCTCAAGGCGGTCAACACGGAGCTGGTCAGCCTCTATTGGGACATCGGGCAAATGATTGCGGAGCGGCAGGCTGACGCCAGTCATGGCGCCTCCATCGTGGATCAGCTCTCCTTTGATTTGCGCCTGGAATTTCCCGGTATCGCGGGTTTCTCTCGGCGGAATGTCTTCTATATGCGGGAGTTCTACCTGCTCTACCGCGATGATCCACGGGTGCAACCACTGGTTGCACAAATTGGCTGGAGCCACAATCTGGTGATACTGCAGCGTTGCAAGGACCCCCTAGAGCGGGAGTTCTACCTGCGTATGACCCGCAAATTCGGTTGGTCGAAGAACGTGCTGATTCACCAGATCGAGAACCAGAGCTACGAAAAATCCCTACTTGGCCAGACCAATTTCGACCAGGCGCTGACGCCGGAACTCCAGGCCCAGGCCAAGCTGGCGGTGCAGGACGAATACACCTTCGATTTCCTGGAATTGGGTGAGAAGCATAGCGAGCGGGAGCTGGAGCGAGCCCTGACGGCTCGCATCGAAGATTTCCTTCGAGCCATGGGGGGCATGTTTGCCTTCATGGGCAGCCAGTACCGTCTGGAGGTGGACGGCAAGGAGTTTTTCATCGACCTGCTATTGTTTCACCGTCGCCTGCGCTGCCTGGTGGCCATGGAATTGAAGGTGGGGGACTTTATGCCGGAATTCGTCGGCAAAATGCAGTTCTATCTGGCGGCGCTGGATCAGCAGGTCCGCCAGGAGGACGAAAATCCCTCCATCGGCATCATCCTCTGCAAAGAGAAGAGCCGCACGATTGTGGAATATGCTCTGCGGGATGCCCGCAAGCCCATCGGGGTGGCGACCTATCAAATTACCAAGTCATTGCCCAAGGCGCTGAAGGGTCAATTACCGTCCCCGCAGGACATCACCCGATTATTGGAGGATCTATGACCCCCACTGACACCACCGAAAAAGGTCTGGAAACCCTGATCGTCCGCTACATGACCGGCAGCGACGGTCTCGCCGTGGCCGCTAACCGGGTCGCTGAGACAGCGCCCCCCTACCAGGGCACGGGCTATACCAACGGCAGCCCCCAGGGTAGCGGCGGACACCGCCTTTCAGAACGCCAAGCAGAACACCCCCCCACCGCCCGCCTTGCCCACGACCAGGCCTTGGGCAAGGTGATGCAACTGCTCTTAAAGGACGACACCCAGGTCTATAAGCAGTTCGTCGAAAACGAATACTTCCGGCGCTTTGTCGGCGACATGGTGTACGCCCTCACCGGAGCCGATGGATAGGAAATCAGGGGTCAGACGGTAAGCTCCAGGCGACTGCCGTTCCTACCCGGTTGGTTAAACTAAAGGAACTCGGATCTCTGGGGTTGGCCACCGCTCTGCGATCAGCCCAACCTCAAACTGTCTAGACAATAGGGTGCGCCTTAGCGAGCGCCGTCGAACTCGCTCGACGGCGATGGGTGAACGGGGGCCTAAAGGTGGCCTTGCTGTGTTGTCCAGGTGCTGGTCGCCCGCGCAAACTAGACGGTGAAGCTCACTTAATCGCCTTGGGCTGCGGTAAAATCCCGAAGGACTGGGGGCGTTAGACCCTGCGGTTGCTAGAAGCGATTTACCAACCCGTGATCATTCCAGAGATTGTTGCCAATGAACTGATGGCGGCCAGCAATTCCACAGGAGTTTTCAGAAAACCGCACTGGATCAGGCTAAAACCATCGACTTCTCCTTGCCAAAACCAGAATTTACACAAAATTCTGATCACTCTCATTGACGGGCGTCGATTATTTGACAACACCCCAGCCATCCCCAGAGGGAGCCGCTGCGATCGCAGGACTCCATAGCCGCTGAACCGAGGCCTGGAACGCCTCTGGAAAGACCTCATGGTAGACCGCCCGCACATGGGCATTGACCGCCATGGTTTTCACGTCATACATCTGGGTCGCCATCTTGGGATAACACCCGATCGCAATAATCAGCCCCAGAAAACAAGCCGCGATAAAAAGCTCCCGGGGATTGGCATCCCTAAACTCGGCCTGCTCGGGCAAGATACAGTCAGTACCAAAACAGTAGGCCTCTTGGTTACCCTGGGCCTTCAAATCTAGATCATCCAGGTCACAGGCAGGCATCAGGTCACACATTTGATCAGCCATGTCTCCATGAAACACCTGGCGCACCATCGACAACAGATAGATCGGCGTCAGAATCAACCCCACTGCCGCCAGGAAAATGGTCACCAGGCGAAAGGCCGACCCATAGATGTCCGTTGTGGCCAAACCGACAAAGACCGCCACCTCCCCGACGAACCCACTCATGCCGGGCAAGGCCAAGGATGCCAGTATGCCCATGGTAAACAGGGCAAACACCGTGGGCATCGCCTGCCCTAACCCACCCAACTGATTCATCATCATCGTGCGGGTGCGATCGTAGGTAACCCCCGCCAAGAAAAATAACACCGACGCAATCAGCCCGTGGGACAGCATTTGCAGCATCGCCCCACTCACCCCTAAATCCGTATAGGACGCAATCCCCAGGAGCACAAACCCCATGTGGGAAATGGAGGAATAGGCTAACCGCCGCTTCATATTGGTCTGGGCGAAGGAATTCAGCGCCCCATAGACGATGTTGACCACCCCTAAAATCGCCAACACCGGCGCAAAATACACATGGGCATGGGGCAACAGTTCCAAGTTCAACCGGATCAGCCCATACCCCCCCATTTTCAGTAACACCCCCGCCAAAATCATCGACACTGGAGAAGACGCTTCGCCGTGGGTATCCGGCAGCCAGGTATGAAAGGGGAAAATTGCCAATTTCACCCCAAAGGCCACCAGTAGGCCCGCATACAAGAACAATTCCAATCCCAAGGGAAACTGCTTGAACCCTAGTTCAGCAATATCAAAGGTGAGGCTATCACCATAGAGTCCCATGCCCAGGGCTGCCACCAAAATGAAAATCGAAGCCAGGGCCGTATACATCAAGAACTTCGTGGCGGCATAGCTGCGATTTTGCCCGCCCCAAATGCACACCAGCACGTAGACCGGCACCAGTTCCACTTCCCACATAATGAAGAACAGGATCAGGTCTTGGGCCACAAACACCCCCACCTGGGCGGCATAGAGCACCAACATCAGGGCGTAGAACAGCCGCGATCGCCGATCCACCTGCCAGGCGGCAAACATCGACAGCGTCGTCACAAAGCCTGCCAACAGCACCAGCGGAGCTGAAATCCCATCCACCGACAGGGCCCAACTCAAGCCCAGCTGAGGTAACCAAACCCCCTTTTCCGCCAGTTGGAAGGTCGCCTGACTGGCGTCGTAATGGCGCCAAAAGGCATAGGACATCAATGCAAAATCAGCAATGCCAACCCCCAAGGCAAACCAGCGTACAGTCTTGCCGCTTTTATTCGGGAGCAAAGGAATGACTAACGCGCCTACCAACGGCAGCAGCACGATCGCGGTTAGCCAGGGGAACTGTTCTGTCATGACAAGAAATAATGCCTATCCGTTGAGTTAAGAACATCTTACGCAACTGTGAGACCCATGATCTATCAGTCCTTTGCTGCCTTGCCATTGACTGAGCTTTAGGTATCTGGTCTCGACTCCCTACCCCGGGTGGTAGAAGCACCCGGGGTTCAATCGGGGCGCTGGAGGTGACCAGGCCCGCCATCAAAAAGGACTGATACAGGCCTACGAGTCCTCGAAAAACCCATGTACTGCTCACCCTGTCAGGGTTACGCTCCCATAGCTGGTTCAGAGGGCATCGGTTATCCATAGGATTTATCCTGCCTGAAAAGACTCAGGGGTCAGATCCAGGCCCTTGCTGCCCGGTTGGTTCACCTCAAGGAACCCAGGCCCCTGGGGTTGGCGATCGCCCTCAGATCGGCCCAACCCCGAAGGGTCTCAACAACTCTAGATAACGGGGTAAACTTTACTTTGACCGATCAACCCTGGCTTCAGCATTCTGGCCAAAGCTATATTTCTCCGGTTAGGGTGACTTTTCTTCCTGACGTCTATGCCCTGGTTTGTCAAAATAGAGAAAGGTATTGTTGACAAAGCTACCTTTGACCAATACGTACCTGCCCATGTGGCCTATGTCAGGGACCTCATTGCCCATGGCTACCAGGCTAAAACCGGTTACTGGGCAGAATATGGGGGTGGTATGCTGGTTTTTCAGGCTAGTTCTCGGGCCGAGGCGGAAGCTATCGTTGCCGCCGATCCGTTAATTGAGCACCGCTGCGTAGACTACGAACTGCATGAGTGGCGGGTGGTGGTGGAGTAAGGAAAACCTATGGCCGATTCAAACAATGGGTATAAGGTGGTTAGTGATAATCGCCAAGCCCGGCATCAGTACGAAGTTTTAGAGACCTACGAAGCTGGGGTTGAACTGCTGGGGTCTGAGGTTAAGTCAATTCGTCAGGGTAAGGTTAACCTGCGGGACGGCTATGCCCAGCTTAAGGATGGTGAGTTGTGGCTACATAATATTCACATCTCCCCCTACACCATGACCAACAAGGCCTATAACCACGAGGCTAAGCGTCCTCGTCGGTTATTGCTGCACCGCGACGAAATTCGTAAGTTAATTGGCAAGGTAGAACAAAAGGGACTGACCCTGGTGCCTCTGAAGATGTATTTGAAAGGCGGCTGGATTAAGGTGAGTATTGCTTTGGCTAGGGGCAAAAAGCTCCACGACAAGCGAGAAGCTCTGAAACAGAAGCAGGAGAAACGGGAAACCGATCGCGCCCTAAGCGGGCGGGATTAGCTCGGCTAAGGCGGCTTCAGGTTCCCTTACTGTAGACGCTGTCTAATGAAGGCGAGGACTTTAGCCAATTGTCCCTTGAGTTGCCCCACCTCGGCCTGGAGCTGCTGGACCTGGGTCTGCAGGGCTTGAAATTCGGCAAGGCTAACGGTAGGCTGATCGACGCTGAGGGCTGGGCTGGTGGCAACTAGCGGTGCCACAACCCTGGCCGGAGGGCTGACACGGGGCTTACGCGCCTTCACCATGGCCGCCTTAATAGCTTCAATCAGTTCCTTTTGCTCAAAGGGTTTTTGAATAAACTCAAAATACTCGAAGGGTTCGGTCATTTTTTCCGTAACCTCTTCCTTCCGACCTGACATCAATACCAGGGGAATACGCTGCAAATCAGGATTGGCTTGAATTTCTTGAAATACCTCCCAACCGCTCATGCGAGGTAGTAAGAAGTCGAGCATAATCAGGTTAGGACGCTGGTTACGAATCGCATCCATGCCTTCGACTCCATCCTTGGCTTCGATGATTTCAAAGTTACCCTGGGGCAGCATATCCCTTACCCGCATGCGGATTACCCGACTATCATCAATCACCAAAATCTTGTGATTCGCCATAGTTTTCTCCTCCTAATCTTGCGCTTAAAAAGATTCCTATCAATGATCGATGCCATCCATCATAGGTTAGTTTTACCCAGGTTATGGATTCAACCAACGGTGAGGACCGGGTTGATCGGTAAAAGCCAGGGTTGGGTAGGCGTTTTAGCGCTCCTTACCCAGAGTTTTGCAGCGGCCCTGCACCTTCAGTAGAGGGTCTATGTGCTGGGGGAATTTTGAATCATGGCGTAGCAAGTTTCCACGGCGGTACGATCGGCCATGGCCTGAACCAGGGCATCGTAGGTAGGACGATGCTTTTGCAGAAGGGTAGCAACCTGTAAAATAGCCCAGCGTTCTTTGATCGCCGCCTCTGTCATGGGTCGTCCCAGACCTTGCCAGAATAGCCTGAGGGCGTAGATGTCGCTCTCACCCCCCAGGGCCTCACCGTAGATCATCTGTTCGGCAGCAATACCCGCCATCCAGACCTGGCAATAGCGATCGATCCATTGGGGAGTCTGGAGTTGTAGTCGGCTCTGGAGATCCCCTTCGGGCCAGCCAAATACTACACCACCCTGACCGGGTAAGCCCTGCCGCCAGGTTTCCCAGCCATTCAGGCTATAGGATTGCACCGGGATGTCTAGTAAAACCGCCACCAGAAAGTGACCAGCCTCATGGTGTAACACCCGCTGTCGATGGGCTGGAGATAGCCAGGCCAGGGAATTTCCCATCAGGTCCCTCAAACGCCCCTGGAAGTTGAGTTGATCGAGGGCGAAGAGGGCGAACCCGATGCCCACTATTGTGGCTACTGGCCCAGGGGATAGATTCACCAGGGGGCCCAGTAGGCTGGCCAGGGTTAGGGCAAAAACCACCAGGGCGATCGCGTTCAGGGTTGGATCGGGCATGGGTAGACAGGCTATTTACGGTAAAAGGTTTCCAGACTTTGGCGATCGCCCACAAAGCGCCAGTGCCAGGGTTCAAAGGCGACACCCTGGGGATTATCGGCGGGAAAGGATAACTCGAAGCCAAAACTAACGGCGTTGGTTTTCATCCATTCATAGGCTGAGGTATGGAGGAAGTTTTCATCCAGGTTGGTACCCGGTTGGGCTGCGTCGCCAATGTCAACAGCGTAGCCCGTATGGTGTTCGCTATATCCGGGGGGAGCACTGACCTCCGCCCGCGTTTGTACAGTCTGATGGCGGGCCGCCTGCAATCCAAAGAAAACCTTTTCCTGATCGCCATAGGACCGATAGCCGGAGAGGGGTACCAGGCGCACACCCGCCCTAGCTGCCGCCCGGGTCATGGTTTCAAAGGCGGTAGCGGCAGCAGGGCGCAGGCGTACAGTGGGATGGCTGGTCAGGTTGACCAGGTCCGCGTCCCTAGCCTGGTCATAGGCGTGGTGACCTAAGAGAGTCGGATTGGTAGCTGTTGATGTTGATGTTGATGGGTCATTGTCAGGCTGGGGTGGGGTAACCGCCGCTGGGGTAACCGCCGCTGGGGTTTTCTCCGGGGCCTTGGCCATGGAAAAGGGACTATTACCGGTGGCCTGGTACCAGGCCGTCAGTCCCCCACTCCCCAGAGCGATCGCAGCGACCCCCATCACCAGTATTAGGCGACGGGAAGGTCGGAACAGCCACCCGCGATCGCGGGCAGGGGAGAGGACCGTACCCAGGGGAAGGTCTCTGGTAGCTTCGGGAATGTCATCCAGGGGAGGCATGGCGAGAATCCTGGCAGAGTTGGTCGCGACATTGTAGATCGGGTCCTATTATTATGACCCTGGGGAGTCAAGGCGATCGCGACTAAGCTGGACGACCTCTGGCTTAGGCTTTACTACCTAGTCCCCTCTCTAAGGATACTAAGAGTATTCCATCTAACGCCACCGATAGTAGGGGTGAAACCTCACTTAACTGGTAAGGAGCCTGATCCACTTCCCGCCGCTGGTCCTGACTTTAGAAGGTGCAACTAATCCATGCAACAGGAGGAAAATGGTTCTATCCCCAGGCATTCTACTACGGTTATATCTACCGATTGGGGCGATTATAGGCACGGGTATGGGCCTGGGGTGGCTATTGATGCGTCTGGATCGGTCCCGAGGCGGTAACCCTAACCTCCACCAGCACCTGCCGAAAGCTCTAGGTAAGGGATTGTTCTGGGTGGGGCTACCCCTCAGCGTCATCGGTTTTATGGGGCGTGTTGATCTGACCGGTCACCTCTACCTGGCTCCTCTGGTGGCCTGGACGGCGATGCTCCTGGGCCTAGTTTGTAGTCGTCTCTGGATCAAAATCCAGCCCCAGGTCTGGCCCCGTTCTACCCAGGTGAGTTTTTCGTTAGCGGCCATGCTGGGGAATACGGGCTTCATTGGCTACCCAATCGTGTTGCTGCTGCCCCAACTGGGCCTGCAGGTGTTTGGCTGGGCCCTATTCTATGATGCCCTGGGCACTCTACCAGGGTCCTACGGGTTGGGAGCCATTCTAGCCGCCAGTCAGGGTGATCCATCCCAGCCGACAGGGGTTCAACGCTGGTGGCAATGGCCAGGACAAATCGGTCGTAATCCCGTGATTGTGGCCTTTGGCCTGGGGTTAGTCCTCAAACAGGTGGTGCTGCCTGCGTGGCTAACCTCCCTGCTCTACACCATCGCCTGGTTAGTGGTGGGCCTATCCCTACTGCTGATGGGTTTACGTGTTCAGCAGCTAACCACCCTACGGCACCTACCCAGAGCAGCCGTTGCGATCGCCATTAAAATGCTCCTAATTCCCCTAATTGTGGGTTTGGGGCTAACGGCCCTGGGTATAGGGGGGCCAACCCGGCTGACAATAGTTTTGCAAGCAGGCATGCCCAGTGCCTTCGCCAACTTAATTCTGGCCGAAACCTACGATCTGGATCGAGATCTGTCTGTTACCTGCGTGGGTCTCAGTTGCCTTAGCCTACTGATGACTTTACCGATTTGGCTATGGGCATTTGCCCCTTAACCCTAGCTTGGCTCACCCAGCCTGAGGTAGGGTTGCCCAGCCAGGTCGATCTCCTAACTGGCAAGAGGGTTTGGGGTTATGGGATATCGAAAAGTTAAGTCTTCCTGGGTCTTCTGGGGTGCTTCTACCCCCTTACATCGGGCTATAGCGACCACGGCTACAAAAATAGGTGTTTGAAAAAGAACCGGTTTAGACAAAAAACCTTGTTTCTTCAAACACCCTTTCTACTAGATAGTTAAGGTTGCTCCTGGACGGAATGGGCAGAGGAGAATCTACCAGCGAGAAAATTCCTTCCTACCACCACCATGTCCACTATGGCCAGTAGGTCTCTTTTCCCTAGGTTCTTTCGGACGAGCCTTGTTAACCCGTAGGTCACGCCCCATCCATTCGGCACCATCAAGGGCTTCTATGGCTGCGGTTTCCTCAGCTTCTTTTTCCATCTCTACAAAGGCAAAACCCCGAGGACGTTTGGTATCTCGGTCTATAGGTACCGATACCTGTTTAACTTCCCCATACTCGGAGAAAACTTGCCTGATATCCTCCTCCGTAGCGCCGTAGGCTAAATTTCCTACATAAATCGACATAGTACAACTCCAAATGAAACATAGACGTAGACAAGTTCGATTCGGAGTGGTACTCACCCGCTACCCGAAAATTGAGATCAGACTGTGATTAACCAGCCCACCGAAAGCAAAACATGTTACCCGCTTACTCTAGCATAAGGGCTATAGCATAAGGGGTCTGGTAATAAATCATCGCTATTCTTGCGGAGACAGCTATAGGAGTGGGGGTAAGGCCTTGAACTAGCGCCGACCGTAAAAAGCAACTTCCACATCGGCGCACCAACCGGCGGCCAGGTTTTCGTAGAGAAAAACCCGCTCTACCCGGTAGTATACACCGTCGCGGAATACGCAGTCGCCAATTCGCGGAATAATTGGGTAAGTGGCAAACCAGAGGGCATCCTTAATCGGCGCGTTGGGATTGGTATTACGACCAGCCAGATAAAATACCTGCACCCTGAAGCCCTGGGAGCCCGATGCCGCTGAAGTAACAGTAGGAGGGACCTGGTCCCCTTTACGGATAGTTTTAGCAGGCGGTTTTTTAGGGGCCACAATGTCTAAGACAATTCGCTTATAGTGCAGTCAAGCCTTACATGTACAGATCTATCGCCTTAGCTAGAATCCTGAAGACACCGTGGAGCGGTGAAACTAGATCCTGGATAGGCGCTTTGACTGCCCTCCACCCCCGTTAAAGGGGGCCAGGGTTATACAAATTTAGCAGAAAATATAGTATAGCTTTGGCCCCACCGCCTGGGACAGCGTTGATTGCCGAAACGGAGCCTGGCTTACTTCTACCCCATGGCTAGGGCTATAGCTTCCAGGTCTAGTTGGATCTATCTGCTGAGGTAGGAGGACAGTTAGGGTGGATGGCTCCCTGACGGCAGAGGTAGTCTAACTGATTCGGATCGAGGTTAATTGCTTTAGAGAAGTCCACCCCCTTTAGATTGTCTCCCGGTTGATGGGTCAAGATGGTGGTGATGAACTTTTCGGGCTGACGCTTTTCGGCCACAAAGAAGGTCACCCCTGCTAGGTTTGTGCCCGTTAGGCGAGCGCCCTTAAGCAAGGTGCCGGTCAAATTAGCGTTTTCCAGGTTGGCGTTTTCCAGGTTGGCGTGACTTAGATCGCTATCATTCAAACGGCTGTGACTCAGGTTGACCTGGGTCAGGTTAGCTTCCCTGAGATTGGCATTACTCAGATCAACCTCAGTTAGATCAGATCGGCTCAGATTAGCCTTCGTCAAGTCGGCTCCCACTAAGGTGGCATGGTCTAAACGGGTGGCGAGAAAGCTTGCCCCCTGTAGTTGGGCGGCGGTTAGATCGGCTCCCACCAGGCTGGCCTGATTAAACTGTCCATGGTTAACGCTAGCCGCAATAAACCAGGCACTGCTGGCGTCAGCACCAGAAAAGTCAGCATAGTCAGCCTGACTGTTACTGAGATTAGTCCTGAGCAGGCGGGTATTGTGGAACAACGCTGCCGTCAGGCGGGCCGCCACAAAACTGGCTTCTGTTAGATCGGAGTCGCTAAAATCCGTCACCCAATCATCAAAGCTATGGGTCCGCCCATCCTCGCCGGGATTAAAGAGAATAGCTTTACGAAACCGCGCACCCTCTAGCTGGGAGCCTCGCCAGATGGTGCCCGCCAGGTTTTGTTGTTCTAAAATCAGGGTGAATTGGCCAGGGCTCTCCCCTTCGCGAGCCAGGTTAATAGTACTCAGATCAAGCTCGTTCAGCTTGCCACTGGCCAGGATCAGGATCTTAGCCAGGGTTTGCTTAACAGTTTGTTGCTGTAGACGAACCTTCCTGGCCTGGTCAGGGGCTAGGGTAGTTAGATCGGTCGTGAGAGCCCGGTTTAATCGTTGTAGTGGTGGAATAGCCGGGGTCCCTACAGCCACTAGAGCCGCTTGAAGGGTGTTGAGTAAGGGTTTTTTTTCGGTTTGAGCCAGCAACTCCACTAAAAAAGTAGTCGCCCGAGGATCATTACTACTGGCCAGGGCTAGGATCGCGGCCTGTTGTTCCGTCACATCGGTAGGATGGAGATTAACCTTTTCCACCAGGGCTAGAAATAAATCGTCCTTACCCTGCCTTTGGCTGGACTGATAGTGGGTCCAAAACCCCAGACCGGCTACTCCGGTTACCGCTAGTACGGTCATCCAGGCTCCTACTCTGGGTAGGTTCAAGGGTAAAGGGAACCTGGGGGAAGCTGGGGGTGTCGCCGCTCCTCGCCCCAGGGGAGATAGGACAATCGCCCTGAGGCCACCATGCTCTTCGGTCAGAGTTGGGCCTTGGGAACGGAAAGCCGGCAGGCTGGGTAATCCTAACCCAGCTTGAGGGCTTGTTTGCCTGTCTGGCCAGTATTTACTGGGTAATTGTCCTCCCCGTAATAGCACTACCCGGGTACCTGCCAGGTAGTCGTGGTAGGCTCGACCCGATCGCTTAATTTGGGCGGTGAGTCCTTCCATTAGCCCGAGAACCAGGGTCATCCCCACCAGGGGTGGTAGGGCGGGAAAGGTGCCACTGCCAATCCAGATTAAGTAGGCCAGGCCCAGGGGTAGGCCCAAGCGTCCTAGCCCTTCCCTCACCACCACGGTGCGATAGCCTGGCATGGTGTGATCTAATCTGATTACCTGGAGTCCAAGCCAGGCCTTGGGGAGGGTCTTACCTGCCTTAGCCAGGCTGTGGAACTGATGTAGGGTAAGGGCTCCGGGTAGGACAACGGCACTGAACCAGAGCCAATTGGTGAGGGGGGGAACCTGGGTGACCAGGCGTTGACGAGGGAGGCCTAGGGGCCGGGCGATCGCAGACTGCACAGAGCTAGCAACCGGGTTCAAGGGGACCAGGTCAGCCTGCGATCGCGATCGCACCATTTCCCCCAGACCCCAGGGTAGGGCGATACTGCCCACCAGTAAACCCACCTCCAGGCTCCAGGCCAGTAGTCGCCTCAGGGGTTGGGCGTAGATCGATCCCTTCACCCGGGAAGCCGATACCTGGGCAGTCAGTGGTTGGTCGTGGGACAGTTGAGCCATGGGCGACGCCTTCACAATGGGGCCATAGTGCAAGCAAAGTATAGCGCTGGTTAGAACTCCCAGGGCAGGTAGACTAGGGGCAGAGGGAAGAAAGCCGGGAAGGTTAGGTAGGGTTCTGGTCGATCCCGTCAGACCTTTGGGCTGGCCTTTTGAGGTTTCCGCAGCTGGGGAACACAGCAAGAACTGTCACATTATCTGTCACAATTCCTGGCCTGCCTGGCTAGGATAGAAATGTCCGAACCTTCCCTTACCGATTTTTCCAAGAGCGTGGCTGCGATGAAACCTTTACTATCCCTTCTGAGTTTGCCAGTGCTGGTGCTAAGCCTGGCGGTCGGGGGCGGGGCCGCCCTTGCCCAACCCGTAGCCCAAACTCCCCTCTCCTCACCCCTAGAGGTGAGTGGATCGGTGAATACCCACCAGGCCTCTAGCTGTGGATTTATCTCCCAGCCTGCGGCCCAGGTATTGCAGGTGAATCAGGACTTTGTCTCCTTAGACATTGCTGTTACCGGCAGCCCGGGCCTTACCCTGCTAATTCAAGGTACCGGTGGCTTTAGTGAATGCCATAGTGCCAGTGGATCCAGCGGTACCATAAATGCCCCTGGGCTTCTCAATCGGGACACCTATTCCTTCTATATTGGTAATACTAATCCGACCCAAACCAGTTACACCCTGCGGCTGACCCAGAATTAGCCTGGGGGTAAGTAGTTTACAGGTCATCCCACTGTGACTGGAATCAAGGCCCATGGCAAATCAATGGCAACGCCTGCTGAAAAATCAGGGTACCTGGGTAGGCTCCTTTACCCAATTCGATCCCGCCGGCACCATGGGCCAGGATACCCCCAGCGAGGTATGCCTTCTACCCCTCCAGGAGGGTACGGTCATGCGTCAGGAAATTCGCCTGACGGCAGCGGGTGAGTCTCCCCGGGAAACGGTTCTGGAGTACAGGTCGCTGGGGCGGGGGGTGCTTTTTTGTGAAAATGGGGCTTTTTCCCAGGGGGCTATGCAGTGGAGCCCGGTGAGCGAGTTTGGCGCTGAACTGGGATTGATCGAGGGCAGCGATCGCCTCCGCCTGGTCTTGCTGTTTCCCCGTCAGCCCCACCTGGGAAGCCTCACCCTAATACGGGAACACCAACAGGGGACGACTCCCCCCGAACGAGGTCCCCTCAGCCTCGACCAATTGGTGGGCACCTGGGTAGGGCAGGGGGTGACCGTTTACCCCGATTGGCAGCCCGAACAAAGCTGTTCAACCCGCTTAGTGATTAAAAGGCAGGGGAGAGATCGTCTGCAACAGACCCTATACCTGGATGGCGGTCAAGTCATCGAGTCCCAGGCCGTGGTGCGGGGCTCAACCCTGGCCTTTGACCAGGGCTCCCAACCGGTTAACCTCCTGCTGTTGCCAGGCGGAGCTTCGGCCACCTTTCCCCAATCGATTCAACCCGGCCAGCCCTTCTTTTTAGAAGCAGGATGGTTGGTTACCCCGACCTTACGTCACCGTTTGGTGCGGGGCTACAATGCTCAGGGAACTTGGGTGAGCCTCACCCTGGTGGTTGAAAAGAAGCTAACAGAGCCTAGGGGAGTCTAGCCTAAGGGCCCCGATACACCTCTCGTACCACCTCACCGGTGGCCGCCACCAGTTGAATATGCAGGGGCATCTGGCCGGCGGCATGGGTAGAGCAGGAGAGGCAGGGATCGTAGCAGCGAATGCCCGCTTCTACCCGGTTGAGAAAACCTTCGGGAATATCCTCTCCATGGATGTAGTGCTTGGCGATTTGGGCTACGGTTTTATTCATGGCCAGGTTGTTCTGACCTGTGGCAATAATCAGGTTGACCTTTTCGATTAAACCGTTAGCATCTACCCGGTAGTGGTGGAATAGGGTTCCCCGGGGGGCTTCACTGACTCCCACCGCCTCCAGGGCGTTGACTCCCGCCTGGGCGCGCACCCGGGTAGAGAGAATCTCTGGGTCATCCAGGAGGATTTGAATGTGCTCGAGACAGGCGAGAATTTCGATCAGCCGGGCGTAGTGGTAAAGAAAGGAGGAGGTGGGCACCCCACCGGCATAGTCCCGCAGGGCCTGGAGTTCGGCGTCGGCCTCAGGGGTACCGATGCGATCGCACACATTCAGTCGGGCTAGAGGCCCCACTCGGTAGATCCCCTCTGGGTAGCCCAGGGGCTTGTAGTAGGGAAACTTCAGGTAAGACCAGGGTTCTACCGCTTCCCCCAGGAATTGTTGGTAGTCATCTTCCCGCAGACCATCGGCGACGATCTGGCGATGGTGATCAACAAAGCGCAGCTGGCCGCCGTAGTGTTCCCAGTTACCCTCAGGGCTGACTAGGCCCATAAACAGGGAGGGAAACTCACCAAATACCTGGACTTCCTGGCGTAGGGGGCCGTGGATTAAGTCCTTAAAAATGTTCAAGGCTTGGCGGGTGGTGATTAAGCTTTCCGGCAGCCGATCGAGCATCCATTGGCGACCCTCGGGACTGAGGGGTTCCCGCACGCCGCCGGGGACGGTCCAGGCAGCATGGATTTTGCGTCCTCCCAGGATCTCAATCACCTGCTGACCAAACTGGCGCAGACGAATGCCTGAACGGGCCAGGTCGGGATGGTTGGCAATCAACCCAAACACATTACGCTTAGCTGGGTCGCTATCCCACCCTAAAAGAAAGTCAGGGCTACTCAGGTGGAAGAAGGACAGGGCATGGGACTGGGTCAACTGAGCCAGATTCATCAGTCGCCGTAGCTTATCGGCGGTGGGGGGAATGGTGACCGCCAGAATCTTATCGCCAGTCTTGGCTGAGCAGATCAGGTGGCTGACCGGGCAAATACCGCAGATGCGAGCGGTGATGCCGGCCATCTCGGTGTAGGGACGGCCCTCACAGAATTTTTCAAAACCCCGGTACTCCACCACATGGAAGCGGGCATCCCTGACTTCCCCAGCATCGTCTAGAAATAGGGAGATCTTGGCATGGCCTTCAATACGGGTAACGGGATCGATAACTACGGTTTTTGCCATGGTTGCTCTCCAGGTAATGGGGGAGTGGGGAGTGGGAGAGTGGGGAGTGGGAGAGTGGTGGGAGTGGGGGAGTGGTGGGGTGGTGAGTGGGGGAGTGGTGGGAGTGTTCAGAAAACCGTGCTACATCAGGCTGAAACCATTGATTTCTCGTTGCTAAAACCAGGGTTTACACAAAATTCTGATCACTCTCGAGTGGTGGTATCTTGGGTCACCCCGTCACCCCGTCACCCCGTCACCCCGTCACCCCTCAACTCTCGTAGTCGCGAGCCTCGGCCGCATCAGGATGATCCTCTAGATACTGGTCAAAAGCAGTTTTCTTAGGCCCCTGGTGTTGGTGAGAAACTTCCGCCCGCATTTCTTCTACCACGTCCCAGGCGGCTGCCGCCTCAGGGGAGGTTTCCCCTTTTTCGGCCGTGATCTGATGGGCGTAGTCGATCGCCGCTTGCAGCTCTTCGTTAAATTTGGCGCTATCCACGCTCATAGGTCATATTCTCCTCAGGTAAGTTAACTCATACTTAGTTTACGTGAACCCTAACCGAATTTAATCATCTCCCGTCCAGCCATGGTTGGGGTTCGGCCCTGAAGCAAGGGCTCCAGGGTGGCTCGAATGCGATCGGCGGAGGGGGGGCAGCCGGGCATGAAAATATCTATCGGTACAATTTCGTGCAGGGGGGTAACCCGTTCCATTAACTCCGGCACAATACCAGGCGCATAGGGCCGTTGGGGGTTGGTATCAGCCAGTTCCAGGTAGCCCCGATCCAGCACGCCGGCGGCACTCTCACTGAGGCGATTGCGCAGGGCCGGCACGTTGGCGGTAACGGCGCAGTCGCCAAAGGAAATTAGTAGCCGAGTCTTACGTCGCACCTCGTAGAGCAGGTCCAGGTTATCCTGGTTGGCCACTGCTCCCTCCACCAGGCACACATCGACATTGTCGGGGTAGTGCTTCAGGTCACAGGCCACGGGACTATAGACTACCTCCACCAGGTCAGCCAGATCGATTAGAAATTCGTCTAAATCCAGGAATGACATATGGCAGCCCGAACAACCCGCCAGCCAAACCGTGGCAAACCTTATCTTGTCCATTGGTGTTTCTCCCGAGCCGTGGATAGAAATTCTAGCTTGGCGGTGTCGGCGTGTTTCTCGCCCGTGGTACTGCCCTTTTTAAAGATGGCGCCGGTGGGGCAGGCATCTACGCACTTACCACAGGAGGTGCAGGCCTCCACCTCGCCCCAGGGCTGATTTAAACCCGAGACAATGTAGCAGTCGGGACCTCGCTGGGCCACGTCCCACACATGGGCGCCTTCGATCTCGTCGCAGACCCGTACACAGCGGGTGCAGAGGATGCAGCGGTTGTGATCGATGGCAAAGAGGGGATGGGATAGGTCGATGCCGCGATCGGGAAACTGGTAGGGAAAGCGGCTGTGGTCCATACCTACCTGAATAGCGACATCCTGCAGTTCGCAGTCACCGTTGGCCACACAGATAGCGCAAACATGGTTGCCCTCAGCAAAGATCAACTCCACCGTCATTCGCCGGTACTCCTGTAATTTGGCGGTTTGGGTGTGGATCACCATACCTTCCCCCACCTCCGTCACACAGGCCGGTAGCAGCTTATTCAGCCCCTCGATTTCCACCAGGCAGAGGCGACAGGCCCCCACCGGTGTTACCCCCTCCAGGTGACAGAGCCGGGGGATAGGGATTCCTGCCGCCTGGGCCGCCTCCAAGATACTGGTACCCGCCTCTACCGCGAGTTCCCTGTCGTCAATTTTTAGGGTTCTTACCGCCATGGTTAGGCTCCTTCAAGCATGGAATCAGGGACTGATCCTAGGGCTGACACGGGCTGGTTGGCTGCCCCAGGTGGATGGGGGTGATATTGGGGCTCAACCAGCAGGGCCTCGTACTCCTCACGGAAATACTTGAGGGTACTGAGTACGGGGTTGGGGGCCGTTTGGCCCAGACCACAGAGGCTGGTATCCCGCACCATGGCACAGAGGGCCTCCAATTGGGCTAGGTCAGCGGGGGTAGCCTGGCGTTCTAATAGCTTGGTGAGCAGAGCGTAAAGTTGCACCGTGCCGGTGCGACAGGGAACGCACTTACCGCAGGTTTCCTCGCGACAGAAGTCCATATAAAACTGGGCAATTTCCACCATACTGGTGCTTTGATCCATCACCACCATTCCGCCGGACCCCATGATTGACCCCACCTGACGCAGGGAGTCGTAGTCCACCGGGGTATCTAATAGAGTTTTGGGAATACAGCCACCGGAGGGACCGCCGGTTTGGATGGCCTTCACTTCGCCGCCCGGTACCCCACCCCCCATCTCCTCCACAATTTCCCGCAGGGTAATGCCCATGGGGACTTCGATCAGGCCATTATTGCAAATCTTGCCAGTGAGGGCGAAGATTTTAGTGCCCTTGCTGGTTTCTGTGCCAATGCCAGCGTACCAGGCGGCCCCATTGCGAATAATGGCGGTGATGTTGGCCAGGGTTTCGACATTGTTAATGAGGGTGGGGCACTGGTACAGCCCCCGCTCCGCCGGGTAGGGAGGACGCGGCACCGGGTTACCCCGGCCCCCCTCAATGGAGTGAATCAGGGCGGTTTCTTCGCCGCAAACAAAGGCCCCAGCCCCAATCCGAATGTCGATCTTAAAGTCAAAGGGGGAGTCGAAGATCTGACTCCCCAGCAGACCGTACCGCTTAGCCTGTTGAATGCCTTTTTGCAGGCGGTCAATGGCTAGGGGATACTCGGCCCGGACGTAGATGTAACCGTGGTTAGCCCCCACCGCGTAACCCGCGATCGCCATGCCTTCCAACACCAGGTGAGGGTCACTCTCCAGGATACTACGGTCCATGAAGGCACCGGGATCCCCCTCATCGCCGTTACAGATTACGTATTTCTGACCCCCAGGCATCTTAGCCACCGTGGCCCACTTCAAGCCGGTGGGATAGCCGCCGCCGCCGCGACCGCGCAGACCGCTACGGGAAATTTCCTCCACCACCTGGGCCGGGGTCATCTCATAGATGGCCCGATAGAGACTTTGGTAGCCCCCCACCGCGATGTATTCCTCAATCCGCTCTGGGTCGATTTTGCCGCTGTATTCTCTGACCACTGGCATCTGGCGGGTAAAGAAGGGGTGGTGAACATTGCCCCGCTGGGGTTGGGCTTCCCCCCCCTGCAGGGCCGCAATAATGCTGGCGGCTTGATCGGGCACCACCTCCTGATAAAGCAAGTTGTCGGGGTCTACCTGCACCAAGGGACCCCGGCCACAGAAGCCCATACAGCCTACTCCCACCACCTCTACCTGGTCCTGCAGATGGTGTTGTTGAATCGCCCCCTCCAGGGTCTCGATAATCTCCAGGGCCGCTGCCGCCCGACAGCCAGTGGAGGTGCAGCAATAGATGCGAACTGGTTTTTGCCGGGCCCGCTCGTTACTGGCGATGTTTTGTAGGGTTTGCAGTTCCATGGCGGCGGATAGGAATTAGGACTAAGCTTGTTGCAGCAGGGCTTGGACTCTGGCGATCGCCGCTGAAGAATCTAACTTGCCCAGCACCTCACCATCCAACACTACAGCGGGAGCGATACCACAGGCTCCTAGACAGCGGGCCGCCGTCAGGGAAATCTGGCCGTCGGCGGTGGTTTCCCCCACCTGAATAGCTAACTCAGCCTGCAAATCCTCTAGAATTTGGCTACTACCCTTAACATAGCAAGCAGTACCCATACACACTACGCAGCTATGGACCCCAAGAGGCTTGAGAGAAAACAGGTGATAAAAGGTGGCGACCCCGTAGACCTTACTCAGGGGTAACTTTAGCCCATGGGCAACGTAGGCCAGTACATCCGCTTCCAGGAAACCAAAGACTTCTTGGGCGACGTGGAGCACTTCAATTAAGGCATCTGGTCGGTACTGATGCCGTTTCATGGTGATATCTAACCGTTTGAAGCGGAGGTCTGGCTTTGCTGCCTGAGATGGCGAGGCAGTGGGTGTAACGGTAGCTGCCATAGTGCGCTTGGCCCCCTAGGATTTCCCTGAATTAAGACCCAATAACATCTAATCGTATTAACGAATTCTTAAGCCTGAATCAAATAAGTTATTTGATTCAGTTTTACCCTATCCGATCCCCAGGTAAAAGCGGAAGCTACGTTACAGAACTCTATTTTATAGCTTTGACTAGAAGGTTTAGGACCGAGTGGATCGGTCAATTTTATGGTTCGTAACCGACAGGATTGTCGGCCTTACTAGCTATGGAAAGGCGGAGGCTGCCTCAGGGTTGTGACGAAAGCCAGAGCAGAGCAAGGGGATGGCAACAGAAAGGCCCTGGAGATTCTCCAGGGCCTTTCTGTTATTCAATCAGTGATGACTGAGGCCACTAACCAAAGCGACTAGAGGTAGAAGCAATCAGGAATGCGGCATAGGTGAGGATATAGCCCACGGTGAAGTGAGCCAGACCGACCACCCGCGCTTGCACGATAGAAAGGGCAACGGGCTTATC
>JBEITR010000006.1:0-122305 GCA_040374765.1 Leptolyngbya sp.
CCAGTGAGTTTCCTGAGGAGCCGGGTTTGCCTGACGTTTTCCACGATTTGCAGCCCCAACTGCTGAGCCAGACCCTGCACCTGGCGGACTACAGCCGAGATAACTACTGCGATGCCTCGGACCTGAATCTGTACTACGACCCAGACCACCCCCTGTGGCACAAACGACCGGATTGGATGCTGTCGGTGGGGGTGCCCTGGCTCTACGGCGGCCAGGACCTGCGGTTGAGTTATGTGACCTGGCAGGAGGGCAAGGGGCCGGAGGTGGTGGTGGAGTTTCTCTCGCCAGGGACGGAGCGGGAGGACCTGGGTCGGTTCTTTCGTCCTGGAGATGCCCTGTCAGCGGTGCAGCCCCCCCCTACCTCACCCCCGGGGAAACTGGAGGTCTACGAGCGCTACCTGCAGGTGCCCCACTACATTGTCTACAGCCGTTATAGCCAGACCCTGCGGTACTTTAAGCGGGTGGCGGGGCGCTACCAAGAGCAGCCCCTGGCTCCCCAGCCCCCCCTGATCTGGCTGCCGGATCTAAAGCTGGGTCTGGGTATCTGGTCGGGGGAATTTCAGCGCACCCCGGGGCAGTGGCTGCGGTGGTGTGATCAAGACGGTGAATGGATATTGACCGCAACTGAACAGGAACGGCAAGCCAAGGAACGAGAACGACGGGCCAAGGAGCAGGAACGGCAGCGAGCCGACCGCCTGGCGGCTAAGCTAAGGGAGTTGGGGGTTGACCCCGATGGAGTGGAGTAGGGAGCGGTTAAAACACCCTGGTCTGAAAGTCCTGAAAGTCTATCCCGGGTATTCTAGGAGTTCTAGGAAGAGAGGCAGCAGGACCGTTAAGCTGTGCCCATCTTATTCCTCTCTCCCCAGGGCCATCCCCCAGACATTAAAGGCCAGTCACCTGGCCATAGCCCGGCACTTTTATTAAAATAAATGCCAAAATTTTTAATAGTTGGAACTCTTATTTAAAAGTTTTGAATAACGATGCAGCGTAACTCCGGTACCTATGTCGAGGGAGTGGCAGGCGGTGAGGTAGTTCAGGCATTTGTGCCCCTACCCTTACCCCCCCTTCCTCCCCTGGACCTTCAGGGTGGACGACAGCAGTTGCTAGAGAAGGCAACTGTGGCCCTGGGGCGTTTGGATAGTGTCTGTACGCTACTCCCCAATCCCCAGCTTTTTTTATACTCCTATGTGCGACGGGAAGCGGTCCTATCTTCCCAAATTGAAGGAACCCAGTCATCCCTTAATGATTTATTACTATTTGAGTTGGATGAGGCTCCGGGGGTACCCTTTGGTGATGTTGAGGAGGTCAGTAATTACCTGGCGGCTCTAGATCACGGTATCAACAGGCTACAGTCAGGATTTCCACTGTGCAATCGACTGTTACTGGAAATGCATGGAAAGTTGATGGCAAGGGGCCGGGGAAGCGGCAAGTTGCCTGGGGAATTTCGCAAAACCCAAAACTGGATCGGGGGAACTCGTCCTAGCAATGCCAGTTTTGTGCCGCCACCGCCCCTGTATATCAACGATTGTATGGCCGCCTTAGAAAGGTTCTTCCACAGAGAAGAGGACGGTCTCCCCACCCTATTGCGAGCCGCCCTAGCCCACGTCCAGTTTGAGACCATTCACCCTTTTTTGGATGGTAATGGTCGCCTGGGTCGCCTATTGATTGTGGTGATGCTTCACCATGGTGAGCTGTTGAGCCAACCGTTGCTTTATCTCAGCCTTTACTTTAAGCAACACCGGTTGGTTTATTACAATTTATTGGACCGGGTGCGAAGAGAGGGGGATTGGGAAGCCTGGGTAGATTTTTTCCTGGAGGGTGTTTATCAAACGGCCTCAGAGGCCGTACGCATGGTGCAGCGATTGACGGTGCTGTTTAATCAGGACATCAATCGCCTGCCCCAGCAGATTAAGGGGTCCACGGTGCGGAGTGCGGCCGAGGTGCTGGGGGTTTTGCGGGAACGCCCTTTGTGCAACCTGAAAGAGATGGCTAAACGCACTGGGTTGAGTGTGCCAACGGTGTCAAATGCGGTGCAAAGTCTGATCCATGAAGGCATGGTTCAAGAGCTAACGGGACAGCGCCGTAATCGGGTGTTTGCCTATAGGGCCTATCTAGATGTTCTGAATGAAGAAAACCTACCGTAGAGGATCAGTAGATCACAAACACACTCTTTTGTCATGATCAAACCCTCACCCTGCGTTCCTCTCCCAAATTGGGAGAGGAACGCAGGGCTAAACCCTCGGTAAAACTACCAAACTTAGACCCCAACCCGCCAATCTGCTTGCCCAGTTCCTTGAGCTGGCGATCGGTTTCTTGAAAGAGGCGCAATATATCTTCGTAGGTGGGTTGGGCGGTACCCATAGCCAAACCAGGATAGTTTAGAGGTATTGTGGCAGAGCCAACCCTTGACCTGTCTACCTTCCAGGAGTGGGGACAATGGCATTTCCCTGGTATGGTGCGTGGCTCTATTGTAGCTATACTAATTATCTCCCCTTCGTCCCCCCAACTCTATGACCAAAACCGCCCTGATTACCGGCATTACCGGCCAGGATGGATCCTACCTGGCGGAGCTACTGCTGGCTAAAAACTATAAGGTTTACGGCATGGTACGCCGTTCCAGTTCCAGCAGTCTGAGCCGTATCAGCCATGTGTCCGATCGCATCGACATCGTGCCCGGCGATTTGCTAGACCAGTTCTCTCTAATCGATGCGATCGAGCAAACCCAACCGGACGAAATCTACAATCTCGCCTCCCAGAGCTACGTTCCCCTGTCCTGGACCCAGCCCGCCCTCACCGCCGAGTACACCGCCCTAGGGGTGTCCCGCCTGCTGGAGGGTATCCGCCGCTGTAAACCGGACACCCGCTTTTACCAGGCCTCCAGCAGCGAAGTCTTTGGCCAGCCCGATGAGTCTCCCCAAACCGAGCGCACCGCCTTTCGTCCCCGTAACCCCTACGGCATCGCCAAGGCCTACGCCCACTGGATGACCGTCAACTACCGACAGAAATACAACCTCTACGCCTGCTGCGGCATTACCTACACCCACGAGTCACCCCGGCGGGGATCGGAATTTGTGTTTCGCAAAATCACCCAGGGAGCCGCCCGGATTAAACTAGGCCTGGCCCAGGAACTCAAACTGGGGAACCTGGAAGCCCGCCGCGACTGGTGCCACGCCCAGGATGTGGTGCAGGCCATGTGGTTGATGCTACAGCAGGAGCAGGCCGATGATTACATCATTGCCAGTGGGGAAACCCATGCGGTCAGAGAATTAGTGGAGTGCGCCTTTAACTGTGTGGGGCTAACCTGGCAAGACTACGTCACCGTCGATCCGGCCTTTTACCGCCCCGATGAAGCGGTGCAACTGGTGGGTTGTGTAGAGAAGATCAAGACCGAACTCCACTGGCAACCCGCCTATTCCTTTGAGGCCCTGGTGCAGTCCATGGTGGACCACGACCTGAAGGAACTCAGCGATGGCAGGTTGTAAGGTAGGGAGAAAACATTCCCAACGCTACCCAGCCATCTAGCCGTGGACTTGGGCGTACTCATCCACGCCGGTGAGGGTGCCCCCCGCCCCCTGGCCATTGGTGGCCAGGCCATCCTGAGGTAAGGGGTTACGGGCCTTAATCAGGGCGATCGCCCGACTGACGCTTTCGGGCAAAATGACCACCAAACTACCGTCGGGGGCGGTATCAAGGGCCGTATTAATGGCCTCGGTTTCATCCAGAATGGTACGGTAATGGGCAGCGATGGTGACCTGCTCTAAACCATGGAGAATCCAGCGGGCGGCATCCCCCCGGGGCCGCCCCCGGGTGTCGTCATCTTCTTTGACAATGATTTCGCCAAACATTTGCCCCGCCAATTTACCCAGGGTAACGAAGTCTTCGTCACGGCGATCGCCCGGACCACCTACCACCCCAATGGATGGGCCTGGCCAGTTATTCACAAAACCGCTGAGGGCCTCATAGCTGGCGGGGTTATGGGCGTAGTCCACCAGGGCATGGAAACGGCCCAGATTAAACAAATTCATGCGCCCGGGGGTTTGCTGAGTGGAGGCCTGGAAGCCGTGCAAAGCCTGACGAATATACTCAATGCCAACCCCTTGGGCAAAGGCGGCCAGGCTGGCGGCCAGGGCATTCGCAATCTGGAAAGGCGCTAACCCCCCCATGGTTAGGGGAACCTTTTCGGCCTGTTCGATCCGCAGCAGCCAGTCCCCTTTGAGGATGGACAGATAACCATGCTCGTAGATGGCGGCCAGGCCGCCCTGCTGGGTGTGATTGCGCAGTACCTCGTTGTGGGGGTTCATGGAAAAATAGGCTACCTGGCCCTTGACTCGCTGGGCCATGGCTGTCACCAGGGGATCATCGGCATTAAGCACGGCATAACCGCTAGAACGGGTGGTTTCCACCACCACACTCTTGAGATGGGCCAGATCTTCGACGGTTTCAATGTCTCCCAAACCCAGGTGGTCAGCCGCAACGTTAAGCACCACACTGATATCGCAATCTTTAAAGGCCAGGCCCGATCGCAAAATTCCTCCCCGGGCCGTCTCCAGCACGGCCACCTCAACCGTCGGATCTTGAAGAATCACCTGGGCGCTCTGGGGTCCGGTGGTATCCCCAGCCTCCACCAGGTTGTCACCAATATAAATACCATCGGTGGTGGTGTAGCCAACCACCTGGCCAGTTTGCTTAAAGATATGGGCAATCAGGCGAGTGGTGGTGGTTTTACCATTGGTGCCGGTAATGGCGAGCACCGGAACGCGGGCCGGTGTACCGGGGGGAAAGAGCATGGCCAGGATCGGTTCTGCCACGTTGCGGGCAATTCCCTCGCTGGGACAAACATGCATACGCAGTCCGGGAGCGGCATTCACTTCTACCACCACCCCGTCTACCTCCCGCAGAGGTTTGGAAATATCGGTAGTCACCACATCAATGCCAGCAATGTCCAGGCCAATGGTTTTGGCAATGCGCTGGGCCAGCCAGATATTATCGGGGTGAATAGCGTCGGTGCGATCAATGGCAATCCCCCCTGTACTGAGGTTAGCCGTAGCCCGTAAATAACAGATCTCGCCAGCCGGGAGAATGGTTTCCAGGCTGTAGCCCTTGCGGTCCAGCAGTTGCCAGGTGGTGCGATCGACCTCAATGCGGGTGAGCAGGTTATCGTGACCTTCCCCGCGCCGGGGATCCTGATTGGTGAGCTCAATCAACTGCTCAATGGTGGAACGTCCATCCCCCACCACGTGGGCTGGCACCCGTTCGGCCACGGCAATGACCCGGCCGTTCACCACCAGCACCCGGTGGTCTCGGCCCCGATAAAAGCGCTCTATAATCACCCCTTTAGACACACTACGCGCCGCCTCATAGGCTTCCTGGGCGGCGCCATAGGTACTGATGTCAATGGTAATGCCCCGGCCATGGTTACCATCCAGGGGCTTGACCACGATGGGATAACCGCCCACCTCATTAATGGCCTCTTCCAGCTCATCTAGATAGTAGATCACCGTTCCCCTGGGCACCGGTACACCGGCATTACGGAGAATCTGCTTGGTGCCTTCCTTATCTGAGGCCAATTCCACGGCCAAAATACTGGTTTTACTGCTGAGGGTGGCCTGTATGCGCTGCTGGTAGCGACCATAGCCCAGTTGAATCATGGACCGGGTGGAGAGTTGGGTCCAGGGTACATCCTTAGTCTCAGCCGCCCGCACGATCGCCTCCGTACTGGGTCCCAGGGCTGCATCCAGGCGAAACTCCTCCAAATCCCCCAGATCCTTCTCTAACTCTAGGGGAGAATAATGGCCGGTGGAGATTAAACTATTGCACAAACGCACCGCAGCTCTGGCGGCATAGCGTCCGGCCTCCTCATTCTGATATTCAAAGACCACCTGGTAAACCCCTGGTTCGACGGTTTGCCGGGTGCGACCAAAGCCTACCGCCATACCCGCCAGGGTTTGCAACTCCAGGGCCACATGCTCAACGATGTGCCCCATATAGGTACCCTGGCGCACCCGACTGAGAAAGCCACCACGATGCCCTGGGGAACAAAAGTGTTCAATTAAACTGGGCAGGGTATCGGCCAGAGCCTCGTAAAAGCCAGGAATTTGGTCGGAGGACAAGTCCGCCAGGTCTTCCAAATCCAGCCGCATCAGAATCAGGTTAGGGTGACGGATGCTCCAGTAGTTTGGCCCTCTCAAGGTCTGAGTTTTCAGGATTCGCATGGCTTCTAGTCACTTACCAGTAGGGAAATTAGGGGCAGAACTTAATTAGGGCAGAGCTTAGCTTCAAAACATCCACCCCCTTGACTCACGGTCTTGGTTCATAGCCTTGATTCAGGATGCACCTGGGGGAGGTGCTAAAAATCAAGTATCCACAGTTTAGGAGGCATACCCATCAGTTTGAACCGGGCAGGGGATGTTTGTGATGAAATCCAGACATTTAAAGATGGCGGATCAGAATCACTGGGTCAGGGCGCGTAGAAAACTTTGCAATTCCGCCAGCAACCCTCCCCGGCGGGATCTGGCGGTACCATCGGGGGTAGGAACGGCGGTCTGCCCCATCAGCACCCGCTCAAGGGTTTCTCCAGAGGGTTTTTGGTCAAATTCCGCCACGGGCTGGTAGGCGGCCCCAGGGGTTTCCTGCCAGAGTTGCCAGGACTGGGGGTAGGCCCGCCATAGCACCGCTCCTGCCATGGGACGGAGGTAATAAATGGGTTCCAGGGTGCTCAAAAACCGTTCCCGTAACTGCCGGCCAGCATAGCCAATGCCAATGGTAGCCACGTCCTCCAGCCGGGGATTGAGCATCACCACAAAGCGATCGCCCGCCTGGTTACACATCTCTTCAACCTGGCTGACCTCAATGGCAGAGGGCTCAACAAACAGGTAGAGCTGATCATCGGCCTCCATCTGGCCTTTCAGTTCCCCCAGACCGCGCACCACAAAGTCGGGGTTACCCCAGTTGCGGCGAGCCAGGGCAGCGGCCCCGGCATCTGGAAAGTACACCTTAAAGTTCAGCCCCATCTCCTGCAGCACGGGATAAAACTGCTGGGCAACAGGCATGGCCTCCAGTTCTGGGTAAATCAGCTCCACCATCAGGCGGGGAATACCGTTAGCAACGGCGGCGCGTACGGCGTCCTGGGCTTGAACAATGGCCTCTTCCAGGCTGGTGGGGAGAACGGTCATGGGCTTAAGTAGAATGGGATCGGGTAAATAGGCTTAAACCTTAGATAGCGCCAGGGATTCCAGCGATCGGGAGAGCACCTGTTGCAGGACCATGGCGGTCCAGTCGATATCGGCCATAGTCGTCTGGCGGCCCAAACTCAGACGAATACCGCAGCGGGCGGCCCGATCGCTGTAGCCCATGGCCTTGAGCACCAGACTGGGGTTGAGGGTACCACTCTGGCAGGCGGTGCCGGCACTGATGCCGATGCCCGCCAGGTTCATCTGCCGCACCAGGGTGCGGCCATTCACCTGGTCACCATCACCAGCGGTAAAGCAAAAACTGGCATGGTGGGGCAGGCGCTGCTGGCGATCGCCGGTGGGCTCCAGGTGAGGTATGGATTGCAGGTGGGCAAACAGGCGATCGCGAAGCCCAATCAGGCGTAGGGTTTCCCCTGGCATGTCTAGCCTGGCTAACCTGGCGGCCACCCCAAACCCAGCGATCGTGGGCAAGGCAGGGGTACCCGAACGCTGTCCCGCTTCCTGCCCCCCGCCCCAGATCAGGGGGGCCAGGTCGACCCCAGGCCGCCGGTAGAGAGCCCCAGCCCCCTGGGGACCGTAGATCTTATGGCTAGATAGGGAGAGTAAATCCACCGGTAAGGTCTGCACATCCAGGGGCAGACGACCAGCCACCTGCACCGCATCGGTATGGAATAGGGCACCGTGGTCCCGTACCATCTGCCCCAGGGTAGCAATCTCCTGCAAGGTACCCACCTCACTCTGGCCGTAGATAATCGAAACCAGGACGGTGTTATCTCGCAGGGCCTGGCGCAGGACCTGGGGCGATACCCGACCATAGCTATCCACCGGCAGGCGAGTCACCTGCCAACCAGCCTGCTCTAACTGCTGAGCCGGACTGGCAATGGCTGAATGTTCAACGGCAGAGATAATTAAATGCTGGGGCAGTCGATAATTTCTGATCACCCCGAAAAGAGCCAGGTTATCGGCTTCTGTGCCGCCAGCGGTAAAGATTAGGGCCTCAGGGGGAGCATTAATGAGCTCCGCCACCTGCAGGCGGGCCTGTTCTAACACCGTCGCCGCCCGGTTGCCCCACTGGTGCAGGCTGGCGGGATTGCCCCACTGCTCTTGCATGACCCGCTGTACCTCGGCGATAACCTCGGGGCGGGGCGGCGTGGTAGCACTGTAGTCAAGATAAACCTGCATATCCTGGTTACTCAGCCAAGGGTTCCAGGGGCCAGGCCCTGCCCTCCCATCCTAGCAGGAACTAGGAGACTAGAGGCGCTCCCCCCAGACCCAATCGACGGTGTGCCATCCCCCAGGGCACCCCGATAGGTAGGGAATTCAGCGCCCAGAGTGGGGCCGCCTGGTCACCTACTGGCTCCCGCCCCCTGCACCCATACCATCTCCCGGCTGGAGCGGTTATCCCCAGTTCTCTAGACCTGAGGCAACCAAAAGGTAAACTCACTACCCCGGTTTAACTGGCTTTTTACCCTAATCTCTCCGCCCTGCACTTCCACCAGACGCTGACAGATGGTCAGACCTAAGCCCGTACCCCCTGATTTGCGGTTACGGGAGCGATCGGCTCGCCAGAAGCGTTCAAAAATATAGGGCAGGTCCTCCTCCGCCATACCAATACCGGTGTCTGTCACCCTAACGTAAACCCGTGATTGCCCGCCCCACAGATCCACCGTGACCGTACCCTGGTCGGTGTAGCGCAGGGCATTGCCAATCAAATTAATCATAATTTGCTTGACCCGGCTGGCGTCGGCATACACCAGGGGCAGTTGGACGGGATAGTGGAACTTAACCTCCACCGGCTCAGGGCTCAGGGGCGGATGGGCGATCGCTGACTGGTCATTAAAGCTCTGGACGATCTTGCCCAACAGGGGAACTAAGTCGAGGGGTTCGGCATGAATCGGTAGGTATCCGGTTTCCAGTTTGGATAATTCTTGCAGGTCATTGACCAGCCGCTGCAGACGAGTAGTTTCTATGGCCAGGCGATCGTACAACTCGGCCTCGGGGGCGATCGTCCCATCCGCCAGACCCTCCAGATAACCATGGAGAATGATCAGGGGGGTACGGAGTTCGTGGGTTAAATCGCTAATTAACTCGCGGCGGCGCTGTTCTACCCCCTCCAGATCGGCGGCCATGCGGTTAAAGCTCTGGGCAAGGCGTTGAATTTCCAGGATTTCTGAAGCAGGTACCCGCTCCTCCAGATGGCCTAAGGCAAACTGGCGAGTAATTTCAGCCATTTGATCGAGGGGGTGAACAATCCGGCGGGATACCAGGTAACTGAGTCCCCCGGCCGCCCCACCGCCGACCAAAATCGCCCACACCATGCCCCGACTCCAGGCAGCCTCGAATCCCCTGAGTAGCTGGGTACGGAGTTCTACGCTCAGAACCACATCGTCATAGCTTTGCAGATGAATCACAAACAATCGGGGGGCATAGAGGCGGCCAATGGTAGCCAAGGTAAAAATACCTGCCGCCATAACCGCCAGATGGGATAGGAATAGACGACTACGCAGATTTAGTTTAGCCACTTTAGTTTAGCCACGCCGCCCCTCAGCTGGGAGTCTGCTGGAGTTCAGGTTGTTCTGACGGTAAAATCGCCCCCTCTACTGGACAAACCTGTAGACAGATCCCACAGTCAATACAGGTAGAGAAATCAATCCAGTACCAATCCGTACCCTTTTGGTTTTTTCCGGGTCCTGGATGGATGCAGGCCACGGGACAGGCATCTACACAGTCAGCAATCCCTTCGCAGACATTGGTTACAATCGTATGGGCCATAATCTCTCCTCAAATCAACTCCTTGGACAGCCGTAGCCAGGTAAACCGCTGGGGAGGCGACCAGAACAGCGCTCCAGCCTAGACTGGAGCCCATCAACCCGATCCTCAGTCTTTTGGCCCAAGCTATCCATTCCTCCCCTAGGCCCATAGCCCTGATCGGGCCCCTCGCCCAACCACCGGGGTCTAGAGCGCCTTAGGGAAGAATTTCAATCTCGGGCAAACCGTTGGTTTCAATCCAGGCAATCCGACTAATGCGCCGTTCCCTGACCAGAGAACGAATCGCCTCCCGACTGGTAAAGTCGGCCAGATGTACCTCGGCTCGCACCATAGTAGCGGAAGATCGTAGGGTCTGGGCATAGCTAAAGGCGGCGGCCAGGGCCTGGGGCGTGACGGGCACCACCAACCAGTCACTAGCCGGAATGGTGTGGGGGAGTAAGCCCGTTGTTAACAGACACTGGTGCATCACCTCGGCATTGAGCACAAAGCCAATGCCGGGAAAACTTGTGCCCTGGCTATGAAAAACCCCCAGGAGGTGATCGTAGCGTCCTCCCTGACCGACCACCTGACAACCGAGGGGCAGGGTACTCACGACTTCAAACACTAATCCGGTGTAGTAATCAAAGGTCTGAATCAGACTTAAATCAAGAATCAGATCCGGTCCAGCCGTGACAGTGCTGCCCCGGTTGGGGATAGGACCTTGCCGCAACAGGGCCACCAGGTTCTTGAGTCGGGCAACGGCGCTGGAGGCCGCCGGGTCCAGGTCTGATTGGCTTAAGGCTTGGAGAATATCCTCTGGCTCACCCCGCAGATCGAGCAGATATAGGGCGCGGTTATAAAGTTCGGGAGTCAGCCCCAGATCTTTCAGGGAAACCCGATCTAAGTGGGCCAGGGCCTTACGGACCTGGCTCCGCAAGGGGCCAGGAAAGGGCTCTAGCAGAGCCCTGGTGAGTTGGGCATCGCCCAACACCAGGGACCAGGAGGTGAGGTGGAGACTATTCAAACAATCGGTCAATAGCAGCAGAATTTCCGCGTCTGCCAGTGGGGCTGAAGCACCCAGCAACTCTACCCCAGATTGGTAAAATTCCTGCTGCCCTTGGGGGGTTTGGCGAAAAACATTGGCGTGGTAGTACAGCCGTTGGGGATAGGTAACCTGGGTTAGGCGACTAACGGCGGTACGGGCAATGGAGGCGGTGAGTTCTGGCCGCAGCCCCAGCCGTTGCCCTGTAGCGGTATTGTTGAGCTCCACCACTGCATTCTGGTTGATGGCTCCCCCAGCGATCAGGGTATCTAGACGTTCAACCGTCGAAGTAATAATGCGATGGTAACCCCAACGCTGAAACACCTGCTCCAGGCGATCTTCAATCCAGTGTTTTTGGGCGACATCCAGGGGGAGGAGGTCACGGGCCCCGGTGGGTGGCTGATAAACCATTTATTTCTTTCCCTTGCCAAATAGGCCAAAAAATCCCCCCGATCCTGACCGGGAGGATTTGAAGTTAGACTCCCTTCCCTTAGGGTTAGGATCGGCTGCCTGTAACTGGGCTTGAACCGCCTGGGCGATCCCATCATCGGGGTTAATTTCCAGCGATCGCCTGGCATGGATGCGGGCCATAGTTACCTGCCCTGCCTTCAGGTAGAGGCTAGCCAGATAGCTATGGCATTGGGCATGGTTGGGATAGGTTTTCAGGGCTTCTCGGGTTTCTAAGATAGCTTTATCGTAGTCGCGATCGCGCTCAAACTCCCGAGCCCGATTCAGGTAGCTGGCTAGGATAGTGGCCTGGGTCTGGCGATAGGGGGGAGTTACGGTCGAGGCGGCGGAGTTGAAGGAGTTGGACGGGGATGGGGTAGAAGCCTGGGGGGCGGGATCGACGGCAGCCAGATCGCTCTCGCGATCGCTGGTGCGGTAGAGATAAACCAGGTTGAGTTCACTCAGTTGGCCCACCAGGTCAGGCACCCGATCAAGCTGATCGTACTGGTTCAGCGCAATGGTATTCACCGCCTGACGGTAGGCATTCTCAATTTGGGGGGCCTTGAGGAGTTGCTGGGCAACTTCACTGACGGGTGCAGGAGGGGTTTCAGACCGTTGCAGCACCTGACCCTTTAACTTCAGCATGAGCCGATGTTCTACAGATAACCTTTCCTGACTGAGAATTTCGTAGGCCGGGTTAACCCAGCGGGAAAGCAGATCGCTTGCCTGCTGAGCCTCACCGGCTCGGGCCGCCGCCTGACTATCGGGGTGCAAAAGCCGCGCAATGGTCAAGTAGCGCTTGCGCACCGCCCTAAGGTCAGCGCTTATGGGTATGCCCAGCACCGCGTGGTGGTCCTTGAAGTCTAGTTTGAAGAGGCCTTGGTTAAGTTCCATGGTGTTTGTTCATCAGCCGTAGGGGATCAAGGGCAAAACGAGCCCATGCCTAAGCCGTGGGAAAGGATAGGGGTAAGGGGGTAACCTGCTGTAGGACGCCAGCCATAGCCTGATGGAGGTGGCCATTGGTGGCCAGTAAACGTCCACTACTGACGATCAGGGGCGAAGAACCGTCATAGGCGGTTACCAAACCTCCAGCCTCCCTCACTAAAACAATACCAGCAGTAATATCCCAGGGGGATAATCCTCGCTCCCAATACCCATCTAAACGCCCACAGGCCACGTAGGCCAGGTCAATGGCGGCAGACCCACCCCGTCGTACTCCCTGGGTCAGATGGGTAAAGTGGCAAAATTCGGCGTAGTTATTGTCGCTGGTTTCCCGGCGATCGTAGGCAAAGCCGGTGACCAATAAACTGTTGGCCAGTTGGTTAGTGTGGGAAACCTGAATCGGCTGGCGGTTAAGGGTAGCCCCCAAGCCCCTGGCGGCGCGAAACAAATCCTGGTGGATGGGGTCATAAACGACCCCCAGGGCGGGCTCTCCCTCTACCAGCAGACCAATGGACACTGCACAAAAGGGGTACTGATGGGTGTAGTTAGTGGTGCCATCCAGGGGGTCTACAGCCCAGACAAAGGACCCCTGCATATTGCCCCGAGAGCCTGATTCTTCGCCTAGAAAACCATGGTCGGCGGGCAGATGGCGAGACAAAATCTCCATCACTACGGCTTCAGAGGCCTGATCGGCTTCGGTAACCAGATCGCCCGATCGCCCCTTCTCCCGAATAGTAGCCAGGTTGCCCCAATAGTGGCGCAGCACAGCCCCCGCCGCCAGGGCGGCTTCCGTGGCGTAATCCAACCACCGTTGTAAGTCTTGTGCAGAACAAACCTGCGAAGAATATGACATCTAATCGTCCTCTAGGGGCAAGCCAAACCTCACCCTGCCCTTACCAAAGTATCGACCAAACTGGAGTTCGTAAACTTCATCTTCGTCCTGAGTCTCCACCTGCAGATCGCTGCGGGGATAGCTGACGCACAGCAACGCGTAGCCCTGCCGCCGCAGATCGGGGGATAACCCCATGGCTTCAGGCTGGGCCACCTGTCCAGATAGAATCCGGACAGCGCAAGTGGTACAGGCACCATTGCGACAGGCAAAGGGTAACAGAACCCCCTGAGCCTCAGCGGCGTGCAGAATATAACGATCCTCAGAGACCTGGAAACTATAGGTTTTATCAGTGTCGCGATGGTAAACCGTAACGGTGTGGGTAGGAGCCATAAAAACTCAGGCAGATTAGGAAAGTAGCACTTTGTTGCCGTTTTTTGGTAGGATAGCACTCCAGTGGGGCATTAGTGCCCTGCTCTGGAGAGATGGCCGAGCGGTTGAAGGCGCAGCACTGGAAATGCTGTTTAGGGGTGACCTTAACGAGGGTTCGAATCCCTCTCTCTCCGTTTTTTAATTATGTCACCCTGCCGATCGGACTGAGGCTATGGCCGTAGCCAGGGGTGACACTATAGAGGAGAGCCAGAGCGCCTACCCGGCTCTGGCTTTGCCTGTTTGAACCTGTCCTTAAGGGGCGGGCCAAAGCTATATTCCGTACCGCGCCCCTAGGTGACTTTCTCACCACTGAGGATAAAAATCGGATCTACCGCACTAAACACCTGGTGACTGCCCTTGACCTCCAGGCGATTAATCGCAGGCTGGGTAACTTCTATGTTGCGCACCCGTAACTGGGCAAAGGTTTCTGAAACGGCATACAGACTTTCCAAATTAGCTGCCGTTACCACTAACCGTCCTCCCCCTGGTAGGTACTGCCAGACGGCCACCAGGATCTCTTTGAGGGCTCGCCCCCCCTCTACCAAAATGCAGTGGGGATCCCAGGGTAAGGAGGATAGGCAATCGGGAGCGCTTCCCTGTACCACCTGAATGTTGGCAAGCTGGAAGCGATCGCAATTCCGGCGAATCAAATCCGCCACATCCTCGTCCCGTTCTACCGCCACCACCCGCCCCTGGGGACACAGTAAAGCGGCCTCTATAGCTAAGGTACCGGTGCCCGCCCCGATATCCCACAGCACATCGGTAGGCCTGAGTCGCAAATAGGACAACAAAAGTAGGCGAATCTCTCGACTACTGAGGGGAATCCCCGGTAACTGCTCAAACAAAACATCGGGGATACCAGGGGTCGCGTAGGGCCAGAGGGAAGACATATCTTTAAGACTACTCTCGGCGTTTAAAACAATCCCACCAACCAAGCTCGGCAATGGCCCGGCTAGGGGAACCCCCTGGGGCTACTGGGAACCAGCTGGAGGCAATCTGTGAAAAGACTGATGAATGCCATTGATGAGGGTGTCAACCGCAGGGCTCTGAGCCCCATAGTAGCTGACAATTACCGCCGTAGCGTTGTCGTAGCCAACGTAGGCAATTAGGGCATGGGGCAAACCATCCGGTAGGTCGGTCAGCCAGACCCGCACAGCGCTGGTTTTATCAATGCTAACCACATCATAACGAGCGACGGTGTAGCCTTTGGTCTTAATCCTTTGCAGATCTTCGGCAACCACCAGGCGGGGAGGCTGATTATGCCAGGTCACCTCGGTCCGTATGGCCGGGGTAGTAGGGGTGGCTGGCATGGTGGCTATGAACTGGGGCGCTGTAGTTTGATGGTTAATCTGCCACCCAGGAGGCAAGCCGATGGCAAAAATATTTTCAAAGGTGTGGGCCTGCAAGGGGCTGAGGGCAGAATTTTCAACAATCCCAGGGGCGGAAGATGGCTGGGGCCGAGTCGCCGCCCCAGCCATCTGTAACGGATAGAAAAAGTTGGTTACCACCAACCCTAGCCAGGCGGCTTGCCATAAAATCTGTCTCGACGCTGGTTTAGCCATCCTCCCATCCCTCCCCACGATACCCCTAATCCAGGCACAGCCCACTGCATCGACCGCCATGGGCATGCCTCGGGGAATTCGATGCCCGTGTAATCCCCAAATGTTTAGGATAATATTCAGGGTATCATGGCTCCAGCATAGGATTGACAGTGGGTAGGTTATGAGTAAGGGTACGCTATTTGATAAGGTTTGGGATTTACATACCGTGGGTACCTTGACCTCGGGACAGACCCAACTCCTGATCGGGTTGCATCTAGTACATGAGGTCACCAGTCCCCAGGCCTTTGCCATGCTCCGGGAACGCCATCTGCCGGTTATGTACCCAGAACGCACCGTGGCCACCGTCGATCACATTGTACCCACCGAGAATCAGGCCCGGCCTTTTCAAGATGGTCTAGCCGAATCGATGATGCAGGCACTGGAGAAAAACTGCAAAGATTACAACCTACGCTTCTACAACATTGGATCTGGCCACCAGGGCATTGTCCATGTGATTGCCCCTGAGCAGGGCCTTACCCAACCCGGTATGACCATTGCCTGTGGGGATAGCCATACGTCTACCCACGGGGCCTTTGGGGCGATCGCCTTTGGCATTGGCACCAGCCAGGTACGGGATGTGCTGGCCTCCCAAACCCTAGCCCTCGACAAGCTCAAGGTACGCCGTATTGAAGTCAATGGCAGCCTGGCTCCCGGAGTCTACGCTAAGGATGTAATTCTCCACATTATTCGTGAGTTGGGGGTGAAGGGGGGCGTCGGCTATGCCTACGAGTATGGCGGCACCACCGTGGAGGCCATGTCCATGGAAGAGCGCATGACGATCTGCAATATGTCCATCGAAGGCGGGGCCCGGTGTGGCTACGTCAACCCCGACCAGACCACCTACGCCTACTTGCAAGGTCGGCAGTTTGCTCCCCAGGGAGCGGCCTGGGAAGGGGCGGTGGCCTGGTGGCAAAGCCTAGTCAGTGACGCGGATGCCATCTACGACGATGTGGTGGTCTTTGATGCCGCCGCCATTGGGCCTACCGTCACCTGGGGCATTACCCCCGGCCAGAGCATTGCCATCGACGAACCCCTACCCCAGGTAGATAGCTTTGCCGAGGGCGATCGGGTACTCGCCCAGGAAGCCTTTGCCTATATGGATCTAACCCCTGGACAAGGCCTCAAGGGTACTGCCATAGACGTATGCTTCATTGGCAGTTGTACCAACGGTCGCCTCAGCGATCTGCAGGAGGCCGCCCGGGTGGTGCAGGGCCACACCGTCGCCCCAGGCATCAAGGCCTTTGTGGTGCCAGGATCGGAGCTGGTGAAACGCCAGGCCGAAGCGGCGGGACTGGATCAAATCTTTACCGCCGCTGGCCTGGAGTGGCGAGCAGCGGGCTGTTCTATGTGTCTGGCCATGAATCCCGATAAGCTGGAGGGCCGCCAGATCAGCGCGTCTTCCTCTAACCGTAACTTTAAGGGTCGCCAGGGATCGGCCACCGGACGCACCCTGTTGATGAGTCCAGCGATGGTGGCGGCGGCGGCGATCGCGGGCCAGGTTACCGATGTGCGCGATTATCTCAAATCTGAGGTGGGCTAGCCGGTAAGGCTAGGACCCAGGCTAGCATCGCCTTAACTGAGCTGGAGAACAGCCTGATTATTCACCAGGGTTTCACTGGTGAGCAGGTCCCTAACCGTAATCCGCAGCAGGCGATCGCGATCAACCTGGAACAACACCTGCACCCGATCGCTACCGGGAAAGCCCGGCGGATTAAGCTGGGCAATGGCACGGGAGCCGTCCCGATCGTTGAGGGGTTGGACGGCTCGACCCGAGTCCTGACGCTGGCGCGTAATCAAACGCCCCCCTTCAAAGTAAACCTCGGTCTGGTCCCTATCCTCTCCCATTTCACCAATTACCAACTCAATACTGGGCTGCTGCTCCACCGAAGCCCCCAGCAGCAGTTCTACCGGCTCAGCCATGGGATAGGGTTGCCCCGGAGGAATAATTAAGTGCCAGTTATGGTGGTTACGGCGGCGATCCCAGTAGCGAATGCCGTAGCCATGGTACAAAAAGTCCTCGACGGTTTGATTCTGGCCGATTTGGAGGGCGCCTTCGGCTACGGCCAGAAAAGGCCGATGGGTCTTGACCCGTTCGGGGGGAAATTGGCGTCTGACCCAATCCTGTACCGCCGGAATCTGGGCACTACCCCCCACCAATAACACCGCCTCAACCTCTGCCGGGCTCACCCCCTGGCGGCGGCCCTGCTGCAGCACCTGGTTGAGGCTCTGGTCTAAGCGATCGAAAAACTGATTCTGGCTGAGAATGGCTTCAAATTCCTGTCGACTGAGGCTGAGGTCCAGGGTTTCCAGGGTGACATCATTAAAATAGACCTCCTGGGCGGTAGGGCTATGGGAAAGTTGGATCTTTAGCCGTTCCACCAGCCGTTGCACCAGGGTTGACGGGGTGATGCCCTGGTGCTGAAAATAGTCCATCAGCCAGTTATCCAGGTCAATGCCCCCCAGGTTTTCTCCGGCTTTAGCAATGACCCGCGCCACCTGGGGCCGCTGGGCCGACTCCTGGGAGAGGTTTTGCCGCCCCCACCTGACCGTAAAGCCCAAGGGCGATCGGGGGGTTGGCTCCGGTCGCTGCACTAAGGACCAATCCAGGGTACCACCGCCAAAATCCAGCACCAGCAAGGTACGCTCCTGGTCGAGGCCGTAGCCCAGAGCAGCGGCGGTCGGTTCGTCAATCAGTCGCACTTGGGAAAACTCCAGACTGGCGGCCAGGTCCTCCAGCCACAGACGGTAGGCCTCGAAACTATCCACGGGCACCGTCAACACCAGGCTATCTTCCTCAGGGGCAAGGGTCCGCACCTGGGCTAGCACCGCCTGTAAAAACCACTGTCCCACCTGCTCAAAGGAAAGCACCTGACCGTCGATTTCTGGCAGAAAACCCCGTAGGGGAGTACCGATACCTCGCTTAAAATTGCGGAAAAAGCGCGGATCATTGGCAAGGTCAAGCCCCCGATCGCGCACCCCCTGACCCACAATTACCCCCTCCAGGTTTGGTTGTTCCACGTACACCAGGCTGGGCACCAGGGCCGGATGGCTACCCTGGATCAGGCTTAAACCCTCCAGATAAAGGGGCTCAGGGCTGTTGCTAGAGGCATTCCAGCGGGTAATGACGGTGTTACTGGTTCCAAAGTCGATGGCAAGGGTCATGGTATATCGGGCAGAACACAACAGGAGCAGGGCTCGCCGGGGGGTTAGTGCAAAAGCTCTCCCCGTAACACCGTCACAGCCTGACCGCTGAGGCGAATCCGGTCTCCCTCATCCTGAAGTTTGATCACACCGCCCCGAGGCGAAGCCTGGTAAGCCAGAAAGGTCGATTTATTCAGGCGATCGCGCCAGTAGGGACTGAGGCAACAGTGGGAAGACCCGGTGGCGGGGTCTTCGTTGATACCCAGGTTGGGAGCAAAGAAGCGGGAGACAAAGTCGTAGGGAGCATGGCCACGACTGGTTACCGTTACCCCCGCTACGGGTAGGGCCTTGAGGGCAGCAAAGTTGGGAGACAAGCGCTCCACCAAAACGGGAGATTCTACCTCCACCAGGTAGCCCAGGGAATTTTCGACTACCGCCAGGGGAGTTATACCCAGGGCGGCGGCCAAACCAGCCGGTGGAGTAACGGCATGGGATAGGTTAGTGGGAAAGTTAAGCTCAATCCAATCCCCTTCGCGCCGGGCGGTCAGCACTCCACTGTGGGTATAAAAGCGGGCCTGGAGATGATCGGCCAGGTATCCCTCACTCCAGAGCACATGGGCGGTGGCCAGGGTAGCATGACCACAGAGATCCACCTCGGTGGTGGGGGTAAACCAGCGCAGTCGATAACCATCGGCTTCGGGGTAAAAGAAGGCGGTTTCCGACAGATTCATTTCCCGAGCCACCTGCTGCATCCAATCATCGGGGCAGCTACTGGGCAGGGGACACACCGCCGCCGGATTACCTCCGTAGGGGCGGTTAGTAAAGGCATCGACTTGAATCAGGGGAATCGCCATGGTTTAATCTCCAAATCACAGCCAGAGCTAGCCTAGGTTTCACCCACCTGAGGGAGGGGGCGGATACTACGGTAGCAGTCCTGGCGAATCCATTCCAGTACAGATTGAACTTCCAGAGTTTTTTCTCCCAAGGTATGCAATACATGGGAACCCAGCTCTAGAGCTGCCTCAAACTCAGGCTGTACCACCTCCCGCGCTCCTAGCTGGGTGAGGACGTCAATTTCCTCATTGCTTTGGGACCGGGCGATAATATCCAAATGGGGAGCCTTAGCCAGGGCCCGTTGCAGCAGCAGTCGGGTACTGGCTGGGTCCGGTAGGGTAATGGCCAGGGCCTTGGCACTTTCCAGTCGGGTTTTCTCCAGCACCATTTCATTGTCGGCGTCGCCATAGATGAAGGGAATCTGCACCAAAGGAATATGGCGATTACGCAGCCGTTGTACTGCCGTTTCACTATTTTCCACCACCAGTACAGGGTAACCCCGACTGAGTAAAACATTCACCAAAACTTCTCCCACCTGGCCATAGCCCGCCACAATTACATGGTTGCTAATATCCTCAGGGACGGACAGCAACTTGGGTTCTTGAGCCGGCTTCAGATAGCGCTGGAGGAGGGGCAAGGCCTGCAGCCAATCGGCGGCCTGGGGAGCCAGATTAATCCACAGGGGAGTCAACATCAGGGAGATGGCGATGGTACCCAACAGTAGGGAGTAGCGCTGCTCTGAAATCAGGCCCATTTCCAACCCGACCAGGGCCAAAACAAAGGAAAATTCCCCAATCTGGTTAAGGCCAAAACTGGTTTTGACGGCGGTGCGGAGGGAATAGCCAAACCCCAACACAATGGGCAAAATCACCAGCGCCTTACCCACCATAATCAGGGTAACCAGTTCTAAAATTCGACCCAACTCACTCACCAACAGGCTGGGGTCAATTAACATGCCAATGGAGGCAAAAAACAAACAGGCAAAGGTGTCCCGTAAGGGGAGGATCTTGCCCAGGGCCTGATCGGCATAATCAATATCCGAGATCATCAAGCCCGCCACAAAAGCTCCCATGGCGATGGAAAGTCCCAGTTTAGAGGTAACCCAGGCGATTCCCAAACAAAAGGCCACCACCGTCAGTAAAAACAGTTCGTTGCTTTCGGTAGCGGCAATGTGTTGCATCAGCCGGGGTACCACCCAGCGGCCCAGCACTAAAGCTCCCGCCAGAAACAGCAGTATCTTCACCACGGCTAACCCCAGGGCTCGCCCCAGGGCCTCGGGCTGGTTGAGGACGGGTAGGATTGCCATCATCAGCCCCAGGGCCAGATCCTGGGCAATCAAGAGGGCCAGCATCACCTGACCGTGCACGGTACTGGTTTCGCCCCGGTCGGTGAGGGTTTTTAGCACCACGGCGGTGGAGGAGAGGGACAGCACCAGACCGAGAAAGATTCCCTGGAGCAGGGAACTAGCCGATCCCGACAGCAGGGAGACACCACAGACCAGCAGAGTAGTCAGGCCAATTTGCAAAAGACTGCCCAGCAGGGCGATCGCCCGGACCCGCTTGAGTTCTCTCAGGGAAAACTCTACTCCCAGGGTAAACAATAGAAAGGCTATGCCCACCTCCGCCAGGGCCTGAATTTGCTCGACATCGGTTTGTAGCCCTAGTCCGTAGGGACCGATCACCAGGCCGGTCACCAGGTAACCCAGGAGGGCCGGTTGCTTGAGGCGATGGGCCAGGTAGCCCCCCAGGGCCGAAGCCCCCAAGGCCAGGGTCAGATCAAGGACAAAATTCGGTTCAGCGGTCATAGCAGGCCAGGGTAGGAAGGCAAACGGCCATAGCAGCCACCTGCTCGAAAATTAAGGCAGGCACTTGTTATCATTACTTATTATTACGCTGCTGCACTCTGGATGGCTAGGGCAAGGGAGATGAGGCCGCTGGATTCAGGTATTTCTCCCATCCCCTTAAGCTAAGCAGGGGAATCGGTCAATCACCGACTCCCCCGCCTGATTTGCCTACGGATTTGGCGAGAACCCTTAAATCAGCGGGAATTCCGCCGGGTAGGGGTTCTGGCTGGCCTTAGCTCCTAGCGTTGCCGAAAGGCACTTAACCATTCCCGCAGTTGTTCCGAGGCCACGTCCCGTCCCCCCAGGCCAAAGGCAATGGCAATGGCCACAGCGATCGCCCCTAGTAACAAGCCAAAGGCCAGGTTAACAATATCGGTAGCCACGCCCATTTGCTGTAGGGCCATAGCTCCAGAGAAAATGATAATGGCGATGCGGGCGGCCTGGGCCAGTACCCGTGACTGCCCTGTGCCCATGGCATTGACCAGACGAAAGGCCAGATTGGCCAGGTACAGCCCCAGGGCAAATACCACCAGGCCACTCAGGACCTGGAGGCCAATTCTAAGAATGGCTCGGACTATATCGCTTAAAGCAGGAAAGTTGAGGATTTCTGTGGCCGTCACCGTACCAAACAGGACGATTGCCACCAGGGTGACAATACCAGCCACTTCAGAAGGACTACGGCCCTGAGTTGAAGACACTAGGCCTGAATCAGACCCTGGTTGGTCATCACCATTAGCCGCTAGACTCGCCTCCGGCAGGCCCAAAACGGTGAGAATATTGTCAAATCCGGCATTCCGTAATAATTCAGTAACCAGGTTAGCCACCAGCTGACCGATAAAATAGGCGGTAGCAATCACGACCCCAGCCATTATAAGTTGGGGGATGGTGGTGATGACCTGTTGTAGCATGGCGATCGCCGGGCCAGAAATGGCGTCAATATCCAGCTCATTAAGAGCCGCCACCAAAGCAGGAATCAACACTAGAACGTAGGCCAGGGTACCCGCCAAACCCGATAGGGATAGGCTCTGATTGGCAGAGGACTTTAACCCGATGCGGGCACTAACTTGATCGGTACCCACCGCCAGTAGAAAATTAGTGACCACCCCGCGTACGATCCGGGCAATAATCCAACCCAGAAATAAAATAAAGGTGGCGGTTAGAATCTTAGGCACCGACTGCAGGAAAGAGTTGATCAGGCCCTGGATGGGGGTGAGCAGGCCAGGCAATTGCAGGGCATTCAGCACCAGGGGAACAAAGAGCAGCAGAACAAACCAAAAAAGAATATTGCCAATGGTTTCATGCAAAACCACTGGATTATCATCTGGGCTTAAACCTGCCTGGTCGTTGAGACGCTGGTCCAGGTTGAGCCGTCCTAAACTGGTATTAACCAGGGACCGCACCAGGGTAGCCACAATCCAGCCAAGACCCAGCAAGAGAAGAGCTCCACCCACCTTGGGTAGGTAAACAAAAATCTGATCTAAAAAGGTATTGAGGGGCGTTGAAACGGCGGTTAAATTGAGGGCATTGAGGGATGCCACAATGGCAAAGAGAAAAATTATCCAAAAGGTTAGGGTTGCGGCCCAGCTTGTTACCTGGAGTCCAGCACCGCCATCACCCCCTGCCCCTAAGGCGCTGAGACGGCGATCAACCTGAAGACGACGCAACAAACCTTTAAGGGCGAAGGCCACCAACGTGGCCACCAGCCAGCCCACTACCAGGATGGCAATAGCACCAATCAAACTGGGAATAAACTGCCCCGCCCCGGCCGCCATCTGTTCGAAAAATGGGGTCGGCAAGGAAATCTGGGCAAAGGAGTCAAGAAACACCATGGTCACAAACCTTGATTAGAAAACGTGAATCCGATCCTTGGTCAAAAATCTCAAGCGAATCAAGGGCCTGGATATCACAGAAATCTATCATCCCTATCCAATATTCCCTGGGAGTACTTCTTATTAATTAAGAATCAAGATTGATATTCAAGCTTTTAGCTTTTATGGTCAAAGCCCCATAAAGCTTAGGTTCAGTACTAGTTTCGGTATCAATTAAAACCACGATCTATCCGTCAGTAAAACATTTTAAGAGTCGATGGCAAGCGGTGGAACTATTCAGAAAACCCTGCTACATCAGGCTAAAACCATGGATTTCTCGTTACCAAAACCAGGATTTACACAAAGTTCCGATCACTCTCAAGCGGTAAATAGACTACTAATTACTGACCACCGACTACTGATCCCTAACTCCTGAAGCCGCCTTAAACCCTACCAATTGTTTCCAACTTCCAGGACCGCATTCCTTTTCAAACTCCTGGCTAATCCAATCCTGATTTTTACCCAGGCGTTTAGCACTTCTTTGTAAGTAGCTACTATAGTCAAGCATTTGCTGGGGGGTGGGCCGGGCCCCAAAGAGAGAACCCCGATACCAATCGGGTTTAGGCCAGCGACCACAGTGCTCCCAAAAGGAACGTTCAGCCCAGGTAGGGGCATTTTGACGGGCATAGGCCCGACGGCGGTGACTATGGAAAAGATCGATGAGGGTAGGCAGGTCGTTAATCTGGTGAGCCTGCTCTGCCGAGTAAATCTCCACCATATTCTCGAGGTTAAGGGGGCGATCGCTGATCCACTGGTGACCACAGTCGGGACAGCGGACAATGAAGGACAACACAATGCGGCCACACTGGGGGCAGGGCTTGGTAGGAGGGGGCTTACCGCCGCCGCCGCCACTCTGCTTCACCGGCAGGTAATACTCCTGAATGTCTTCCGGGAAACCCAACCGTTCCAGATTACGGGCTTGATCGAGAATAATGCCGTACTCTTTACCGGTTTGGGGCGAGATGCGCATGACCCGACCAATCTGCTGCAGGTGCAGAGCACTGGACTGGGTGGGCCGCAGCATCAACCCCACCTCAACGCTGGGCTCATCAAAGCCAATGCTGATCACATTGCAGGAGGTGAGGACCAAAATTGTCTCCTGGCGCAGATCGGCATACATGCGCTGGCGCTCCTTAATGGGAGTGTTGCCCTCCACCGTATCAGCGGGGATGCCAGCCTTACGAAAGGCATCGGCCACATGGCGAGCGTGCTCCAGGTCGACACAGAAGGCAATGGTGCGTTTACCAGGGCAGAGACGCTGCCATTCACGCACAATTTTTTCAATTAATTCAGGGCGATCGCAGGCTTGCTTCAAGCCCACTTCATCGTAGTCCCCAGCAACGGTTTTAACCCCCGTTAGGTTAGCCAAACCGTCAACGGGCATACTGTAGTACCGCATGGGAGCCAGGTAGCCCATCTGCTGGAGTTGTCCCGGTACGGGAGAGGCCACCAGAGACTCCAGATAGTCCCCCAATTGATCCTTGCCCAGGCGTTCGGGGGTAGCCGTCATCACCAGATGTACAGCCTCAGGGAAGGTTTTGAGCACCGCCTTACCCACCTGGCTGAAGAGGGTAATATGACCCTCATCGTAGAACACCACATCGGCTGGCCATTGCTTCCACCAACGCCGTTTAGCCATGGTTTGAATACTGGCAATTTGAATCGGAGCCTGACGATTCTCCTCCCAGCCCGCCTTAATAAAGCCGCAGTGTAACCCGAAGGATTTCATCTTGTCGTAGGTTTGCCCCACCAACACGTCTAGATGCACTAAAAACATTAGCCGTTTACCAGCGGCTTCGGCATGGGCGCAAATCTGCCCACTAATGACGGTCTTACCTGCCCCCGTACCCGCAACAATGGCGATCCGACGGTGCCCCTGATTAAGCTGACGGTAGAGATCGTTAATCAGATCAACTTGGTAGGGACGGAGTTGGGGAGGGATAGCATGGGACATAAAGGCGCAACTGACGGAAACTGGTCCCATCTCAGATAATTCAGAGTAAGGCCCGGTAGGAAGGAAAACAGGGAATCAACCCTTACCAAAGGGCCGGAATAGAATCTAAGGGCTGGTTCTGGGGTTGAAGATTTTCAGGCTTGACCAGATTGGGTTGAATGGGAGAAATATCTCCCCTGGGCACCACCGGAGCAGTCTGGGATGGCCGAGGAATAACGTTAGGGCTCGTCTGGGGGGGAATAGGGCTCTGGGCGGGAGTAGAAGAGGGAGTGGAATTGGCCGCCATACCGACACCGGAGGCAGCAGGAGCCGCCGGGCTACTCCCTACATTGGCACCCACGGCCTGAGTGGCCCCTGCCTGTGGCTGACTCTGACGCTTCACCAACCGGCCCGCCTGTTCAATGGGTAAACTGCCCAGACCCTTACCACCGTCCTCCGGAAGGGCTTTTGTAGTCTGACTACTATCGGCAAACAGGCGATTAAAACCCCCTAGCCCTGAACCGATGGTCAAGACTAAGCTGGCCAAGAGGACTCCAAACAGGTAACGACTCACAACATACCCTGTCAATACTCTGGTACTATCATCGCCTAAGTTTCTGAAAATGTCTCAGATAGTTTTTCCCAGATACTTTTAAAATGCCTTTTCAAGATAACAGCGTCAGGCAGGACATCTAATCAGGGTAAGGGGCAGTAATCGGAAGTCAGCATGGCGTAACCTGCTGGCCTCCTGGCTTCCGATTACTCAGTTCTCAGCCATCAATAGGTCCCCCCAGCTTTAGGAGTTACCGTCACCACCGAGATGGAAGAAATTTAACACCACAGGTACTGCCAGGGGCAGGATTTGCTGAATCGTATTCGCATCTAATCCAGTCCGTTGACTCACCGCTTCAGCAATCTGCTGTTGAACCTCAGGGGTAAAGAGGGCATTAACGGCTTCAGGACTATGGCTGGTGCCCGCAAATTGACCAATTAAGCTCTGGACAACATCCGCACCCTCTGTATTTTGCTTATCTTGTAAGGCCGATCGCACCTGTTCCTCAAGCATGGGTAAAACTGACTGCAAGGTTGAAGGGTCAATACCCGCGCTGCTACCCAACTGCTCAACGGTATTGATGATATCCCCCAGTTGGCCTGAGGAGGCAACGGCACCGATAATTTGATCAAAAAGTCCCATGGTTGTATTTGACCTCTGGTTGGTTGATGGTTGAAAAGTCTGCTAATTCTAGTCCAAACTCCGGCAACAGTATAGGAGCAGATGGGCTATTCAGGGTAGATGGGCGGCAACAATTCCTCAGTCCGCCCATCCTGAGCCGGTTTGATTCCCGGCTACTGGTGAATTCTCCGGGCTGGATGGGGTCGACCCTGGTTGGCTTGGGGGTTTTCTCGCCGATGGCCAGCAGATGCTCAAAACGCACCCGATCTAAAGCCTGGCGTACAGCTTCCACTTCCCCATAGGTGGCGGCAATGTGATCCCCAGCGGCCGTCGTGACATTAATGTTGGCCCGGCCTGTGGCAATTCCATGGGGTTGGGGCGGCAAGGCCGTGACAGTTAGTGGTGATCGCCGGAGCCTGCCATAAAACCTTGTTGAAGATTTTCCAACCTGGTGGGGATCACAGCTACTATCCAGACACGGAATTATTCACCATTAACTCTTTCCATGACCATTGCCATCCCCGCCAGTATGCCGGCTCCTGGTTCAGCCGCAACCGCTCCTCTGGGTCTCAAGATCGGTGTCCCCAAGGAAATCTTTACCGGTGAGCAGCGGGTAGCCATGACCCCTGACACGGCCAAAAAGCTTCAGAAGTTAGGGTTTCAGGTATTGATTGAATCTCAAGCTGGAATCGGAGCTGGTTTTACCGATCCGGCCTACGGGGCAGTGGGTTGCCAGGTCCTGGCCGATGCCCCCAGTCTCTGGCAGGAAGCCGATATTATCCTGAAGGTACGGGCTCCCCAGTGGTGTCCATCCCTGGAATGCCACGAAGCCGATCTACTGGGACCTGACAAAACCCTGATTAGTTTTATCTGGCCCGCCCAAAATCCCGATTTAATGGATCGGCTGGCTCACCGAGGGAGTACGGTCCTGGCGATGGACGCCGTACCCCGTATTACCCGGGCCCAAAAGCTGGACGCCCTTAGTTCCATGGCTAATATTGGCGGTTATCGGGCCGTGATTGAGGCCGCTAATCAGTTTGGTCGCTGCTTTACCGGCCAGATTACCGCTGCGGGTAAAATGCCCCCCGCCCGGGTCCTGGTGATCGGTGCCGGGGTAGCGGGTTTATCGGCTATTGGGACGGCTCGTAGTCTGGGTGCCATGGTCAAGGCCTTTGATACTCGTCCGGCGGTGAAGGAACAGGTACAAAGTATGGGAGCAGAGTTCCTGGAACTGCACTTTCAGGAAGATGGTAATGGTGATGGGGGCTATGCCAAGGTTATGAGCCCTGCCTTTATTGCCGCCGAAATGGCCCTATTCGCCCAACAGGCGCGGGAAGTAGACATCATCATTACCACCGCCCTGATTCCTGGCAAACCAGCTCCTAAATTAATTACCCGAGAGATGGTGGAAGCCATGAAACCGGGATCGGTAGTCGTCGATCTAGCCGCAGAGCAGGGGGGTAACTGCGAAGTTACGGAACCCGGTCAGATTACCACCTATCAGGGGGTGACCATTATTGGTCTGACCGATCTACCCAGTCGGATGGCGGCCCAGGCCAGTCAGCTCTACGGCAACAATCTCTACCATCTCCTCACAGACCTGGGCGGGTCGGACCAGTTTGCCATCAACCTGGAGGATGAGGTGGTGCGGTCCGTCACAGTTATCCATCGAGGTGAGGTCATCTGGCCCGCCCCCAAACCTCCGGCCCCCCTCCCTCCAACCCAGCCGACTGGCACTACCCCCGTAATTAAGGATAGCTCCGCCCCTGCCGGGCCAGGACTGGGGTCGCAGATGGTCTGGTGGATCGCCATCGGTCTTGCCTTTATAGCCATGGGTCGCTGGGCTCCCCCCTCCTTTCTGACCCATTTCACCGTATTTGTGCTGGCTAGTTTTTTGGGCTGGAAGGTCATTTGGGATGTCACTCCCGCCCTCCATACCCCCTTAATGAGTGTCACTAACGCCATTAGCGGCATCATTATCATCGGTGGCATGCTCCAGATCTCTGGTGACTTAACCTCTCCCATGACCATTTTGGGGGCCCTGGCCCTGTTCCTGGGGACGGTTAATATTGCTGGCGGCTTTATGGTTTCCCATCGCATGCTGAATATGTTTCGCCGTTAAGTTGCCCCCCATAGCAGTCACTCGTCCGGTTAGGACAAAACGGCTATGCTTCGATTCCCTATTCCCCCTCTTTACTCTATGGCCAACACCTTTGTTACCACTGCCTATATTGCCGCCAGCATCCTGTTTATTCTCAGCCTTAGTGGTCTATCCACTCAGGAAACCGCTAAAGGCGGTAACCTGCTGGGGGTCTTGGGTATGGCGATCGCCTTTCTAGCCACCGCCCTGATCAGCCAAGGTTACCCCATCCAGATAGGGTCCATTGGGCTGGGCATTCTGGTGGGAGTACTGGCGGCCTCCCGAGTTGCCATGACCGCCATGCCCGAAATGGTGGCTTTACTCAATAGCTTTGTCGGTCTGGCGGCGGTTCTGGTGGGCTTTGCCGAGTATCTCCAACCGGGCAGTGCCGGTGTGGGGCTGGAGGAAACCATCCACCGCATTGAAATCTATATCGGTGTATTCATTGGTATGGTCACCTTTACGGGATCGATGGTAGCGGTGGGCAAGCTTCAGGCTTTGTTACCAAGTCGGGCCGTACTACTGCCAGCTCGGCACTTCTTTACCCTGGCCATGCTGATAGCCATGGTGGCCTTTGCCGTTCCCTTTGTGACCGCCACAGGTCAGAGCGGCCTCCTACCCCTGGGAGCGTTAACCTTAATCTCTGGGATATTTGGGGTTGTCATTGTGATGGCCATTGGCGGAGCCGATATGGCGGTGGTAATTTCCCTATTAAATAGCTACTCGGGGCTAGCCTCAGCGGCGGCAGGCTTTATGCTCAACAACGATTTATTGATTATCACCGGAGCTTTAGTGGGTAGTAGCGGCGCCATTCTCAGTTACATCATGTGTAAGGGTATGAACCGCTCTTTCCTGAATGTGCTGTTGGGGGGCTTTGGCGAAGGAGCCCAAATCAGCAGTAGTAAAAGCTCCGGTTCTGCCGCCGATGCCACCCCCACTAACGCCAGTGAGGTGGTAGATCGGCTACGGGCCGCCCAGAGTATCGTGATTGTGCCGGGCTATGGCATGGCGGTCGCTCAAGCCCAGCACGCCATCGCCGAGATCACCCAGATTCTCAGGGACCAGGGTAAACAGGTACGCTTTGGTATCCATCCCGTGGCGGGCCGCATGCCCGGTCACATGAACGTACTCCTGGCAGAGGCCAACGTACCCTACGATATTGTGCTGGAAATGGAGGAAATTAACGACGATTTCCCCGCGACCGATCTGGTATTGGTGGTAGGAGCTAACGATACGGTCAATCCTAGCGCCCAGGAAGATCCCACCAGCCCCATTGCTGGCATGCCGGTGATGCAGGTGTGGCAGGCAGAAACTGTCGTGGTCGTCAAACGTAGTCTATCGGTGGGCTATGCTGGGGTGGATAATCCTTTGTTTTATCGGGACAATACCCTGATGTTTTTCGGCGACGCCCGATCCAACATTAACAGTGTGCTGGCCCAACTCACACCCCTCGCCAGTGTGCCTGGCCCGAAAGAAGTTCTATCCCTGGTCTGAGCCCTGGTTCACCAATCCATGGCGAATGATCTATCCTTTCTGGCCCTTTTGCAGCAATATCGGGCGATCGCTGTGCTGCGCTGCCAGAATCTAGACCAGGCTTTGCCCCTGGCCCTGGCCTTGGCGGCGGGGGGGCTACGGTTCATGGAGGTGACCTGGAATAGCCCTTGCCCTGGGCAATTACTCACCCAGTTACGACAGTCCCTACCCCATTGTCAGATTGGAGTAGGGACTCTCCTTTCCATAGCCGATCTGGAGGCCGCTACAGCCGCCGGAGCCGCCTTTGCCTTTAGCCCCCATACAGATCAGGCCATGGTGACCTGGGCTGTTAACCATGGCCTACCCTTTGTACCGGGAGCCCTAACCCCCAGTGAAATTGTCACCGCCTGGCAGGCGGGAGCCACAGCGGTTAAGGTATTTCCCATTACGGCGGTGGGGGGGGCAGCCTACCTGAGGAGTCTCAGGGGTCCCCTGGACAATATTCCCCTCGTACCCACGGGTGGAGTGAGCCTTGAAAATGCCCCGCAGTTGCTGGAGGCAGGGGCAACGGCCGTAGGGCTTTCTACCGCCCTCTGCCCCAGTCAGGCGATCGCCCGGGGCGATTGGGACCTGATCACCACCAGGGCCCAGGCCCTAGTAGAAAGCTTACAACCCTTTACCCGCCGCCCCAGGGAAGATCGGCCGGTTATCTAGTCTGGATCCGCAGCCCTAGACTGGTTGATGGACCATGCATGCGCTGACCAGGACATCAATACCGTTTGGTATTCAACTTCAGGGCCTCAAACCAAAGGGTACTCAAGACCCCTGCTGCGATCGCCAGGGCCAGATCCACAGGGTGGAGAATCGAAAAGCGAAACAGCGATCGCAGCAGGGGCTGGTAAAGGATCATGGCCAGGAGTCCCACCCCAGCGCCCAACACCCACCAGAGAGCGGGGTTAGGGGTGGTCAGGGTGGCCAGGGCCGGGCGGGACCAGGAACGGTTGGTGACAATCAGGCTGAGGTTAGCAATAATCAAGGCGGTGAAGGCTAGGGTACGGGCGTCAAATTCTCCGTTACCCCGGTAATAGGCGATCGCAAAAACCGCCACCAATACCACCAGCACACTCAACCCCTGCAGGCAGATCAGCCTCAGGGTGCGGCGACTAAAGAGAGGCTCGCGAGGCGGACGGGGAGGACGATCCATGGTATCAGCCTCAGCCGGCTCAGCCTCAAACACAATGGTGCAGGCGGGGTCAATCAACAGGTGCAGAAAAGCAATATGGATGGGCATCAACACCAGGGGCCACTGGAAAATCACTGGAATCAGAGAAATTCCAGCAATGGGAATATGCACCGCCAGGGTATAGGCCATGCCCTTTTTGAGATTATCAAAAATACGCCGACCCAATTTAACCGAAGCCACAATGGCCGAAAAATCATCCTCCAGCAGCACCAGATCGGCGGCTTCGCGGGCTACATCGGTACCGCGGCCGCCCATAGCAATGCCAATGTGGGCAGCCTTCAGCGCAGGGGCATCGTTGACCCCGTCACCGGTCATCGCCACGATCTCGCCCCGTTGCTTGAGGGCATTGACAATCTGGAGCTTTTGCTCAGGCACCACCCGGGCGAAGATATTAACCGTGGCAATACGACTTTGCAGTTGTTCAGGACTGAGTTGATCGAGTTCAGCCCCGGTCAGAATAGCGGTGGCGGGAGTCAGGCCGATCTGGGCCGCAATGGTAATGGCTGTAGCGGGATAGTCACCGGTAATCATAATCACCCGAATACCCGCCCGGTAACATTCGGCAATGGCCGGCGCGACGGTGGGACGGACAGGATCGGCCAGACCCACCAATCCCAAAAATTCAAAGTCGAAGTCGTGCTGATTCTCCGGCAGTTGGGCAGGGGAGTCCAGTACTCTGGCATGGGTACGGGGCTTACCGGCGGATTGACTGCCCTGGGCTACCCCCAATATGCGTAACCCCGCCTGGGCCATAGCCTGAATTTGGTCGGTCAGCGCCGATCGCTGATAGCCATCAAAGTGGCACAAATCGGCGATCGCCTCCGGGGCTCCCTTAGCCGCTACGGTCAGGTCTCCCTGGGGTGAGGCCCACACACAGGACATGGCTAGTAATTCCGGGGAAAGGGGGTACTCGTGCAGCATCTGCCAATCCCCATGGAGGTGTTCGGTGGTAGCCAGGTAGTCCTCACCCAACTGCTGTAGAGCCTTTTCCATCGGATCAAAGGGATCGCGGCGACTGGCTAGGATACCAAACTCCACCAGGCGATGCAGACTTTCGGGAAGGGGCTCCTGACGGTGGTCCGTAACATCGTAAAGTAGGGGCCGGGGTTGCCCGTCTTCATCCCGGGGGACAAACAACTGCTGAACCGCCATGCGGTTAAAGGTGAGGGTACCGGTTTTATCCACACACAGCACGGTGGCCGCTCCCAGGGTTTCTACCACCGGAGTCCGCCGGGTTAACACCCGCTGCTGGGAAAAACGCCAGGCCCCCAGGGCCAGAAAAATCGTCAACACCACGGGAATTTCGTTAGGCAAAATGGCCATCGCCAGAGCCAGTCCGGCCAGCACTCCATTTAACCAGTCCCCGCGGGTGAAGCCATAGATTAACACCACGGCTACACAGATGAGTATGGCTATACCCGTTAGTTGCTTGACTATGTGTCGAGTTTCCCGCTGGAGACGGGTATCTTCGGGCACAACGGTTTGTAGGGCGCGGCCAATTTTACCCATCTCGGTGTGCAGCCCCGTGGCTAGCACCTCGGCAATGGCCTGGCCCTGCACCACCAGGGTGCCAGAGAAAACGGCGGGCAGGTCATCTCCCCCTGGGCTGGCCAGGCTATCTTCCCCCCAGCCCGCCGCCCGCTTACGCACTGGCAAGGACTCCCCCGTGAGCAGGGACTCATCTACGGTCAGGTGAGTAGACCAGCGCAGCAGCCCATCGGCAGGGACCCGATCGCCCTCCGCCAGGATCACCAGGTCTCCCCGAACCACCTCCCGCCCGGCAATACGTTGGCGGTTGCCATCTCGAATCACCAGGGCTCGGGGACTAGACAAATCCCGCAGAGCTTCCAGGGACTTTTCGGTTTTCTGTTCCTGGTATAGGTTGATGGCCACGATAAATAGGACAAACCCCATTAAAATCAGGGCTTCCTGGGCATCTCCCAGCATCCAGTAGATGACGCCACAGGCCACCAGTAATAGGAAGATGGGTTCCTGAATAATCTCTAGGGCAATGGTCCAAAAGGTACGGCGATCGCTGGCGGGCAACTCGTTATAGCCCTCCTGTCGAAGCCGGGTATGGGCCTCCAGGGAGGATAGACCCGGCCAGGTTTTGGGATCTACTGCCATTTATATCGGTCCTACCTCAGCGCAGGGTCGGGGGAAGAAAGACTGGGCCGCCGCCGGAAGGGACTCCAGGCAGAGCCAAGTGCTAATGGTATAGGATTGCAGCGGAAAACGACAGCCTTAGGAAAGGGGAAGGAGAGGTTTTCCAGGCCAGGTCCATGGCTTTGGCCAGCCCCCTAAGGACAGGATAGATAATTGATCAGTCAGATAACCATCGGTCAGGGCCTAAAAACCCAAACGCCGAGCGCCCTGGTAGAAGAGAAAACTGGTCAACCAGGCCAACCCCAGGGACCAGAGTACCGCCAGGGTGGTAAATCGGGTACTTTTAGATTCACTCTTAAGGACGGCTACGGTGGACAGGCAGGGCATGTAGAGCAGGGTAAAAAGCATAAAACTATAGCCCTGCACCCAGTCAATCTGCTGGGCCATGGCACCCCCCAGGGTGGTGGTGCCAACGGTACCATAGATTACCGCCAGGCCCCCCAGCACAATTTCCTTAGCAATAAAGCCAAAAATTAGGGCGATCGCCAACTGGGCGTTAATTCCCAGGGGCGCCAGTAGGGGTTGGGTAACCTGGCCAATCAACCCCGACAAGCTCTGGGAGCTGGCGGGGGGGACATCGGGGGGTAAATGGGTCAGCAACCACACCATCACTACCCCGGCAATAATAAACCGGTAGGACCAGCGCAAAAAGTGCCTGACCTCTGACCAGGCCCGGACCCAGATATGCCTGAGGGTAGGAAAGCGGTAGGGCGGTAGCTCTAGCACCAAGGGATCCTTGTTAACAAACTTGCCCTTGAATAGGGCGGCGGTGATCAGGGCGGCGGCAAAGCTCACCAGATAAAGACTGAACAGTACCAGTGGAGCAACCCGGGGAGTAAACAGGGTGGTGGTGATAAATAGAAACACATTCAACCGGGCCGAACAGAGGGAAAAGGGAATCACCAGCATAGACAGCATACGCAAGCCCGGCGATCGCATCACCCGGGTGCCCATAATAGCGGGCACATTACAGCCAAAGCCCATTAAGGCCATAACAAAGGACCGCCCATCCAGCCCTAACCGCTCCATAAAGGCATCCATCAAAAAGGCGGATCGGGCCAGGTAGCCGCTGTCCTCAATGATGGCCATAGCCACAAAAAACACCAAAATAATTGGTACAAAGGCCACCACCGTGCCCACACCGTCGTATAGGCCACCCATTAAAAACCCCTTAACAAAGGCAGGTAAAGGGGTCAGGGCAGGCTCTAGGGCAACCTGCCGGACCCACTCCAGCCCGTAGCCCAGGCCATCCTGAAGGGGCGTACCCAGGCTATAAACCGCCTGAAACATCAGGTACATGGCGGCAAAGAACAGCGGCAATCCCCACAGTGGGTGCAGCAGAACTCGATCCAGGCGGTTCGTCAGGGTTTTAGGGGGACGCTGGGGAACCTGCACCCCGCCCTGCAAGACGCGATCGAGCTGGGCTTCGAGCTCCGGTTGGGACAATAGGCGATCGCCCAACTCACCGATGCATACCGATTGGGTTTGCCCCCGCAAAACCTGGGTAATGGTGGCCAGAGCCGCCTCGTAACCATGGCCGTACTTGGCGCTAAGCAACACCACAGGCATTTGTAAATGGTCGGCAATCACCCCTGGGTCGATCTTAACGCCAAACCTGGGAGCCTCATCGGCCATATTCAGTAGAAGCACCGCCGACAGTCCCAAGTGTTTAATCTGCAATGCCAGACTTAATTGGTGATCGATCTGGGTAGCATTGATGACGATAATCACCAGGTCAACGGCGGTCGTGGCCAAAAATCCCTGCACCACCGCTTCGTCCTGGGAAAACCCCTGGAGGTCATAGATACCGGGCAGGTCAACCACCTCAACCTGAGAATCACCGAGATTGAGACTCGCTACCATTAAGTCGACGGTAATACCCGGCCAATTACCAATGCTCGCCTTAGCACCGGTGAAGCGATTAAAAAAAGTAGATTTGCCCGTATTGGGCATGCCCAGCACAGCGATGCGTTTCATATCGGCTTTCCGTTAAGTCTAACTGGGCAGGGTAATAGCAATGTTTTCGGCTTCTCGGCGACGCAGCATTACCTCCGTGGTACCGATACGCACATGGAGAGGACCCCAGAAGAGGGAGCGGCGAATCATTTCGATCGACCGGCCCTGACGAAACCCCAGGGCCAGCAGGCGCTGACGCAAGCCTTCGGAAGGGGTATTAAGTTGAATAATGATGGCACTAGCGCCGGGCTGAAGCGTGGCAAGAGGGGAATGGGACATAGCTGGGCCAGAAAGGCCGTGACTCCACAGAGCAAGGGGACATGGGAGGAGTGAGAAACCTGGTTAGTCCGTAGTCATCGATGACAAGAAAATCGGACAACTATCAAGAATCATTCCTAATAACTCGATTCTATCATCCCACGGGGGAATAGCCCTGTCAAACCGCCTTTCCGTGCCGTTAAAGGGGGCAAACCTGTCCGTTAGGAGACCTGGCTATAGGTACCTAGAAGGGGGTGGAGGCAAGCCAGAACGCCTACCCGCCATAGCTTCAGCCTATCCTTAAGTATTTGGCCAAAGCTATAGTAGTCGTCAGTCCGGTCAGAACAAGAGGGTAACGCCATTGGCTCCGGCTCCCAGCCCCTAGCCTGACTTGGTATCTTGAGCTCAATGGCTAAAGCTGTATGGCAAAAAAACACCCAAGCCAGCGTGGCTTGGGTGTCAGGGTTCCGGAGAATGTAGTTAGAACTGATCAGATCCAACTATTGGGTACCAGAGTGAGGTAACAATAGGGATACCCCAGCCGGATGTCACCATCCTTAATCGGCATCCTTGCCTCTATGGATAGGCTCAGGAGGCCGCCTGCCGGTCCTTTGCTTCCTTAATCACGGCTTCCGCAACGTTAGTGGGGCAAGGTGCATAGTGGGAGAATTCCATGGAAAACTGTCCCCGACCCGAGGTCATGGTGCGCAGATCCCCAATGTAGCCAAACATTTCACTAAGGGGTACATCGGCCTTAACCCGCACCCCGGTCATGGTTGGGTCTTGGGATTTAATCATGCCCCGACGCCGGTTCAGGTCCCCAATTACGTCTCCCATATAGTCTTCTGGGGTAAACACGTCCACCTTCATGACTGGCTCCAGTAATTGGGGACCAGCTTTCGGCAGAGATTGACGGTAGGCGGCCCGGGCGGCGATTTCAAAGGCGATCGCCGAAGAGTCTACCGGATGGAAGCCACCATCGGTGAGGGTGACCTTCAGATCAACCACCGGGTAGCCCGCCAGGGGACCCTTATCCACACTGGTTTCAAAGCCCTTCTGCACCGCTGGCCAGAATTCCCGAGGCACGTTACCGCCCGTCACCTTGGACTCAAAGAAGAAGCCCGTACCCACCTCACCGGGTTCGATGGCGTAGTCAATCTTGGCATATTGACCCGATCCACCGGACTGCTTCTTGTGGGTATAGCTGTCTTGGAGACGACGGGTGATGGATTCGCGGTAGGCCACCTGGGGCTTACCCACCTCCACCTCTACCCCGTGGGTGCGCTTCAGGATATCCACCTTAATATCCAGGTGCAGCTCTCCCATACCCTTGAGAATGACCTCACCACTTTCCTGGTCGGTTTCCACCTGGAAGGAGGGATCTTCCTGCACCATCTTGCTCAGGGCCAGACCCATTTTCTCGTTATCGCCCTTCTTCTTGGGGGCGACGGCGATGGAAATCACCGGATCGGGAAACACCATGGGTTCCAGGGTAGCCGGTTTTTTAGGATCGCAGAGGGTATGGCCAGTCTGGACGTTCTTCATGCCGATCAGGGCGACAATATCACCGGCCTGGGCTTCATCAACTTCTTCGCGATCGTTAGCGTGCATTTCTACGATCCGGCTGATGCGCTCGGTTTTTCCAGTAGCGGTGTCGAGGATGGTATCACCCTTTTTCAGTTGACCGGAGTAGATCCGGGTAAAGGTAAGGGCACCGAAGCGATCGTCCATAATCTTAAAGGCCAGGGCCCGCAGGGGCTTAGCCGCATCTACATAGGCAAAACCACCCGTGGGGTTACCCTCTAAATCCATTTCTGGTTGGGGGGGCACTTCCATGGGATTGGGCAGGTAGTCTACCACCGCATCCAGCACCAATTGCACCCCTTTATTCTTAAAGGAGGATCCGCAGTAGGTGGGGAAGAAAGCCAACTCCCGGGTACCCTTGCGAATACAGGACTTGATTTCCTCAATGGTAATATCTTCCCCTTCCAGGTATTTTTCCAGGATTTCCTCATCCTGTTCTACCGCTAACTCGATCAAGATTTCCCGGTATTTCTCTACATCGGCCTGCATGCCTTCAGGCACCTCCAGAATTTCATAGTTTTCTGGTTCGCCCGAATCGTCCCAAACCCAAGCTTTGCGAGTGAGCAGGTCAACCACACCGACAAAGTCGTTTTCTTGACCAATGGGAAGCACCATGACCAAAGGCTTGGCCGCCAGTACATTCTCCACCTGCTTAACCACCCGATAGAAATCGGCCCCAATTCGGTCTAACTTATTGACGTAGATAATCCGGGCTACCTTGGAGTCGTTAGCGTAGCGCCAGTTGGTTTCCGACTGGGGCTCGACGCCGCCGGAGCCACAAAACACCCCGACCCCACCATCCAACACCTTGAGAGACCGGTACACCTCAATGGTGAAGTCAACGTGACCGGGGGTATCAATGATATTAAATTGATGGTCCTTCCAAAAACAGGAGGTGGCAGCTGACTGAATCGTAATCCCCCGTTCCTGCTCCTGCTCCATGAAATCGGTGGTGGCAGCCCCCTCATGGACCTCACCAATCTTATGGATCCTGCCCGTCAGTTTGAGAATACGTTCGGTCGTGGTAGTCTTACCCGCATCGACGTGGGCAAAGATTCCGATATTTCGGTAACGGCTGATATCTTTAGTTGGCATAACGGATTCTCCGGATTCTGTGGACTTGGTCAGCTGAGTTAGGTGGCTCAGAGAGGGATGTCGCTAACCGCCTCATCCTAACCAGGCCAGCCCTGATCATAGCAAGTAAGGGTGGATGGTGGGTCAGGGAGCAATACTAGCAAATGTAAACCATTGTAAAACCCCCCGTCACTTCCATGAAAGTAAGTTGGAGGACCTGGGCATAATTTTCTCCAGGACTACCCCTACCTACCCTGGTCAGCTTCGACAGTTCAGCTATGAATTTGTCCCAAAATTGAACGGAGGCGATCGTAATCATCCTTGAGCAAAATGCTGAGGCTACGGCAGGCCGCTACCAGCCAGGCTCGATCGAGGTTACGGATTTGGTAGCATTGGCGAATCACCGCCGCTACCAGGCTATCTACGGGAGCATTACCCAGAATTAATAGGGTTCTGAGAAAATCTAGCTGGGTGGTAAAGGCAAGGACGGATTCCGGCTGGCACCGATAGACCGCTTGGTGCACCGGAGGCGGGCAGGGAGGGATGTATTGATAAATTGTTCCTGCCGGTTCTGCGGCTTGGCCAGTCGACTGAAAACCCAGGATAGCCACACGGAATTCCGTTTTTAACATGGCAAAGATTTGCGGCTGTTGCTGCCGTAGTTCTGCCAGAGAAAGACCCAGGGCTCGAGCCCGGTGAATTGAATCAATAGGGGTGGTAGTGCCGTGGTACACCACTCCATAAATCTGGTTACCCGAGTTTTCTTCCTGGGCCGTCACCCAACTACCAAAGGCGGGCATGGATGGAAAGCTGAGCTCATCTTGACCCAGGCATTGGGCGAGAAACTCGGTTGTGGAGGTTTCGACTACTTCAGCAATGTGATCGGGCGATCGGGGCATCCCTACCGCATGAAAGAGGGGTAGTCCCATAGGTGATTAGCCGCGTCGCTGGCCCGGGTTGACGGGTTCAAGTTCGGACACCTCAAAGGTCACCAACTTGTCCCAATTCCCTCCCTCAAAGAGAACAGCTACCTTGCCGTCTGTAATCCGCTGTACTAAACCCTGAAAGCCGTAGTAGGTATCATTCAGGTTGATCACCGTAACTGGAGCGCCAGGAAAAATCATGAATTAGGATCCTGATTGAATTAGGAGCAATAAGGTAGAGTATAGGTCAAAATTGTTAACCTCTGCCCTTTACCTTTCTATCCCTACCATCTAGACCTCTCAAGGAGTGGGCACCTGCCTCAGGCCTCCCTCTAGAAAAATTCATTTGGGACCGTAATGGTGAGTTTCCATGGTTAAATTATTCATTCCTGGTGTGGTGCCATAACATGAACCTCCCCTGGTTTTCCTGGTTGATCTTAGTTATTGCCTATGCCACCTACGGCAATTTTCTACACACAATTGAGGCGACCCCTATGGCTTGGGGTTTCAACCTCACCGTGGCGATTCTGGTGGCAGGAGTTGCGGCTTTCTTCTGGAACCTGTGTCGTCAGGTTATAGTTTCAGGCTTTCGATCGGACTGGGGATATTTCTTAATGGCCTTAGTGGTTACCTTTTTGGCGATCACGGTGGTTTCCCACTTTCGTCTGTTTGCCTACTGGTCCATGCTGGTGGCGGTGGCTTTACTAGCCAGGGTAGATATGACAGTGGCCAACTTTAAGAACATAGCTATTTTCTTCTGCCTTGTTTTACTTTCTTTGCTGGGACTGGCAATTAGCTGGTTACCCCACCTGCTAACAGCTACCTCCCATCTGCCCGTAGAATAACCCCGAAAACGGGATAAATTTTGGCGGTGCCTAAAATGCCTGATCGCCCAAGGAGTTTCCATTTTGCCTCTATCGCCTTAAAATCCAGTCCAGATAGGGGATGGGAATTTTAGCGGGTAAAACTTCCACTTGAAATTGAAAGGGTAATAGCAAGCCAATGCGGCCACCCCGGCCACTGAGGGGCAACAGTTGCAGCGCCAGGTCCAGCGTATACACCCTGGACCTGGGTGGTAAGGCAACTAATTGGGGCAGATTGATCAGAGGGGATGAGACCTGCAAAACCTGAGTATCAGGATGACGACCAAAGGTTTCTTCGCTGGTTACCTGGGTACTCAAAAGTTGGCGCGGATTGACCACACTAATGACCTGAGGTAGGGCTAGATCAAATCGCATCCCCGGAGTATGGCGAATTACCCGGCAAGTCTGGTTATTCATGCGGGTGAAGGAGCTGCGATCCCAATCGACCGACACCTGAAAGTTTCGGGTCTGGTTAAGGACCTGAATGGTAAGGGCTTTGATGGGCTGAATTAACTGGGGCCCCTGGGGGAGGACCTGAACTATTACCTGCCCATCAATCTCTCGTTCTGCCTCACTACCCAATGGTCTGGAATTGAGTATGTGCAATTGCAAAGACAGTAGCGGTTTAAGGGGGGACGGCGCCATGGCAATTACCTCTGCCAGGGTTGGGGGCAGCCCCTGGCGGGCCAGTTGATCCTGTACCGAGCTTTTTAAGACCTCATGGTCAGGCAGAATTTTGATCTGATCCTCTAACTCAGCCTCCAGGGATAGGGCCATCTGGTAGGTGACGTAGCCCAAACAGATAAAGTAAACCGTGAGTAATAGAATATCGACTTCCATAACCATAGGCGTAGGGAGTGGCCGCCATCCGCCGGGTGTGGACCCGGCCAGAATTAGCCACCCCAATTAGCCCAATGGTACAGAACTACACCCCTTCTGGGTAAACAGATATTTATAAAAAGCTCCGGAGAGATCTTGATCCCTACCGTAGAATTTCTAAGAATTCCCAATTTCTCAGGAGTTTTACGACCCCATAGATATAGCTTTGGCCAGCACGCTGAGGACAGGTGGATCGGTAAAGCTAAGACTGGACAGGCGTTCTAGCTAGCCTCCACGCCCTTACAGGTGGCTAGGGCCATACTCTCTAGAAGCTGATTTTTCTGGGTTGTGATTGACCTTGATTTTGATGGAAATTTCAAGCCAGAATAATTAAAGAGTTTGGCCCCACTGCTTTCCTATGATCCTTAGCCCTGCCCCCATTCATGTTGAGGCAACCCAGACAGATGGTATGCCCTGGCCTACGTTGAAAGCAGATGTTGTAGTTGTGGGAGGGGGAATTGTCGGTTTAACCCTGGCTGTAGCTCTGAGTGGCGCAGGCCTTGAGGTCGCAGTCATCGAAGCTCAAACCTTTACCGCAGCCGCGAGTCGAGATCGGGCCTATGCCCTCTCCCTGACCTCCGCCAATATTTTTAAGGGTTTGGGTCTATGGTCTGAGATCGGACCAGCCATCTGTCACTTCCAACGGGTTGATCTCTGCGATGGAGATTATTCAGAGGTGGTGCATTTCTTGCCGGCAGATCTGGGTACGGAGGCGGTTTACTACGGAGCCGAGCATTCTATTTTAATGACTGCTCTGCAGCAGGCTGCGATCGCCCGTCCCAACCTTCACTACTTTAGTTCTGCCACGATAAGCAGTCTAGAGACAGATGGCAAGGGCGTCACCGGGCATCTAATGGCAACGGAGGGGCAATATAGGCTGCACACCGGGCTGATGGTAGCCGCCGATGGCAAGGGATCACCCCTCCGCAAATCGGCCAATATTAAAAGCTTTGGCTGGCAATACTGGCAGTCTTGTATTACGACGGTGGTAGAACCCGAAATACACCACCAGGCCAGGGCCTATGAACGTTTTTGGCCGGCTGGCCCCTTTGCCATCTTGCCCCTACCTGGCCAACGCTGTCAGATTGTCTGGACCCTTCCCCATAGCGAAGCCGAGGCCATGATGCAGCTACCCGAAGCCGAGTTTATGGCCCAACTGCAGCGGCGTTATGGGAACCATATGGGACGGCTGAGGCAACTGAGAGCTCCAGTGGCGTTTCCAGTTCAGATGAGCCAATGCGATCGCTACATCCAACCCCGTCTCGCCCTGGTGGGAGATGCCGCCCATAGTTGCCATCCCGTAGGAGGACAGGGCTTAAACATGGGTATTCGAGACGCTGCCGCTCTGGCTGAAGTCCTCATTGCCGCCCATCAACACCAGCAAGACCTGGGCAGCATGGCAGTTCTTCGCCGTTATGAGAGCTGGCGACGACCAGAAAATTGGGTCATCCTTACCTTTACCGATCTGTTGAATCGGAGCTTTTCCAATCAAATCTGGCCGGTGGTAATTCTGCGTCGCATCGGCCTGGTGTTTCTAAGTCGACTATTTCCCCTGCGCCGACTGGCGTTGCAACTGATGACAGGACAACTGGGCAGACTCCCCCAACTGGCGATCGCGGGTCAGGGGCCAACCAGAAAAAAGCCTGGTCAGCAAAGACCAGGCTAGAGGTAAAGTCTAAATTGAAGGTTTTGATTTAAGGTCTAATTCAAGGATTGAATTTATTGAGATACGTCATTATACTACCGATAGTCAAAAAGCGAGCTTTTATTTTATAAGCCCACTTGTACTCCCTGTAGATCCTGGCATCAATCCATCTACCTATCTTGGTGCTGACCCCTGACTTCCCTTCAACCGTTGCAGAATTTATGGCACGAAGGGCTAGCTATGTTTATAGCTGTAGCCATTGATCTCAGGACACCAAGTCAGGCTTGGGAGCTCAGCCCATAGCCAAAGGCATCACAGTCTTATCTAACCAGCCTGGCGACTGCCATACCTCAGCCTTTTAGGTTTAGAAAGGATGTCAAAAAAATTTACCTTCTAACCATCAACAAGCAGCTATAACTAAATTGGGGTGTCACTAGAAAATTAAAGTAGTTTATAGCGGTATCGACGCCTAACGGAACGAAAGTGAGTCAGAACACCTGGCCAGTCTTTGTTTTAAGCGATCAATCAGGTCCTCAGCATTCTACTTTCAAGCTATATTCTCCCAGGTAGGGGACTCATATGCTCAAGTAGCCCTTTAGGGCCTTTAACGAGGCTCTCGTTAGTTGGTCATGACTCCTTTAACCAACCAGTTTAGTTCCGATTTTCTCTCAGATGTGGCGAATCTACCGCTGCCAAAAGATACTCTAGTTATGGGCTAGAGGCTAGTTGTATCTGAAATCCTAGCTGATTATTTTCAAGATCGGGATCAACCATGGCTAATATCGTCAGACAAGCACACCTTAAGGTAAAGAGTCAATTAGATCTAATTGGTCAAGTTCAATTCTGGTTTGGGGAGATCTGTCAATCGGTAGACGAAGATTATGCCTGGATCCATTACTACACCGATCGCCTGGCCTTAGCCCTAACGGAGGGCTTTACCAATGCAGTGCGCCATGCCCATGCCCATCTATCGCCAGAAACCACCATTAGTATCGATGTAGCTCTCGATAACGACTATGTTGAAATTCGTATATTAGATCAGGGTCATCCCTTTAATCCGGAGTTACTACCTGAGCCCCAACCAGGGGCCTTACTCGATGGTGGTTATGGGTGGTTTCTACTAAGGCGATTGGCTGATCGGGTCAGCTATCAACGACTTCGGGATGGGCGTAATTGCCTGACTATCGTTAAATATGCCAGTTGCTCCAGTTGAGTTGAGCCTTAGCTCCATTCCCGGCTTAGAAGCTGTGGATAGATTTTGCAAGAGTCCCTAGGCTAGACCCTCTAGGGTCTACCACGCTTCTCACTGCATAACCCGCTATAGTAGTGCTAGGCTGTCGGGCTAGGGTGCAACCACGTATGAACCAATTAAACTTCAACCAAATTCAGTTTAATTTATCTGGTATTGGCTGCTGGCTTACCGTGATTGGGCTGGCCTGGTTGCTGGGGGCGATCGGTTTAGGGTGGCTGGTGAAATCAGTAGCCTTGCTGATACTGTTACTCATCCTGACACCTGTATTCTTTTTCCTGGGATTGCGATTCTGGCTGCAACGCAATCTAATTCGGGGAGACTGTCCGGTTTGTACCACCTCTTTAACTGGAATTCAAGGAACAGAGGCTATCTGTCCTGGTTGTGGCGCACCCCTAAAGACCCTGGCGACTGGATTTGAACGGGCAGCTGAACCGGGCACTGTGGATGTCACCGCCGTTGATGTGGTAGATATTACCGCTGAGATGATATCCGATCTACCTCCTGGCCCTACAAATCAAACCTGAGTTTTAATCAGTTAAGTAGCCACCTTTGGCTACCCCTGCAACAGGTTTCCCACTTTAGACCCTGGACACCCTACTACCATGCCATCTCCAGAAATAGCCATCATCATGGGTAGTGACTCTGATTTACCGACCATGCAGGCAGCCCTGGAGGTTTGTCACCATTTTGATCTGCTCTGCGAGGTAGCCATTGTTTCAGCCCACCGTACTCCAGAGAGAATGGTTACCTTCAGCCAAACCGCCCGTGAACGAGGACTAAAGGTAATTATTGCCGGAGCCGGAGGCTCTGCCCACCTACCGGGGATGGTAGCAGCCCTGACCCCCCTGCCAGTAATTGGAGTGCCCATCATAGGTCGAACCATGCAGGGAATTGATTCCCTTTATTCCATTGTACAAATGCCGGCTGGTGTGCCAGTTGCTACGGTCGCGATCGGTAATGCTAAAAACGCTGGGTTGCTAGCTGTACAAATTTTAGCCATAGATCGCCCTGATCTATTTGATCGGGTGCTGGAGTATCGCAACCAGATGAAGGATGAGGTACTAGCAAAACAAAGTCGGCTTGAAACCCTAGGTGTTCAAGCCTACCTTGAGATTCGCTCCAAGTCTGGACACGCCACCTCCTGACCCAAGGTAGAGACTCGCATCAGACATTTCTCAGCCTTTCCTCCTGGGTATGACAGTCGTCCCTTCCGACTCTTTGCAAGTGACTATGGCTATCAAAGGTCCGCAATATTCCTTAGCTGAAAAACTCGTTTGCTACTCTTTTGGTATTCACCTTTCGAAATTCATGAGGAGAAGTTAGAAAGCTACCTAGAATATTCAAACTCCTAATTGAGTCAGTCAAAACCTCTGACCATTGATGATTACCAATAGTTACCTGTGAGGAGTAACGGTATAAAGTAAGACCTTTACCTGGGTTTTTAATGATCCCTTCGAATCATTCCACGGCAGTCTAGTCCTAGCAAATAGAATAATTGTTCTTGATTATACAAACTGAAAACGGCTTTTTTCTTAACCTTGCTATCTAAGCAGTATCTACTGAGTTTCGATTTTTCCTTGTAAAGGGCATCGTGATAAATTGTCTGACTACGGTTTTTCGATGCCCAGGACCATTGGAACTTCGTTGTCATTCTCAATAAGCTTGGCATTTTCCGAAGTGCCCTAAATCTAAGAGATCAAGGTAATTTGAAATGTTTCGAAGTCTGTCTCTGTTAGTTATCGGTTTGGCTTTAGGGTGGGGTCTCTTTCCAGATCTAGCTCAGGCTAAAGCTCCAGATGCCCTAGAGGTTGCCACATCTGCGCTGGTTTCTGCAGATACCACCTTTATGCTGATATCTTCAGCGCTTGTGTTACTCATGACCCCCGCTCTAGCCTTCTTTTATGGTGGCTTTGTGCGATCGCTCAACATCTTAAATACCCTGATGATGAGCTTCGTCCTAATGATTTTAGTGGGTGTCACCTGGGTCCTGTGGGGATACAGCCTATCCTTTGCTCCCGGCAATCCCTTTATTGGCGGTCTTGAGTGGGCCTTTCTCAATGGTGTGGGCTTAGAAACCACCGGCTATCTGGAAGGAACGGAGCCGGCTGCAGTAGTTTCCTACGCTCCAACCATTCCTCACCAGGCCTTCATGATTTACCAGTGCATGTTTGCGATTATCACCCCAGCCTTAATCTCGGGTGCTCTGGTAGAACGACTGAAGTTCAAAGCCTATTTCTTGTTTGTTCTGCTCTGGTCAATTTTGATCTACTACCCTATGGCCCATATGGTTTGGGCAAAGGGAGGCTTTTTGGGGCTCTACGGCGGTCTTGGCGCCCTTGATTTCGCTGGTGGTACGGTAGTCCATATTACCTCTGGTTTTTCCGCCCTGGTTGCTGCTTTGATGTTGAAAAAGCGGATCAACTACCCCGATCGCCTTACGCCTCCCCACAACGTTCCTTTTATTCTTCTCGGGGCGGGCTTACTTTGGTTCGGATGGTTTGGGTTCAACGCTGGTAGTGCTCTAGCCTCTGGCTCACTGGCTACAGCCGCCTTTGTTGCGACCAACTCTGGAGCCGCAGCGGCTGGCCTGATGTGGATTATTTTAGAGTGGGTTTTAACCGGTAAGCCAACGGCGGTAGGCCTGGCTACCGGAGCCGTCGCCGGGCTTGTAGGTATTACCCCAGCTGCAGGTTTTGTGACGCCTGTGTCTGCCCTCTTAATTGGGGCGATTACCGCTACCTGTTGCTTCTATGCCATTCGCATCAAGAATAAGCTTGGCATTGATGACGCCCTCGATACTTTTCCTGTCCATGGCGTGGGTGGGACTGTTGGGGCAATTTTGACAGGTTTTTTTGCCACTAAGAGCGTCAATGCTGCTGGAGCTGATGGCTTGTTATATGGTGATCCCTCCCAGGTGTTGAAGCAGATAGCGGGTGTGGTCATCGCCTATGCCATAGCCGGTATTGGGACCTTTGTGTTGCTCAAAATAGTCCAGGCTCTAGTAGGTCTGCGGGTAACCGCCGAAGTAGAAACTATCGGTCTAGATCCCACGGAACATCAGGAAATTGGCTATGGCGATCAGGGAATTCCTGAATCCATGACATCCATCAACCATTGATGATCGTGTTGATTTATAGCTTTGGCCAGAACCCTTAAAGACAGAATTGATTGGTGAAGGCCAATACTGCATACCCAGTACGTAGTATTGGCCTGCCTCCGTCTTTTTGACGGTGTCTAGGGCTATAGTTTTTGCCATTTTCTCAAGATATCCGAAGCCTTTAATCCATGAAATGCTTCGGATATTTTTATGGCTTTGGTCAGCAAACCTACCCAGCTTGCGCTGTTGCTTACCCACCCTCTGACCCCATCCTGGTTTGCCTGACGGGCTAATGCAGGGTTAATTAATTTAACTTGACTTACAACAGCCAGGCTCTAAAGGAATTTGGCGAATGGTTACAAAGTTTCCCTGGGGTATGGCCTAACTGGTAGGCTATGGAAACGTAACTACTGTTAACTGGGCGATCGCCTGGACAGGGTTTACCCAGCCCCAACCCAGAGTGGTTAACACTAACAGTTTCCTAGCCTAAATTATGAGCAATTCCCCATCTGTGGTGGAAGAGTTGCTAACTGCAATTCCCCAGCTTAGACCAAGATTGTATTTCAAAACATCCCTCACCGCCCTATCCCACGCCATGGAAGACCATATTTTGGCGGGCATGGGGGGAGCTCTAGTAATTGCCAGTTTCCAACAAGAGCGTTTTTACCAGCAAGAGGCGAGTCGTTACCTGCGCATCGCCGAGTTGAGCGACCAGCTCTACGTATTGTCGGGGGAAGGGACTAGTTTCTCTAGTCGGTCCCACGACAACTACGAAACCATTATTTTTGGTCCCCAGGACACCCTCAGCCAGGAATGGCATCTGGTCGTGATTGGGTTTGACTATCAGGCCTGCCTGATCTGTAGGGAAAGACTATCCAGCGATGCAGGTGATCAGTCTTCCCTTGATCAAACTCGTCGCTTTGAAGGTATCTGGACCCAGGATCGTTATGTCAGTCAGCAGGCGGCAAAAATCTTACTGCATCGAATTGCCACCTACCGTCCCGAAATCGCGGCCCAAATTGCAAGAATGGAGGCCCGCCACCTGATTCCTCTAGCCACGGTATCTGATCGCCTAGATGATAGCGGTGGCCCCGATCCCTTCACCCAAAGGCTGGTGACCTATTTACAGGCAGGTCAGTACAAGCTTTTAAAGGCTTATAAGGCCATTGCTGCCCAGGAACGGCGAGAACGATTGGTCAATTCAATTACCTCGGTGATTCGCCAATCCCTTGAAGCAAAACAAATTTTTGAGCAGACGGCAACAGAACTAGGCCAGGCACTGGATGTTTGTCGATGCCTAATTTATCCCTGTAGCGCCACGGACCAGTCGGTTACGATTGAGTTCCAGCACCTTAAACCCAATGTTGACTCTTTAATTAGTCAAGTCTGGCCTCTGGCCGTCAACCCTCTATTTGACTATATTCAGGATACTAAGGAGGTAGTCGCTATTGGCGATACCCAGGATCTAGGTTCTCCCTTTCATCAGGAACTAGAATCTATCCGCCCCTTGATTAATCGTTGGGGTATTCGGGCTTGGTTGATTGTCCCCCTGACCTATCAAGAAAGATTAGTAGGCATCATTGAGTTACACCAATGCACCAACCAACCCTATACCTGGACAGACGGTGACAAAGCCCTGGTGGATGCGATCGCCACCCAACTTAGTGTTGCCATCATTCAAGCCAAGGCCTACGCCCACCTGCAGGACCTCAACCATCAACTTGAGGCCCTTGACCGTACCCGTAATAATTTAATTGCGATTACCGGCCATGAACTGCGTACTCCCCTTTCGATTATTCAGGTGTGCCTGGAAAGTTTGGCGACAGAGCCTGACATGCCTGCCGACTTACACCGCATAATGCTGGAATCAGCACTAGAAAATGCCGAACGGCTACGCAAACTAGTTCAGGACTTTTTAACCCTATCCAAACTGGAAAGCGGTCGAGTACAGTGGAATTTAGAAGCCCTTTCCATTAAAGAGTGTATAGACCTAGCGGTCAGTAACATCTACGCCCAAGGCAACGATCCATCCCGATCGAACATCAGGATAAAGGTACCCAAGCAGCTACCCATGGTCCAGGCCGATGGCGAGTGGTTAGTTGAACTGCTGATTAAACTGCTGGATAACGCCAGAAAGTTTACTCCCGCCGAGGGCAAGATTACCATTCAAGTAACCTGTGCCAACCCAAGCTATCTACAGGTTAGCGTAGCAGATACAGGACGGGGCATTGAGCCCGATCTCCTGGATGCAATCTTTGATCGTTTTTATCAAGAAGAAGGCGCTCTCAGACGCACCACAGGCGGAACCGGTCTGGGTCTAGCGATGTGTCGACAAATTATTGAAGGCATGGGCGGTAGGATTTGGGCCAATTCTAAAGGCAAAAATAAAGGCAGTCAGTTCTGCTTCACCATCCCGGTTGCCTTGGGACAGGGTAGTACCTTAGACAACTATACGGTCAGTCATATTCAACGCACCCAACCTACCAGACGATCCTCAACGGTGGCCGTCCATCCATCCATCCTAGCGGAGGACTAGTTGGCGCCCTACGGTGGAAACTATGTCCCCATGGCCAGTAGCGATGGGATGGGCAAAACCCTAAATCGATCAGGCCGGGATATATAGCTTTGGCCGTAAGGTAGAGTTCTATGCCAGAGACGAAAACCAGGAAATTAATCGCAAGATTGTAATTTCCCCACCATGGATGATCGAGCTTTACCGGTAAGCAAAGCCCTTGGTATTGAGATTTATCGCTATGCTGACGCCGTCGAAGAACTTTAGGTGTAACTAGTCTGTAATAGATCAGACCTCATCTCACACCAGTATCGAGTCTAGCCTTAGGGGCAGTTTTTTTTGAAGAGCGGGTGGGGGGAATCGAACCCCCATCATTAGCTTGGAAGGCTAAGGTTTTACCACTAAACTACACCCGCAAATATAGAATGGCTTTGCAACTATGAAGCTCAGTTTACCATAGTTATACTTTGGCCAAAACGCTTAGGACAGAGTTGCCCAGCCTCTACCAACCCCCTTTCTGCTTGATTCAACGGCTACAGCTATACCTGGGCAGTCAAAATCTAAAAACTTTGTATCAATCAGGTCAACTATGGCAGAAATCCCTTCCTACTTTACTCCCGAAGAACTGGAACGCTGGCACTTTGGCTTAGCCCAGGCTAATTTGAACAATATCCTCTGTCATTGCCGGGATTGCGACGCTACCTGGGTAGATTCCCAGCCAGAGCCCTGTAGCTGTGGTAGTCGCCGGGTTGAGTCTATTCCCTGCTGGCAGTTTCCCGATGATTAGGGGAGAGGATGAATCGTTTACCATAGTAAAGTAAGCTTGGTTCCCTTCCTGTTTACCCCCCACTTGATTCCCATTCCCTCTATCGAAGACCTAACTTCCATCCAAGACCAAAGGCTGGATCTAACCGTAACCGCTATCTATCCAGAACGAATCGATCGCTGGTTGACCGCTCATATCCAAGGCGTCTCTCGCAATCGTATTCAAAAGCTGATTGACTGGGAGTACGTCACCCTTAATGGCCAGATCTGTAGCCACAAACAGGCGCTGGTGCACACCGGCGATCGCATCAGCCTGACCATACCGGCGGCTCAGCCCCTAGAGTTGGTTCCCCAACCCATGGCCCTGGACATTCTGTATGAGGACGATCACCTGATCATCATCAATAAGCCAGCCGGACTGGTGGTACATCCTGCTCCAGGTAATATGAGCGGCACCCTGGTACACGGACTGCTGGCCCACTGCGGTGACCAGTTGCTAGGGATTGGGGGGGTACAGCGTCCCGGCATTGTCCATCGGTTAGATAAGGACACCACTGGCGCTATGGTGGTGGCCAAAACCGACCTGGCCCATAGCCATCTACAGGCCCAGATGAAAGCCAAAACCGCCGGTCGAGAATACCTGGGGGTAGTCTACGGTGTTCCTGCGGCAGCATCAGGCACAATTGACTTACCCTTGGGTCGTCATCCCCTTGATCGCAAGAAAAATGCTGTGGTACCCCTTGATAGAGGTGGCCGAGCAGCCCTAACTCACTGGCAACTGGAGGAACGTCTGGGAAACTTTTCCCTGCTGCGCTACCGTCTAGAAACCGGGCGTACCCATCAAATTCGGGTACACAGTACCCACGTCGGTTATCCGTTGGTGGGCGATCGCACCTACGGGTCGGGGCGCGATATTGGGGTGAATCTCCCAGGACAGGCCCTCCACGCTGAACGACTGACCCTCACCCATCCAGTGAGTGGAGACCTGATTGTAGCCGTGGCCCCCTGGCCACCCCACCTCACTACCCTGGTGAGGGTACTGCGCGGTCGGCTGAGCTCTGGACCGACCGCAGCTCTACCCTAGGGGACAGAGTTTTTAGTTCTATCTACCGATGGTTTTTCTATGGGTGTTACCGTCCCTAGCCAAGCAGCCCTGAACCAGGTCTTTGAAACCTATAAACAAAATCAGGTGACCCTCACCGTTATGGGATCTGGAGCCTGGGGTCAGACCCTAGCTAGCCTAGCCCTGGCCAACCAGCATCGAGTGCAACTGTGGTCGCGGCGGCAAAGCCTATCCCTGGAGCAGGCAGTGGCTGGGGCAAATATGCTGATATCGGCAGTTTCTATGGCAGGGGTACCCGACCTGGTTAAACAGTTGCAAGCCCTGACCATTCCCCCCACCACTATTCTGGTAACTGCCACTAAGGGATTAGATGCCACTACCACCCTAACTCCCTCCCAAATTTTTCAGGAAGCCTTTCCTGATCATGCCCTGGTGGTCCTATCTGGTCCGAATCTATCCCAGGAAATCCAACAGGGGCTACCAGCGGCGACGGTAATTGCCAGTCGCCAGGAAACTGCCGCTGAAGCGGTCCAACAGGTGTTGGCTGCAGAAAACTTTCGTACCTATCGCAGTGGCGATCCCCTGGGAGCAGAATTGGGCGGCACCTTAAAAAATGTTATTGCTATTGCGGTAGGAGTTTGCGATGGTCTTAAACTGGGGGCCAATGCTCGTTCTGCTCTCATTACCCGGGCCTTGCCCGAACTCATCCGGATTGGTACTCACCTGGGTGGTCAACCCGAAACCTTTCTGGGTCTTTCCGGCTTAGGGGATCTGCTGGCCACCTGTACCAGCGCCCTCAGCCGTAACTACCGAGTCGGTTATGGTCTAGCCCAGGGTAAGCCCCTTGATCAAATTTTGATGGAGTTGGGCAGCACGGCTGAGGGAGTGAATACAGCCCAGGTAGTGATGGCGATCGCCCGTCGCGACACCATTTCAGTGCCTATCTGTGATCAGGTTGACCGGCTGCTGCGGGGACAGATTTCTGCCAGCGCTGCAGTTACCGCCCTAATGGAGCGCCAGTTAAAAGCAGAAGATTACCAACAGTTATTGAAGGCAGGATAGGACAGCAACCCATGGCCGCTAAACAAAAATTTCGTAGTTTTGACGATCTACTAGCTAGCTCCCAAGTGCCTGTACTAGTGGATTTCTACGCCACATGGTGTGGTCCTTGCCAGATGATGGCAGGGATCTTAACCCAGGTTAACGACCAGCTCAAGGGCCAGTTAAAGGTCGTGAAAATCGATACCGATAAGTATCCGCAAATTGCCTCCCAGCATGGAATTACAGCCCTACCCACCCTGATTCTATTTAAGGCCAGTGGAGCAGTGGATCGGATTGAAGGGGTACTGCCCCTGGACCAACTACTCATCCGCCTAAGTTCCCACCTTGACTAGGAGCGATCGCATCCTGGACAGGATACAAGCAAGAACCCCCAAGATTGAGCCAGCAGAGCCGCAGCCAGCCTAGGGAGTTAGACGGGACTCTTTACCTAACCGCTCCAGTCGTTCCAGAACCAAGGGAAAATTAGGCCGATGGTCTGGTATGGCATCCATACAATCCTGGCGGAGTTGGTGAAGACTGCCCGCCACTGGGGCTGATGGGGCGTCGTTCAGTTCCGGACAGTGGCTCAGAAGTTCCTCTAACAAGCAGCCAAAGGCTCTGACCTCAGTGGGTTCCAGCTTGGCAGCCAGGTTTTCAGGATAGAATGACGCCGCTCCAAAGTCTCCCAGAAGAGCCCTATCCTGGCTATTGGTGAGGATATTGTGGGCATAGAGATCGCCGTGGAGGATGCCCCGGTGGTGTAAATGGGTCACAGCAGCAGCCACATCGGTGGCAATCTTCAACACTGCTGCCAAGGAAAACCTGGTATGAGCAGGGTAGGTATCGCGGGTACAGCTATCTAAGCTGGGAGGATGACCTAAACTGCGATAATCGAGGGGTGCCAGGGGAAACACCAGACCTGTTTTTTGTTCAGGATGGTTACTAATCTGACCCAGGGGACTGATGAGATTGTCGTGGTTACCGACGGCCAGACAGGCTTGCATCTCATCGATGGGATAACCATCACTGGTAATTTCCCCCTTAAACACTTTCACCGCAACGTCAAGGCAGCCATCACTGGTTTTCCAGGTTCCCCTGGAAATTATCCCAGAAGCCCCCTGTCCAAGAACGTCACCCAAGACTAGCTGATGCCAATCAATAGTAGAGAACTGGGATTGGGGTCTCCCTTGCTCGCTCCAACCGGTACAGAAAGGATTGCCTGCATAGGCAAACCAGGTTAGTCGCGGTAAGGATAACAGCCAGGTGGGAAATTCCTCTAACTGGTTAGCGGCCAGTCGGATAAACTCTAGTTGCCGACAATGGGCAAGTTGCTGGGGTAGGGCTCGTAACTGATTGCCAGCTAAGGATAGCTTTTGCAGGTGGGCCAGGGAACCAAGGGATGCGGGTAGGGACTCCAGACAGTTATCAGTCAAAATCAGCCAGCGAGTTTTGGGGGGCAGGGCATTCTCTGGCAGGGTGTTAATCCGATTACCTTTAAAGGCAACCATAGAAAGCTGATCACACTGACTGAGAATCTCAGGAACCGTTTCAAAATGATTGTTACTGAGAAACAACCTTTCGAGTCTATGTAAGCGAGGCAGGCTATCGGGTAAGTGGTTGAGCTGATTATTGGATAAATCTAAAACCTCGAGCGAATCGGCCAGATCAAAAATCTCCGTCGGAAAATCAGTCAGACCAGCCGCAAGGTTGATCCGCCGAATACCCATCAGTTCGCCAGAGCGTAATTGGTCAAGGGTATGATGCATGGTGATCTAAGATTTGGGCATAGGGAAGATTTTGGCCGAATCTACAACTTGCTGCAATTGCTCGGCTTGCAGCCGGGTTTCTGCCAGGGCCGCATCGATACTCTCCTCGGAAGTTATGGCCTGAGCCAGATAATTCCACTGGGCGACATAGTGGTTGTCGGGAGGTAACTGCAAATCTTCCCGGCTTGATCCCCGCTCCAGTCTGACTGGTGGCTGAAAATTGGGGGGCGGAGTCAACGCCCGCTCACAGAGGATACGGCCATCGGTGCCATGGAAATCCCAGGTACACTGATAGTGGGTATCAAAGGCCCAGAGAGTTTGGGCAATAATCCCCTCTCTATTGGTCCAAGCAGCCGATCCTCGTAGATCAATCTGGCGATCCTGATCAAATTCCAGGGTAGCGTAGAGAAGCTCAAGATCGGGTCCAAGAAATTCGCTGGCCGATTTTACCAGATACACTCCCGCGTCCAGTAGAGCCCCGCCTCCCAGATCGGCCCGGTACCGGAAGTTATCCTTACCGAGGGCTGGAATCGAGAAACAACCCCGGAAAAACTTAAGCTGACCAATGGTCCCCATAGCCAACTGTTCTTTAACCCAGCTCAATTGGGAGTGGCGACGAAAGAGAAAATTTTCAACCACTAATCGCCGCTTGAGTTGAGCCAGGTCAAGCATTCGTCGGGCAGATGCCAGGTCGACCGCGAAAGACTTTTCCACCAGTAAATGTTTACCCGCCTCCAGAGCAGCCATTACCCAGGGCTCGTGGAGAGCCGTAGGCAGGGGCATGTAAATCAGATCGATATCTGATAACTCTAGGAGTGCTTCGTAACTACCAAGGGCTAAAGCACCGTATTGATCAGCTACAGCTTGGGATCGGGATAGGTCCCGACTAGCGATCGCCCCTAGCTCAACCCCGGTAGATTGGGCGATCGCTGGAATCATGGTGCGCTGGGCAAAGGAAGAACACCCCATCACCCCAACCCTAACCGGGGAAATGGTCACCTGGGTAGCCATGCTTAAACCTTTTGCAAGCGGCCAGTACCATCCAGACCAGGGGGAATACAACAGAGCAAGCAGCGCGCCTGAATATTCACAATGTTGTTGAACCGAATTAAATTCTTAAGTTGGGTATAGGAAATCCACATATAGTTGTCTGGAACGTCCATAGGGAAAGCATCATCAGCCCAGACAATCATATTACGGTTTTCTTCCCGATAAAAACGCCCACCCTCCTCTGACTGAAGAGTATCTAGATATATAGAATTGGCAGGGGCATTAAGCACATAGTCGAGGAAGGGAGGCCAGTTATCGGGATGACGTCGATAGTCACCGGTCATACATTGAACTGTGGGTGCCATTTCCACCACATCAAAGTTTCCAGCCTCAACCTTAGCCTGAACCAAAAAGTGTAGAACTCCGTTGAACTCACGGGCCACCATGGCAATAATGCCATGCTTGCAGGGTTTAATAATCGGTTGGGTCCAAGCCGTAACTTCCCGATTATCCGCCTCCACCCGCATAGCGATTACTTCGAAAAAGTCACCGCTAGGATGGTAAATCCGGTAATCATCCCGCTGCCATTCTGTCACCCCATCTAGAGGGATAGGCTGGACCTCCAAGTCATACTGGCATTTACGCTCCGTGAACCAGGTTAAAATCTCATCCATCGTATGTAAAGGACGGGCAATACTGGAGGCAAATTCATTTAAATGATCACCTGCATCAAACCCAAACCGATGAAAGGAAATACATCCCAGTACGGTACGGGCATCCATATTAATGGTGTTATCACGACGTAGAAGTCGCTGGATCTGCCCCAGGGAAAGCCATATATAATCTTGAGGAACCTCCACCAAATCCTCAGAACCGATTTCAACTACCATATTACGGTTTCGTTTTCGAAGAAAACGTCCCCCCTGTTCTGACTGGAGTACGTCTACCAACACTCGACGACGACGGGAGGGATCACGAAAGTATTCCAGGAAAGTAGGAGATTTTCCCTCGTGAACCCGCATATAGTTACTACGAGTAGCCTGAAGAGTAGGAGCCAACTGAATCATATTGATATTGCCAGGCTCCATCTTTGCCTGCATGAGGAAGTGGGGAATACCACGAATACGCTTAACAATAAACCCCAGAAAACCCACCTCAGGCTGATTAATAATGGGCTGGGACCAGTGAGGCACCGATCCATAGCTGGTATTCACAGAAATACCTTGAATAGAAAAGAATCGACCACTGTCGTGACTGAGACTACCAGCTTCAGTAAAACCCCATTTCACCAGTTCTGAGAAGGGAATTTGATCAATATGAAAACGATGGCGTTGAATTGCGTCTGCGAACCATTGGTCAAACTGATCAAGGGGGAAAACATGGCTGTCAGTACAATGCGCCGACTCAAGAAAAAGCCTGTCATAATTCATTTCCTGTGTCCCGACCGCATGAACAATAGACAAGGATCTGGCTTTTTTCCAATCGTGGGAAGCGTCCATATCCAAAAGCTTTTCAGAACTCGTGAAAGAGACTCTACTGACACCATTTCCAATAGCTTCCATTCAACACCCTCTAAGATAATAGAATTTTAAAAATCAACCTAAAAAATTTAAAAATCAATACTGCTGACTAAGCAAAACCATATCATTACAAAATTTAAATATCAAGTAAGTCTTAAGCCATCTCAGCAAATACTCGTAATCCAAAAATCTTTTCTCGATTCATACTAATTACGATAGTGCATCAAAATAAGGTCCTTTAATAAACTCTCAGCTATTTGGCCCATACTAGATTTATCAACCATTAAACTTTATGGCACATACTAGATTTCCTTACCAAGAAGGTAAGGTATAGACTGGAAAATCAGGAATAAATCTTAGAAGCTAGGCGCTTAACTCGAGAGAGAACCAATGTATTACAACGTTTAGTTCAAAAAAACACATAAACCAACATTGACAGAAACATCAAAAAGATAATTTTCATACTATGGAAACAGGAAAAACTTCTTACTATCGGGTCTTTCAGTATTACACTAATTTAATTAATTTATCAGATTTTTTATTCCCAATTATTTTGATTTTAGTTAAATAACTGTACCTGGCTAGAAGGCTCGTAAAACGACTTAAAGACTCATGGGCCTTAATTCATTTAGAGCTAAAATTTAGCTAGAGCTAGGCTAACAAGCCAACTACATAGGAAAACTTGATTTAAAAACTGGACTTAGACGATTAACGTAGATAAAATTACTCAATCAGTTTAACGTAAACAGCCCCAATTTAAGTCCAACATCTATCTCCTCCGGAAAGTTTTACTTAAAAGTCTGATTTCTTTATTTAAGCTTCATCAAAACTTCACACGAAGGTCCTTAGAGAGCGTTTGAAAAGTGGAATAGGCAGTGAACGGCTCATAGGGCACGGACTAAAGCCAGGAAAAAGTTACATCTGACGATGATAGCCCTAGGGCTAATGAGGGCTATCATCATTACTTCGACCTATATTCCCGAGCGAATAGGTGATGGAAAAGCTCTATAACCTGGGTGAAACAGCAGCCCGAGTTTCTGGGACTGTTCAGAAAACCGTGCTACGTCAAGCTGAAACCATTGATTTCTCGTTACCAAAACCAAGATTCACATAAAATTCTGATCACTCTCGTGATAACGCTGAAATTGAGGTTCGTCGGCTAACCCCATCACCCGCAACAGTTGACTCACAGTGCGTTTCCCTGGAGCCAAGGTGCTCCCATCACCAGGGTCAGGGTCTGGGGCCACACCCATTGGGAAAACAGCGGCGCAAACGCTATCATCATCGACATAAATTCCATCGCAGCAAGCTCCTCAGACTCTCATTTGAATTCTGCTTGCTGCTTTCTTTTTTGGATCAAATGGATAAAGTCGAGCCGAGAGCAAGGATCTATGACCTAATCAGTCCTTTAAGGCGTGAGGAATATAGGTTTGGCCAAGACCCTTAGAATCCGATCAGCCTAACGAGATGTCGATACCCAACTCTGAAAGAAACCCAAGTCAGTCCAAGGCCAGGGCTTTGAGGGTCAAGAGCGCATTTTCGTGGATCGATCTCACCCAATGGTCTAGAAAGGGATCCGTTTTCTGTAAATGGCGAAACTAGCCCTAGGGTTCACCGATGCCTGGGACAAAATCTCGAGGATTCTGGGCGACCCAACCCATAGCAGAATTGAGTCTGACCTCAAAGTAAAGAAAGGTTGGTTGGTTAGCCTGGGGTAAGGCTACCCGCCCCAGGAGATCGCCCTGGCGTAGACGCTGTCCCACCCGAACATTAATACTTCCCAGATTGGCATAGCGAGTTTGCAGCCCTTGGGCATGGTTAACCACCACCAGCTTGCCGTACACCGGATCTACTCCGGCAAAAGCCACCGTTCCCGCCCCCACTGCTAATACCGGAGATCCGGCCTGACTGGTGAGGCCGACCCCCGTATGAAACACCATTCGATTTTGGTTGGCATCGGGTTGCCAACCATAGGGCATAATCACCGCTGCCCGCTCGGGTAAGGGATAGCCGTCCAGTAAACTCTGGCTGGCGAGGTGAGCAGAACCGGAGTTAACCTCCGGAGACCAATTCACCCCAGGGACAAAAACAGTGGCCGGTACGGTGGTAACACAGCCGTTCACCTCAAACAACAAATCTGCCTGTATGCCGTAGATTTCAGCCACCTGTTGCCAGGTTTGGCCTAGATTAACCCTGACCTGAATGCCATTGTAGGGAGGAATAACTAATTCCTGACCAACGCGGATCTGGCCGGACTGTAGGGGTGGATTAAAACCCATCAGAGTGGCTGGAATCAAGCCATGGCGCTCTGCGATCCCAGCTAGGGTGTCACCCGCCACCACTCGATAACGAGTCACCCGAGACAGGGCCGAACTCTGACAAGCCGCCTGACTAGCTGCAGCCATCTGGGTCTCAGCCAGAGTTCGGGTGGGGAGGACAACGGACAATACCAGAGCTAGCCCTATCCCCATCCAGGGAAGTTGTAATTGCCTCGAATTTGAACCAAGCATTTCTATCTCCCTAGCCTTGCGCGTCTCTAGATCAAGAACTGGATAAATAAATACAGAACCCCTGGCCCCTCTAGCCCAACGTCTGACAGTAACCACTTTCTTAGTGTTATGGCTTCAAGTCAGTTTTAAAGGTTCCAGAGCCTAACCCAGCAATCTATTTCCCTAAAAGAGTTCCCCAATTCAGTCAATTAGCTATCAGGAAAAATGAACCTCTAGGAACAAAGTACCGAATTAAGTGTCCATATTTTAATGGCCTTCAAGGTGCCTCTAAGGATTAACCTTAAGATACTCTAGAATTCCCTGGGCGATCGCCTGGGCCATGGTTTCACGCCATGCGGGATTTTGCAAGCGAGGGAAATCCTGACTGCCGGTAACAAAGCCCACTTCCACCAAAGCCGCTGGCATATTACTATGGCGCAAAACATAAAATCGGGCTTGCTTGACCCCGCGATCGTTCATTCCCGTAGCAGCCAGCATCCTAGCCTGAAGGATAGCGGCTAGGCGTTGACTACTATCGGAGGCATAGTAATAACTTTCAACGCCATTAACCTCAGGACGACTAAGACTGATGGAGTTGGCATGGATACTTAGAAATAGGTCAGCCCGGGCCTGGTTAGCGATATCAACCCGGGTTTGCAAATCAACGGTACTGTCCTGTCGACGGGTTAACACCACCACAATACCCCGGCCCTCGAGAAGTTGAGCGACCCGGAGGGAAATCGGAAAGATGACCCGTTTTTCCTGCAGACCCTGAATCCCGACGGCACCCGGATCCTCTCCACCGTGACCGGGATCGATGGTTACCACCCGTCGCCGCTGAGGAATCCGGGACAAATCTTCAGAATTCGTCGGTTGGGGAGGCAGGGCTGGAGCATTGGCCACAGGCTCTGGAATCGCTCCGAGGGGTTCAGAAGAAGCCGGGCCTAAACTAGAAGATTGATCCGCTGTTGCCCTCAGGGCAACCCCTAGGGGAGGCAGCAGGATCACTCCGTTGGAACTGGATAGGACGCGCCATTCAGGACTACTGGAGGAAAGCTTGAGGGTAATGCGGGTAGAGGGGGGCCGGGTAGGTTGCTGGACTATCTCCCAGCCGATCACCCCATACCGATAGGTGGGCAGATCCTCGGGCCGCAGATCGGCGGTGACAGCGGTATCTGGCAGGTCAATAACAGCGATCCGATCGTCAGGACTATCACCCCTAAAATGCAGACTGGGATTTGGGGCAGGACCAGTCAGTTGCAGCAGAAAGCCATCTCCCGTGCTCACAATGGCCTTGAGGATGGTCTGGGCCTCCCCACCATTATTGCCCTCTACTCGATTGGGATTGGGGCTAGGGGCAGCAGGTATGGGTAGATCGACCCCCAGCCAGGTGGGGTTAGCTAACAGCTGCGGTTGAGGTTGAACCTCACTGTCGTTGGTAAACACCAGTTGGTTAAGTTGGCTACTAAACCACCAAGATTCTAAGGAGCCTGCCCTGGCAGGACCGGCCACCATCAGCATGGCAAGGGCGCTCAAGGTTGCCGAAACTAACCCGGGTGACTCCATAGAATAACTAGATTAGGATCTAAAACAATCGGGCTGCTTAGGCTGCTAAATGATAGGATACCAATCCAGCAATGTGCTGAACCCAATGATCTACCATATCCTGGTGAACCGCTTCTACCATCACCCGAATTAAGGGCTCGGTGCCTGAGGGTCTAACCAGTACCCGGCCCTCACTTCCCATAGCCTGTTCAGCCGCCTCAATCGCCCGTTGTAGGGGCTCACAGTCCTGCCAATTGAGCCGACGATCGCGATCCATCACCCTGACGTTGTGTAACTGTTGGGGATAGGTCTTAAAGCTCTGATCCAGCAGGGCCGCTAGAGAACCCCCTAGCCTTTGCACCAGGGCCGCCAGGTGCAGGGCCGTCAGGATGCCATCCCCGGTCAAACTATAGTGATGACAGAGAATGTGCCCGGACTGCTCTCCCCCGAGCTTAGCCCCCCGTCTCACCATCTCAGCATGAACATACTGATCGCCGACCTTGGTACGTACCAGGGTGCCACCCAGTTTTTCCCAAGCTCGCTCAAAGCCCAGATTAGCCATGACGGTGGACACGACGGTTTGATCAGGGAGGCGATCCTGCTCCTGCAGGTACTTACCCCAGAGGTAGAGAATATAGTCGCCATCCACGACTCGCCCCTGACCATCCACCGCCATCACCCGGTCAGCATCGCCATCAAAGGCAAAACCCAGATCAGCTCCGGTACTTTTAATGGCGGCCTTCAAGGGTTCCAGATGGGTTGATCCACAATTCACATTAATGCGATCGCCATCGGGCTGGCCATGCAGGCTAATGACGCGAGCTCCAGTTGCCCTGAATACCTCTTCTCCCAGACAGGTGGCGGAACCCCAGGCCAGATCCAGCACCACCGTCATACCTTGTAGATTCAGACCCGGCAACAAAGGTTCCTGCAAAAAGCTAGCATAGCGATTGATCAGTTCTGGGCGGTAGTAACACTGGCCCCAAGTGGAACTGGCGGGAATATTCAGTTCAGCGGGTTTTCCCCGCAGGGCGGCTTCAATTCTAGCCTGCAGGGGAGTGGCTAATTTGGTACCGTCACGGCCAAAGAACTTGATGCCATTATCCTGAGGAGGGTTATGGCTGGCGGAAATCATAATTCCCCCCAGGGCGTCGCAGGACTCGGCCAGGTAGGCAACGGCAGGAGTAGGGCACAAGCCCACCTGCCACACATCTAGGCCAGCCGAAGTGAGCCCAGCCGAGAGAGCGGTAGCCAACATATGACCAGAATTACGAGAATCCTGCCCCACCACCACTGGTCCCTGGTCTAACCCCTCAGCCCGGAGAACCTGTCCTGCCCAGTAGCCAATTTCCATAGCCAGGGGAGCGGTCAGTAATTCTCCCGCCTTGCCGCGAATCCCATCGGTACCAAATAAGGGAGCATCGGGCAGGTGTAGCCCCCCCAAGCTGGAGGCAAAGGGTTCGGAACGGCGATCCAATGATTGACCCGGGAAAGAACTACCCATGGATTTTGGGGGAGAATTAACCATAGCTTATTATCCTCATCACACTCACTCACAGTGGAGAATAGCACCTCTACCCTAGGATGGACTAAGAACCTGTGCCACTAAAATAGATGATGCCCTCTCCTGACTCGACGGACCCTAGCCTGGCGGCCGCGATCGCCCAGTTTAACCAGGGCGACTATTACGGCTGTCACGACCAGCTAGAAGCACTCTGGATGACCGCTGACACCTTTGAAAAACCTTTTTTTCAAGGGATTTTACAGATTGCGGTGGGCTTTTACCACCTAGGCAACCACAATTGGCAGGGGGCGGCCATTTTATTAGGGGAAGGGGTCAATCGTTTACGGCCCTTTGCCCCCCATTACCAAGAAATTGACGTTGCTTTACTAATTAACTGTGGCTGGACCTGGTTACAGGCTTTACAGCAAACCGGTCCAGAGGCGGTCATACCCATGGCCGAGGCATTACATCAGACCCTAACCCTGACCCCTCCGTCCCAGTCCTGGCATCCTTCCTCCCTAGAATTAACCATTGATAATATCCCGCTTTTCCTGCCCTTACCCCGGGTAGCTACGGTCTCCGATTGCCTCTCCGATCACCCTTAGTAGAATTAGGTCTTGATGGCGATGGCCACGGGTAAGGGAACCCAGACGCTCTGACCAAAGCTATAAGGTTTAAGGTTCCCAAAACCTGGGGATCGCTACCAGGAAGGATTAATCCTGACGCCGATCTAACCGTCCCAGGGTAGGGCCTCAACTACCCAAAGGAAGAGGGATTCGACAGAGATCTCCCCCTAAGCTGGGAAAACCTGTCCGGCATCCTACTTGGTAATTGCCAGGGAAACCTGATTACCCCCTACGTCGCGCATCGATCCTAGAACCTCAGCGATTTTCTGGTAGGTGAGCTGGTAGTCAGCCTTAAGCACTACCGTACCCTTGGGATTATCCGTCAGGTATTGCTGGATATTCTGAGCCATCTGGCCCTGATCCACCGACTCTCCTTTGACGAACAACTTACCCTGACGGTCTAACTCCACAATCAGGGGATCGGGTTGATCTACCGCCGAACTGCCTGATTCCACCGAGGGGAGTTTGACATCAACGGCCTTCTGATTAATTTGAGCACTCATGGAGATAATAATGAAGAAGACCAGGATGGTCATCAACACGTCCATCATGGGAACCAGATTGACTTCGGGCAGGTCGTGCTTTTGCGATCGCGATTTAATTCGCATGGGAAAACCCTTCCTTGATTTATGGCAGAACAGCTATGGGAGAACCACACCAGTTAATGGGCCAGCCTCTAAGTCGAGAGTGTCGCCCTGAGTAGTGGCCGTACGATAGGCCGCCAGTAGCATATCACTGGTCTTACCCCAGGCCACTTCTCCTCGCTGGGTCACGGCAATAGCACCAAAATCGCGCTGGTTTTGGGCGGCTTCTGCAAAAGACCTGGCAAAGGCTGCTTCCACTGCCATACCATCGCTAATACGAATCACCAGCCGGGCCGCCAGACACTCGTCAATAATATCTTCACCAATACCGGTACAACTAACGGCAGCAAAGGTATTGGCGTAGTTGCCCGCAGGCATAGCCGCGTCACTGACCCGACCAAGACGCTCCAACCCCTTCCCTCCAGTGGAGGTACCAGCAGCCAATTGGCCATGACTATCTAAAACTACCACGCCAATGGTGCCGCGGCGGGCGTGGGGATCCTCTGCCACCACGCCGGCCATAGCCTGGGCAAAATTTTCCTGCCGCGATGCCATCCATTCCTGGAGGCGCAGGGGAGTAATCGGGTCAAAGGGGGGGAGGGCTAACTCCCGGATCAGTTCTGCGGATCCCGCATCGGACAGCACCCGATCGCTAGAGGATTGTAAAAACGCGGCCAGATCAATGGGATGGGCAACCCGACTGGTATTAATGACCCCACTAAAACGCTGCCGAGCCCCGTCCATCAAACCAGCGCTCATGCGCACCTGGCCGTCAGCTTGGAGTACCGATCCATAGCCCGCGTTAAAGCGAGGATTGGCTTCCAACTGGTGACAGCCATAGACAACGCAGTCAACGGCTGGGGCTCCTTGCTGGGCCCGCTGATAAATTGTCGCGACAATGGCGTGGAGTTCTTCTCGAATCGCCCCTAAAGTCGAGCGATCCCCCAAAGCAGGCCCCGCTCCACCATGAATAATCACCTTCGGGGTGGGTTCAATCATGGGTCAGGATACGCTCTGTAATCAACCGGGAGCCCTGCTTACGCGTGATGTAGTTGGAAGCCCACTGAATCATCACAATCACTTTGTTATCAAACTCGATTAAGAAGAACACATGGACAAATAACCACACAAACCAGGCCGGAAAACCAGTGAGCTTACCCTTGGGAAAGTTGACTACGGCGGAATGGCGGCCAATTACCGCCAGACTTCCCCCGTCTTTATACCTGAAGTCAGGTAGGGTTTCTCCCCGGCGGCGCTTTTGAATCAACCTGGCTACGTATTGCCCCTCCTGCATGGCTACCGGGGCAATTCCCGGTAAGGGGCGATCGCCCTGATGGGCATAATGGGCCAAATCTCCGACCACGAAAATATCTGGGTAATCAGGGATACTTAAATCTGGGCGGACAATTACCCGGCCAGATCGGTCTCGATCGACGCTGGTGCGATCGGCGAGAATCCCTCCCATGCCAGGATCCCTTACCCCAGCGGCCCAGAGCACGGTGGCCGCTGACACCGTGGTGACCTGATCTCCCTGCTTAAGACTAACCTGATGACCTTCAATATCAGTTACCAGGGTTTGGGTGAAAATTTCCACCCCCATTTTTTCCAGATCTTGCCGAGCCCGCGTCGATAACTCAGGAGGAAAAGGAGGGAGTACCCGATCCATACCTTCTACCAAAAGAATCCGAGTCTGACTGGTGTCAATCTGACGAAAGTCCGGTTTAAGGGTATGAAACGCTAACTCGGCCAGGGCTCCCGCCAGTTCCACGCCGGTCGGGCCAGCCCCAACAATGACAAAGGTTAATAGGGCCTGCCGCAGGGCTGGATCAGTGGTTTTCTCAGCGGCTTCAAAGGCCCCAAAAATGCGCCGCCGCATCTCCAGGGCATCCTCTACGGTTTTAAGACCAGGCGCAATATCAGCCCAATCGTCGCGGCCAAAGTAAAAGTGACTCATGCCAGTAGCCACGATCAAGGTATCGTAGGCAACCCGACCACCCTCCTTGAGGCTCACGGTTTTAGCCCGGGGATCGAGGTCAACAACCTCTCCCATTAATACCTGGGTATTTTTCTGCTGACTCAGAACTCCCCGCAAAGGGGAGGCAATATCCCCTGGAGAAAGCCCACCCATAGCCACCTGATAGAGCAGCGGCTGAAATAGATGGAAGTTACGCTTATCAATCAGAGTAACCTCTACGTCCTCAGCCCGACCCAGTTGCTGGGCCGCATAAAGACCGCCAAACCCACCACCAAGAATGACAACCCGATGTTTACCAACGGAGGTCTGTAGAGATGGGACGGTTGCTTCAGCAGGTTGCAGGGTTTGCATAGGTCTTAACACAGAAAAAATAGCAGAATTTACAACGCATAGTGGCAAGGTGGTAGCAAACCCTACCCCCTTTTCAGGATCATGGCCCTAGCTTTAATCCTAGAATTGTGCCCCAATGGCAATGGCCTGGCTATAGCCATGAAATCACTTTAGACCATTTTCTTAATATTATTTAAAGAAAAACCCAGACTAGCCCGTGGCCGATCCACTGTCGCCACACCCATTTTGTCTTTAAAGCAAAAAATATAATGCGGAGTTATAGCCGTGGCCACCTACAAGGCGGCGGAGGCGGGCCGGAGTACCCCGTTGTTATCGGCGTTTTCATGGCTGATAAGAAAGGACAAGCCTGTCTGTTACAAGCCATGAAATTGATCGACCAACCGTATCCTCAGTTTTCCAACCAAAGCTATAACTTATCCGCCAAAAATCAGCCATATTTCGTAGAAAAACCTATTGCCGATCTGTGCAATCTAAACCCAAAGCATTTACCTGATCCAGTAATCCCTTTTCATCAATTCGGCCTATCCCTGGACAGAGATTCCGAACCCGACCCACCTGTCGGTGATGATTAGGGTAAATGGACCAACGATTAATTAATAGAAATTACTTTTTCAGGAGACTTTTTCCATGTCTAGTCGAGGTTTAAACCTATGCACCCTAGCCGGCAACGTCGCTGCCGATCCCGAGGTCAGGCAGGTCCAGCGTAAAGTCGGCGGTAACGCTCAGGTGGCGGAAATCACCATCTACGTAGATCGTATTCCCAGTCGTAAGGACAACGATAGCTTTACCGTTGACGTCAGCGTCTGGGAGGGATCGGCGGCCTGGCGTAAGCTCACCCATATCAAAAAAGGATCCCTGATTATTGCCAGTGGTGCGATCGATGCATCTCCCTACGTCAGTAAAGGTGATTCCCAGGCTCGAGCTGGCCTTCAACTTAAGGCCACGGATATTTTCTTAGATTCCAGCCCCAGAAGCGAAGAACCAGCATTCTAGTCCCACCAGGGACATAGGTGAAGGGCTGATCGAGCCCCTCTGCCCCTCTGTATCTTTCCCACAACTGATCAGGGGGGCACTCCTAAGGGGAATTAGGGATCGAAATTTGGATCCGGTACTGTTGCTGGAATTGCTCTTCCTGTATAAGTTCGATAAATTGCTGCACCGCCTTAAGTAAGCTGGACTTGGGAGCGGTAGAAGCAGTCAACAAAATTTGATCCGATGATAGGGATGATAGGGTAAATCCAGCCTCTACCAGGGCGATCAAACCCAAATCTAAACTAGTGACGGTAAGACCCAGAAATTCCCTCAGTTGTTGTAGACCAATGGGGGTTTGGGTGCGAGCCAGGTACTTCGCCAGGCCCACGAGTTGTTGCCAAATCTCGATAGGAGAAGAGGAACTACTGGTGGGTAGGGCTTCTGAAACTAGCTGGGATTGGGGTAGAGAAGATCTAACCAGGGGTTGTAATTGCTCTGCTGCCAGATCTTCTGCTGGCGTACCTATAGAGGTTTGGGTAGGACGCAGGTCAATGAGTCTGACATAATAACCCCGCAGACGGTGATGGTCTAGTTCAACCACCACATGACAACGACCCTCGGGAATTTCGTCGGCATAATGGCCCCACCACTCTCCTGGATATCCCACCGAGCTGGTATCATCCCACAGCTCAAAGCTAGTTTTAATGAAGTTGACGGGTTTTCCCTTAGAATCCTGTAGGTTTCTATGCCGCACTCCCTCAAACCAGCCGTTACGAATAAGTAATTTGGGTACAGGGTTACCGATACCGTAGGGTTCCAGGGACCTTAATTGCCGAAATAGGGATTGTCCTAAATCGGCTACGGTTACAACTAGATCAATAGTTAAGGCCGGTTGAGGGATATCTGGACGACGCAAAAATTCTCGGACTGATCGGTTAAGGGCCGTGGCGAGTAGGGGTAAGTTCTCTAGAGGTAAGGTCAGCCCTGCCGCTAGGGGATGGCCACCAAAGCCAGTAATTAGATCGCTGTGGCGCTGGAATAATTCATAAAGATCTAATCCTTGAATGGACCGAGCCGATCCCCTAACCATGGGGGTAGGGTGTTGATCGTCAATGGCGTCGATTTTCAGCAGCAGGGTGGGGCGACCCAACTCCTGACTAATCTGGCCAGCCACTAAACCTAAGAGCCCTACTGGCCAATCTTCATCACTGAGGACCAGACATGCCGTTGTACTTAAATCGATTTGAGTTAATCGCTGTTTGACTTGCGTATAAATATGTTTTTGCAAGGCTTTACGGCGACTATTGGCCAACTCGGTCTGCGCGGCCAGGACCTGGCAGCGACCAACATCTTGACTGGTGAGGAGCTCCACACAAAAGCTAGCATCACCGTGAATACGGCTAACCGCATTAATACGTGGACCGAGGCCGAAGGAAATGTCGCTGGGGCGATCGCCGGTGCGTTTGCACAGCCGTAACAACGCTGCTACTCCTGGACGGGCATAGGTAGGTTTGGCTTGGAGATGGGCTTGTAAATGGTATAGCCCCCTCTGCGCCAGATATCGACAATCCCTGGTGAGTTCCACCAAATCAGCAATTAAACCAATTGCCACCAAGTCTAGGAGAGCTTCCAGAGGTAGATCTGGGGGAAATTCCAAAGCCTCATAAAACCCTTCTATTAGTTTGTAAGCTACAGCCACTCCAGAGAGGGTCGCCAACGGATGATCGGGGGGTAAGCAGCGAGGATTAATCAGGGCAACGGCGGGGGGTTTTATCGCCGGTAAAGTGTGATGATCGGTGACAATCACCTCCAGGCCTATGTCGCTGGCATAGGTGATTTCCCTGACATCGGTACTGCCAGTATCGCAGGTAACAATCAGGCTGGCCCCCCAAGCCTTGAGCTGGTCTAAACCAGATTTGGATAGCCCATGGGATTCCCTTAATCGGTTAGGGATATAGTAAGTCAGTCGTTCCTGCTGGGGAAAAACCTCCCCTAACCCCTGCCAGAGCACCGCAGTAGCAGTTACACCATCGGTATCAAAATCACCCCAGATAGCTACCTTCTCCCCGTCCGTCAAGGCCTGCTTGAGTCGCTTGACAGCCTGGGCCATAGGTTCACCAAAACTATGGGCTGAAGTGGGCCTGTAGAATAGGGGATTCAAAAAGCCCTGTAACTCATCGAGGTTACAGAGATGGCGCTGCCAAAGCAGTTGCGCTACCCGATCCACTGGGTTAACTGGACTGGTGGAATCCTCTGCCAGGACCTTTTCAACCGAAGTCACCCAGTCCTCGGGACAGGGGAGGGTATGGCATAGACGCCAGGGTAAGGACGACAAAACCATCGGGTCAGTTAAACGCTATCAAAAAGCGAAACCTGGATAGACACGTAGAAGAAATCAGGGAAGGGTTCATAAAGATTTCATGAATATTTATGGTATCAACCTTGATAGTTTAAAGATTTAAGTTTTTACTTTAAGTATTATCACTTAAACTTTACCTAAATTGTTGGGTTACCCATCTACCTTACATGGCTAAAAAGAGTCACCCAGAGCTGCAGGGCGAGAAATTTCAAAGTCTTTATACACTTCAGTTCAAACGAACTGGTCAGGTGACGAAGGAACGCTTTTCCTGGACGGCTATGGGGCTATGTCTGGGGGTAGGTACCGCTGTTGCGTTCCTTTCCTTGCCAGTTGCCTCTATGTTAATTCCCTGGCCTGTTTTTCAGGTTCAACCCGATGCGAACGATAATTTTAAGGCGGGGAGCAGTCAGGGAATGAAGGCGGCGGAGCTCACCCAAAGTGCGTCTTCTAAGGAAGAATGGGTGCAGGTGGCCTTGCTCTGGCAACAGGCGATCGCCCATATGAACTCTGTTCCTGTCAATAGTTCAAATTACCGTTTGGCTCAGCAAAAAATTAAGGAATATGACCGTAATCGCCAATATGCTGAGACTAATGTCAATACTCGTACAGCCAATGTCCCCGGCAGCAGATCCTATTGGACAGTTGGCTCCGATCGCGACTGGGTGATTGCGGTTCAGGGTCCTCCTTCTCGGACCGTCAGTTATGAAGGCTCGTGTGAAGAGATGCTGAGTTATGGCACCAGCCTGATTGAACTGGAGAATGGCTATGTCAAGGAGTACTCTAACCTGGATGGTAACTTGAAGGTTCTGGCCAATACTCCCATTGCCTTGTCAACTCAGGCTAAACCCCAGACCTGGAGTTTAGGATCCTCCACTAACGAAGTTTTAAAGCTCCAGGGCACCCCCACCCGTACCCAGCAGAATGGATCTGATGATTTAGCCACCCTGTACTACGGTAGTAGCTCCATCCTCACTAAAAATGGGTACGTTGTCAGTTATTGGAATAACGACAGCAACCTCAAGGTATCTGTTAATCTAGCCAAGGCTTTGGCCCAAACTCTTACCGTCGATCGCTGGTCGGTTGGCTCATCCCGGGCTGAGGTGCTAAAAATACAGCCAAGTCCGCCCACGGCGGTTAGTCGCAATGACGGTAGTTGTGAAGAGACCTTGCAATTTGGTTCTAGCCAGGTAACGTTACGGCAAGGCTTTGTAGCGGGCTATAAAAATGAAGATAAAAATCTACTCACCCGCTAAGGCTTAGGGAAATCTAGATTTTGTGAAACTTGGTCTTGACCGTCACCGATCTACCCGGTTCCCAGGGTTCTGGCCCAAGCTGTAGCTAAAGACTCCGGATTTAGCTCGTAGTTAGAGATAGACTTTCAATTAAAACCGATGGGGTACGGCAAGATCCATTCCAGTCAGTATCATTACCCATCTCAATATTGTTTTTAAGGGCGGCATAGACATTGCCGGCCAACATGCTGTCTTTAATACGACCTACCAGTTCACCCCGCTGAATCAGGTAGCCCAGGTCGATATTGACTGAAAAATCCCCGGAGATACCGGCACCTCCCCCCAGAATCTGGTCTACTAGAATACCTTGATCAATCTCTGCAATTAACTCTTGCAAAGACCTTTCCCCCGGCTGCACCAGGGTGTTGTAAAGCCCAGGAGTAGGGTAACTACCCAGGCTCAGGCGAAAACCATTACCCGTAGAGCCTCCCCCCAGCTGCCGTCCTACCTCCCGATCGCAGTAGAACAGGGTCAATACGCCCTTATCTATAAACACCAGCCGCTGGGTTGGGGTGCCCTCATCGTCAAAGGGGCAACTAAACGGACCCAACTCCGGGTCTTGCAGCAAGGTAATGGCTTGAGAGGTCATCTGCTGGCCCAGGCCATTACTCCAGGGGGAGGATCGCTCCATCACCCGCTTACCACTCAGGGCTGACTGGAGAGTACTCCAGAGCATATCGGCAGCCTTGGCCGTAAAGATCACAGGGACCCGACCTGAGGCAAGGGTCGCCGATTTTTTCCCCCAGTCCAGTCGTTGCAACACCTGATTGGCCAGGGTCTTGATATCTAAATCGTAACGCCGGGTTTGACCATCCCCCACACTGAGGAAATCGTCTCCCCGAATCCACTCAGCGGTAACATAGCCACTCAAGGTCGTATCACTATAGCTGCAATCCAGACCCTGACTATTGAGAATGCGGGTGGCCTCCACCTCACATTCCATGTCCACCTCACACAAAACCTCGGGATAGGCGGTACGAATCCGGTCAATCAGTTCTTCGCCCCAGCTAATTAACTGTTCTACACCGACCTGATGGCCCAGATCGGGATAGAGTTGTCGACTACCAGCCAAAATATCAACGGGTTGGGGCGGATTCAGTCTGCTGGTGGCGATCGCCTTAGTTACAATAGCCTCCGGATCCACATCACCATAGGCTACAGCCAATCCTGGCCGACCCTGAATCCAAAGCCGTAGAGCCATACCTTCAGCAGAAGAACTTTCCAGTTGTTTGAGGCGATTAGCTTCGAAGAAAACCGGATGGGACTGGGAATTAGATTGCAGTACCTCTGCCGCCTCTGCCCCCCTCTGCAGGGCGAGGTCTAAAAGTTGTTCAGGCCGTAAATGTACTGGTTGATTAGACCCCATCGTCCCTAGCCTGCCCTAGACGGTTGAATTTGATTGGCGGCGATATCCTTTTTCTATAATCCTGGATTGCGGCACCCCTGGAAAGGGGCAAGGGAGAAACTGCAAAACCCTGATGCCAAAACACCGGTATCCCTATGGCACAATGGAAGCTGATTTGTTAATCTTCATTGAATTTAAAGACTGTCGTGAGTCCTACTGCTACTGCCCCTTTACCCCAGCCTGTCTCCTCCCGCCGAGCAGTGTTTCCCTTTACCGCTGTGATTGGCCAGGATGATATGAAGCTGGCCCTACTGCTAAATGTGATTGACCCTAAAATTGGCGGAGTCATGATCATGGGCGATCGCGGCACTGGCAAATCCACCACCATTCGAGCCCTGGCCGACCTACTGCCAGAAATTGAAGTAGTGGCCGATGATCCCTTCAGTCGTTCTCCCCAGGATGCCGATGTCATAGCGGAACGGGGCGGGGAGACCGTACCCGTTAGCCGCAAAAAGGTGCCCATGGTGGATCTACCCCTGGGAGCAACGGAAGACCGGGTGTGCGGCACCATCGATATTGAGAAAGCCCTGGCAGAAGGGGTTAAGGCCTTTGAGCCGGGGTTACTCGCCAAGGCCAACCGGGGAATTTTATACGTGGATGAAGTCAACCTGCTGGATGACCACCTGGTGGATGTACTGCTAGACTCGGCGGCCTCAGGTTGGAATACGGTGGAACGGGAAGGCATTTCCATTCGTCATCCGGCTCAGTTTGTTCTGGTGGGGTCCGGTAATCCCGAAGAGGGGGAATTGCGGCCCCAATTACTGGACCGATTTGGTATGCATGCAGAAATCCGTACTGTTCGGGATCCAGAACTGCGGGTCCAGATTGTGGAAGAGCGATCGGACTTTGATCAGAATCCACTCACCTACCTGGCTAAGTACCAGGGCCAACAGGATGCCCTGCAGAGAACCCTGGTCCAGGCTCAGGAGCGTCTTCCCCAGGTTGCCATTGACCATGAGGATCGGGTGCGCATTTCCCAGGTTTGCTCCGAATTAAATGTGGATGGCCTCCGCGGAGACATTGTCACCAACCGGGCAGCCAAGGCGCTAGCCGCCTATGAGGGGCGCACCCAAGTAACCTTAGAGGATATTCGGCGGGTAATCGTGCTCTGTCTACGTCATCGTCTACGGAAAGATCCCCTGGAAAGTATTGATTCCGGTTATAAGGTCGAAAAGGTTTTCGCCGAAGTTTTTGGGCTGGCCGATCCCGACGCAGCGATCGCCAATGGTCATCAGCCCAGCGGAACCCGCTAGCCCTGGTAACCATGGCTCAACGTATCCTTGGCCTGGATCCAGGTTTGGCCACCCTGGGTTTTGGAGTGATTGAGCTTACCGCTGGCTTGGGGACTGAATCAGCGGGGGTGGAGGTAGTGGACTTTGGCGTGGTTTCAACCCCGGCCCACACTCCAGTGGGCGATCGCCTATGTATCATTTACGACGATCTCCATAGTTTGATCAGGGAGTTTCACCCCGATCAGGTGGTGATTGAGAAGTTTTTCTTCTACCGCATGGGCAACACCATTTTGGTAGCCCAGGCTCGGGGTGTGGTCATGCTGGTACTTGCCCAGCACCAGTTACCCTGTTTTGAGTTTACCCCAGCCCAGGTTAAGCAATCCCTAACCGGTTACGGTAATGCCGATAAGGCCGATGTACAACAGGCTGTAGCTCGGGAATTAAACCTACCGCAGGTACCGCGCCCGGATGATGCCGCCGATGCCCTGGCCCTGGCCCTGACGGGCTGGTTTCAGACCGTTACCCAAAGCTAGAGGTGGAGATTTACCCTTGCAGGCAGCCCAGCGATCAACTGGGTATTTCTTGAGGTAAGGTTATGCCAGCGCTTTGTCTCCACTCTCCATGTCCCTGAAGCGATTTCTCCCTGGCCTTGGCCTGGGTGGACTGGTGGTTATCGGTCTGGCCTGTTTCCAGCAGGTCCTTTTTTCCCAACCTGCCTCCAACCCCATCACGCCCCTTGCGGTAACGCCTCCAGAGGCTCCCCCAGTCCTACCTGCCCAGACCCAGACCCTACTGGCCAGCACGCCTGGATTAGTCAATCCGCCCCGCCACGATCTCCGCCTGGTGGTGATCAGTGATTTAAACAGTGCCTACGGTTCCACCGATTACGAACCAGAGGTAGATCGGGGAATAGCCCTGGTCCCTTTCTGGCAACCCGATTTGGTGGTGTGTAGTGGCGACATGGTGGCGGGGCAGAATCCCTCCCTCAGCCGCGATCGCATCGACGCCATGTGGCAAGCCTTTGATGACCACATTACGGCTCCTTTACGACAGCAAAAAATTCCCTATGGCTTTACCCTGGGTAACCACGACGCCTCCAGCGCCCTGGGGGTGAGACAACAGTATTTATTTAGCCAGGAGCGAGATCGGGCCGCCGCCTACTGGAACCATCCCAGCCACAGTCCCGGATTAAAATTCATCGATCGCACCCAATTTCCCTTCTACTACACCTTTGAATACGGTGGCGTCTTCTTTATGGCCTGGGACGGTTCTTCGAGCCATATTCCCGATCAACAACTGACCTGGATCGATCAAACCCTAGCCAGTGACGCTGCCCAGGCTGCCAAGGCGCGAGTCGTGATCAGTCACCTACCCCTCTACGCCGTGGCCGTAGGTCGTGACGAACCCGGCGAAGTCCTGGAAAATTCTGCTCGTCTGCAGGCCATGCTGGAGCGCCATCACGTCCATACCCTGATCAGCGGCCACCACCACGCCTACTATCCAGCCCATAAGGGTAAGCTGCAACTCTTACATACGGGTATTTTGGGATCTGGCCCCCGGCCCCTACTCGATAGTCAGTTACCGACCCGCAAAACTATCACCGTTGTAGACATTGACTTTAATAGTGCCGACCTGACCACCTACACCACCTACGATATGGCCACCCTGAAAATTATTAATCACCAGGAACTGCCGCGATTGTTAGCCGGTCATAACGGTATGCTACTGCGCCGCGATGTCACCTACGAAAGCCTGCGCCCTGAGGAGAAAACCTTTTGCCAGCAACGCCTGGGCAAAGACCTCTGCAGCGCCTGAGAGATAGCCCCTTGAGTAACCCCAGAAACCTCAACAACCCCCTCTTGTTACCCAGAGAGAAAACGCCTATCTGTGATACCCTGATTATAACCTTAGGGATTGAGTGCCCTGGTTTTACTGTCTGTACAGATCGGCCTGGGATTGCAGGAGGTGGCTCAACCATCCCAAGGCGACTTTCAAGCTTTTGTTACAGCCGTAGCCGCGTTTAACGGGGCTACGGCGAGACAGAGCGCCTACCCAGCATTGGCCTTTTCCCAGCTCGTAACTGACAGGTTTGTCCCCTGTTAAGAGTTATGAAATTGTCCGATCCGCTCGGTTTTCAGCGTTCTGGCCAAAGTTATAGGTTGGGTCCTACGGTGGTAGGGCTAACCGGTTCCATTAATTTTTTACAAGGAGAAAGAAGCAGCTTCCTATGACTCAAGTCGTTGTCGGTGAAAACGAAGGCATCGAATCAGCCCTGCGCCGCTTCAAGCGGCAGGTTTCTAAGGCAGGAATTTTCTCTGAGGTTAAGCGTCGTCGTCACTTTGAAACCCCTCAGGAAAAGCGTAAGCGTAAGGCCGTGGCCCGACGCAAGAAGCGCTACCGCTAAGGTCAATCAGGGATGGTAAAACCGCCTTAGCCCTTAGCCGTAGCCACCTACGAGACGGAGGCGAGCCAGAACGCTGACCGAGTAGAGCTTTTATGGACTCACCCTGCTCTCAGGGTTCTGGCCAGAGGTCTATACAGCTTTAGCTCGGGATACCGAGAAAAGCTATGACTCTCAGCCTATAACCAATGGCGTCCCGGTCTTGCCCCCACCAGACTGGCCACTGCTATACCTGACCCAACCCCCGAGATCAGCTGAGGGGTTGGGTTTTTTATTGCCCTAGCCACCGGCCAGAAGGCGAACCAAAACGCCTATCCCTGGCTGGGACCGATCCACCCAGTTCTTAGCCTTCTGGCCAAAGCTATAGTCAGGAAGCTATTGGTAGAACCGGTTTAACCACCAATTCCAAGCCGCCCTGCTAGAGATGGGGTAAGGGGCATCAGCACCGCTAGGGCCAGGAATAAACCCAGCAATCCCAAGGCCGCCCGGGTATCATCGGGTTCCGTAATGTCGTCCAGGCAAGGGCGCTCCAGGTTACGTTGAAGCACCACAATCAAAGCCGCCCAATAGAGGGCCAGGGGGTTAGCTAGGGAGACCAGGGCCAGCAGAATCAGGGTAATAACGGTCGTACGACCGGCAATTTTGCGCCCATAAATCGCCTGTACCACCCGCCCTCCATCCAGACGACCCGCAGGCATCAGGTTCAGGGCAGTAATTACCAGTCCTAACCAGCCATAGATACTCAAGGGATGAACATCTACCAGGGGTGCCTGTAGGACATCACCTAGCACAACCCGAGCCAGGGTACCCACCAGTACCGAACCCTGGAAAAAGGCTACGGGTAGTTGAAAGGCACTGCCAGGATGGGATAGCACCAGGCCCATCACCAGCATCCCCAGAGAAACGAGTCCCCCCAGAGCCGGACCGGCAAAGGCAATATCAAAGAGGCTGGTGCGGTTGGGCAACAAAGACTCAAATCGAGTCAAACTACCAAAGCTGCCGATTTGCCAGGTCGGGAGGAGAAAGGGCGGACTCAAGCGGACCCGATGGCGGCGAGCCAGAAGCCAGTGGCCGAGTTCATGGCTGAGGAGAAGGATCAGCAGCCCAACCAGAAAGGGTACGGTGTCTGGCCAGCGGGACAGGTCCTGGAGTAGGTCAAAACCCTGGAGCAGCGCCCCGGCCTCTAACCCGGTCAGGAGGGTAAGGATACCGAGTAGGCCAACGATCGCCCACTGGGTTGGGGTAGTTTTGCCTGGATCTAAGCTGGCGGGTAACACCACTACCGTTGGCCGTTGTTCCTGATTTTCAACTAAAAACAGCCGGTAGCGATCGCCCAACCGTTCTGTCAATAAACGACTCAGCTCCGCCTGGGTCTCCGCCGGTTGGCCGCGCAGGTTACCGCGAAAAATCGCCCCCTGGTCATAGGCTATGGTTTCGGTACGAAAGAAGGTGTCGAGACCAAAAATACCCTCGATTTGGGCCATATCCACCGCTGGAATTGCGATCTCAGCCGCCGTTGCAGGGGCCGCTGTCACCTGATCGGTGGGTGCCACCACCTCCTTCTCAGGGAGGGGAGTCGGGACAGGAGCAGGACTGGACTGGGCCAGGGCGCGCAACCGCCGCCCCAAGTAAACATAAATCGCCGTAGACACCAGCAACAGGGCCAGGACCCCCACCAGATTTACGTACAGGCCCAGGGCCACCAAACCGAAAAACAGCAGCCAAGGAGCCATCAAAACTACGGATTGCAGCCAGGCCAACAGGCCGGGGGTGCCGTAGGGAAGGGCGCGGCGGTAGCCCCACACCAGAATGGCGATCGCCACCAGCAAAATCAACCCAGTAGTAACCATAGGTATGTATTGATCAGCGAACCAGGATTAGGGGATGTTGGAAAGGTCAGAAGGAAACCAGCTATTGATTAAGTCTAGCGTTGATAGGTCAACCAGGAGAGCCTGAGCCCATATTTGAAAACCCAACCCAACCTCCTCTGCTATGATTTGACCAATGTGGTTATCTCCCTGCTATCTCCAGCTGCCATGGTCACGATCGCCCCTTCCACCCCTGTGACCACCCCTTGCCCTAACCTTCGCATTACCTTTGCACCCCTCAGTCTGGATACCGCATACAGCCTGGCAGATCAGCCCTGTAATGGTGCCGTGGTGGTTATGAGCGGCGTGGTGCGCAACCACAGCGCCGGCAGGGCGGTGATGGCGCTAGAGTACCAGGCTTACGAACCTATGGCCTTGGCAGTTTTTCGCCAGATCGCGGCCCAGATTTACCAGACCTGGCCCCTGGTGAATCGGGTGGTCATTCACCATCGGATTGGCCGGTTACAGGTGGGTGAAATCAGTGTGCTGGTAGCGATCGGTTGCCCCCATAGATCGGAAGCCTTTGCCGCCTGCCAGTATGCCATTGATACCCTAAAGCATAGTGCCCCGATCTGGAAAAAGGAGTGGTACGACGATGGAGAAGGGGAATGCAGTGGTAGCTGGGTTAGCATTGGGGCCTGCGAAGCAGGCGTAGTCAATTAAACGGGGGGTGGACTGGCCTGGACAGATTTCTGACTAGGCTGGGGGTTAAGACTGCGAAAATAGCTACCGCCCACGATGATCCAGAAGCCCCCGTAGGCGATCGCCTGCAGCAGATAGAGGTGATCGCGGTAACCCAAGAGGGTTTTCAGCAAAATGCCTGGAAACTGGCGATCGGGCAAAACACCACTGGTGTCCCAGAGCAGGGGACCTAAAACACAGGATGTTTGAGAAATACACAGATCCCCGTAGGCGCCCCCAACCTGACTCAGGGTGGCCAGCCCCGCATCCAGGTTTTTTAACACTGAAATCACTAAGCCGCCAATAATCATGAGCAGCAGTATCCCCATCACCTGGAAGAACTGCTTCAGGTTAATGGTGATTCCCCAACGAAATAGGCCTATCCCCACCAGGGCCGCGCCCCCCAATCCAACCAAGGCACCCAGGGCGGCACTCAGACTGGCTTCGACGTTAGTAAAGATAAACAGAACGGTTTCAAAGCCCTCCCGCAGGACGGCAATGCAAACCAGACTGAAAATGCCCCAGCCCGCCGTCTCGCCTGCCTGCAGAGCGGTTTGGACGGCTCCCTCAATTTCACCCCTGAGACTCCGGGCCTGCCGGGTCATCCACAGGAGCATCCAACTCAGCATCAGGATAGCGATCGCCCCAAATAGCATATTCAGGAGGGGCGTCACCGTACTCCGCAGATGGGGCAGCACCTGCTGAACCTGCTGAAGACTGATACCCAAAGCCAGGCCCACCATGGCACTGCCAACTAAACCGGCGGCCACTCCACCGTAGACCCAGGGGTTGAGACGCTGACAGTCAGCCTTATTCAAACAGGCCAGCACAATGCCCACCACCAGAGCCGCTTCCACTCCCTCTCGCAAAGTAATTAAGCCAGTCGGTAAAGCCGTCGTAAAATCCATAGCAGAGGATAGGGTAGGGGGATTACATAGCTCTGGTCATAATCCTGAGGACAGCATTGACCCGGAGTTAGGACTATCCTCCTATTTTAGCCCGGCCCCAACCTTGCCGGGGCGATCGCCGGTGACCCTTCCATGTATAGCTTTAACCAGAACGCTGAGGACCGGGTAGCTAGAGCTTAACTACCCTAGATCACCTAATAGGCTCCCTCCCCGGTTATAACCACCCAGATAGTTCTCACCAGAATATAAATATCCAGCCATACAGACCAGTTTCTAACGTAGTAGGCATCCAGACTAACCCGGTCGGGGTAGGAAACATTATTACGGCCGGAAACCTGCCATAACCCAGTTAGCCCTGGCAAAACTCGGGTATAAAGCCTATAGGTTTCGGCATAGCGTTGAATCTCATCACCAACAATGGGGCGAGGCCCCACCAGGCTCATCTCACCCCGCAACACATTCCAGAGCTGGGGTAATTCGTCTAGGCTGGTACGCCGTAAAAAGCGACCAACGGTGGTCACCCTGGGATCGTAACGCAGCTTTTGATCGGCAAGCCATTGTCGACGCAGATCGGGATTGGCTTGCAAATAGTTCTCCAATACCTGATCAGCATTGTCTACCATGGTACGAAACTTCCAAGCCACAAAGGGAGCACCATAGCGGCCCAGGCGTTGCTGACCGTAAAACAATGGCCCCGGGGAATCCAGCTTGATTAGAATCGTAATCACCAGTAGTAAAGGTAGGAGTAGGACTGCCAAAATCAGGGTCAAACAGAGGTCCAGGAGGGCTTTGGTGATGCGGGAACGAGGCAAGAGCAGCCGTTGACTGATTTCCAACCCGAGAATGCCGCCCAGATCCTTCGCCCCTACCCAGAGACTGGCCAGCCCAAACAGGTCAGGAATCATCAGAAGATGGGCAAAACTGTGGCCGTACTCTTCCAAAATAGTTAGCAGGCGTTGGCGATTCACCCCTGGAATCGCCACAATGGCATAGTGAATATCTCGCTGACGAGCTAGCAAAGGGGCCAGGGCCAGGGCTCCCACCACGGGAATACCGCCCAGCTGTCCTTTTATAGCAGGGTTATCATCCAGGACTGCCAGGGGTTTAAGACCGAACCAGGGCTGGTTCTTCAAGGTTTGAATCACCAGTTCTCCGGTCCGCCCCGCCCCCAGAATTAATACGGGATAGCCCCACCAGTCGCATCTGGCGAATAGGTGGCGGACCAACCATCGACCCAGAAGGACAAATAGAAGGGAGAGAAACCAGGCTAATAAAAATACACTGCGGGAATAGGTTTCTCCCTGACGCACCAGAAAGATGCCAGACCCTAACACCAGGTAAATAAAGGTGGTCGATATCACCACTCGCCGTAACTCATCTACGGGGCTCACACAAACCCCGGGATAGAGTCCGGTCAGACCATAGGCCAGAATAAAGACCCCCAGGACCGGCCAAAGTTGCCCGTAAAGAACGGGCAGGTAGCGGCCATCCAGGGCGAGTCGCCCGTAAACACTAACCATCCCCGCCAGCACCAAGGCCAGCAGATCAGCGGTAGCCAGTAAACCCACCATAGGAATGGAGCGACTGGACATTTTCAAAGAAGCCTTAACTGGATTAACAGCCCGTTGTGGAAGAAACATACGCCTGCTCATTGCCCTGGGTTCCCGTCCTTACTCTAAGCCATTACCTTGACAAAAATTCACCCACTGATGGTTGACAAAGTCCCAGAATTGCTGACGAAAGCGTTGTTCCGAAAAGGTTTCAGCATGGTTACGAATGATCTCAGCGGTAAAGTGACTGCGAATTTGCTCAAAATAATTGACCGCCTCCACCAGATCCTCAACGGTTTGCTGGTGAAACAGAACGCCCGTCTGGCCGGGCCGGACAGTTTCCCCACTACCACCCTGACCATAGGCAATCACCGGCGCTCCAGCGGCTTGGGCTTCGACAACGGTAATGCCAAAGTCTTCCTCGGCGGGGAAAATAAAGGCTCGGCAGCGCTCCATGTAATCAGTCACCAGAGCGTCGGAAGGATTTTGAATAAAGGTGATATTTTCCCGGGCCGATCGCCGCAGTTGCTCCAGACCTGGACCATCCCCCATGACCACCAGGGGCCAACCCAGTTGGTTAAAGGCAGCCACCGATAGATCGACCCGTTTATAGGGCACACAACGGGAGACCGTGAGGTAAAAATCTTCGCGATCGCGGTGCCAGCGAAACCGATCCACGGCCACCGGCGGGTAAAGGACCGTAGCCGGGCGGCGATAGGTTTTCCAAATTCGCCGGGCGACGTAGCGAGAGTTAGCCAAAAAGCAATCAACCCGACTGGCAGCGGCCAGATCCCACAGACGCAGATAATGGAGAATCAGACGGGTAAGGCCACCCCCTATCCCCTTTAAACCGGATTGGCTCAGGTATTGATGTTGCAGGTCCCAGGCATAGCGAATCGGGGTGTGGACGTAACTGATATGGAGCTGATTAGCCCGGGTAATGACCCCCTTAGCCACGGCATGATTGCTGGAGATCACCAGATCGTAAGGGTCCAGGTTAAACTGCTCGATCGCCAGGGGCATGAGGGGCAGATAGTGGCGAAAGTACTTCTGGGCCAGGGGCAGATGCTGCAGGAAAGAGGTCTGTAGCCGGCCCTGGAGAGGCAGGAGCGGTCCCCCCTGGGGATGGGGAAAATGGACCAAGGCAAACAGATCCGCCTGGGTAAACAAACCAAGCATTTGCTCGACCACCTTTTCAGAGCCAGCCCGAGCCTGCAACCACTCGTGGATAATAGCGACCTTAGCCGATGACAATTCAGGCATGTTCAAGGGATCTGCAGGAGGGTTAGGAGTTAGGGATGGGATTAGGGACAAAGGGCGGTACCGGCCATCCCATTGTAGTTAAGGGTTAATTGGGAGCCGCCACCTGGCTTACCCCCCGACAAATCGATAATCTGCACCCCGTAGCTACCCCCCGTGGGAGGGCTAGCGGTACCCACATAAAGGGGTTTGCCCTGGGGATCATTCCCCTGCCGGGTCAAGGAACCGTCAAAGCTATTTCTGGTCTCCAGATTGAGAAACCGCACCAGGGTAAACCCCGTGTCATCGTAGTAGGCAGTAAAGGCCAGGGACTCCATCACCCCCTTGCACTGACTACCTTGGGCAACACGGCTGGCCAGGGGTTGGGGACGACCGGCCAGGTTGATAAAGTCTCCCCGAATCCAGCCTTCCGCCCCCGATTGTTCAAACTTCACGTAGTACCAGAGGCCGTCGCCAGCCTGGGTTGACCTGAGCAGTTGCACAGGATCGCCAACCAGGCCGTAGCCCCTGGTAGAAGCGGTGGTGGCAGGAGCGGAGCGGAGATTAATGCGGGCTTCTGGCTGGGCGGCAATGAGTTGGGCCGCCTGGGGAGGACTGATGGGGGTCTCGACTGCGGCTGGGGTAGCCGGGACTGGAGCGGTGGGAACGGGAGTAGGACCAGGGGTGACCTGGGATGGGGCGGGAGAAACCGGCTGCACCACGGCTGGCTGGGAATTAGCCGGAGCTGGGCCATCGGCCTTCTGCTGGGAACGACAGGCACCCATAGCCAAGCCCACCATACAGCAGAGACCTAAGCCTAATAACCCATTGAGCCGACCCATGGCGTCCCCTCAGGAGAAATTCACAAGAGATAGCATAGCCTGTTCCCGCCGGGTCTCCCCAGACTGTCCCGTTTTTCCCACCCAGAAGTACGGTATTTAGGCATTGAAGCGGCCGTCAGTGATCTTAATCACAGGGAAAGGCAACGCAGATCATTTCCTTTCCCTGGCATTGCCTGCAAACTAGAAATGTCAAGGCCATGTTTCATTTCTATATTAAACTTAACTATGTTAAACCGCCCCCGAGGTCTACGGCCTCGGGGGTTATTTAATCTGGAGTGACAATGGGCGGAAGCCTGCAGCCGATGGTCGGGTATGCCATGGCAAAACCAGCGCCAGAACCGCCAGAATAGATTAGGACCCCTTTAATGGTGCGATCGCCCCTGGGTATTTATGGCCTTTCCCTTCTCTAGTCAACAGCGGACTTTACCAGTGTGGCTGGGGGCCCTGCTGGTTGGGGCACTGCTGGTGAGCCTTGGCATCGGCACCCTAATCTGGCGCAGTCGGTCTGCCCCCTACGACATCAACACCTTTACCACCGTCGCCAGTCTCCAACCCCTGACGGTGCGAGTAAGTGCTAGTGGGCGAGTCAAACCAGGGCAAACCGTTAACCTCAGCCCTGCCAATGCGGGCATTGTGGAGCGTCTTTACGTAGAGCAGGGGGATCGGGTCAACCAGGGCCAACTGATTGCCCGCATGGAGAGTCGGGAGATTGCCGCCCAGATCAACCAGTACCGGGCCGCCGTAGCGGAGGCGGAGGCCGCTCTGATGGCCGTGCGCCGGGGCAGCCGTCCCGCAGAAATCGACCAGGCCAGGGCGGTCGTGGCCACAGCCCAGACCCAGGTAGTAGATGCCCAAGCCCGCCTCGATCTAGCGGTGGCCGAGCTGGGCCGTAGCCAGGCCCTCTTTAACCAGGGGGCGATCGCCCGCACCGCCCTGGACAGCGCCGAGCGAGAACAGCGCAGCGCCCAGGCGGGGGTAAGCCAGGCCCAATCACGGGTAAGGGAAGCCCAACAACGCCTCCAGGACCTGGAAAGCCAACCCCAACCGGAAGCGGTAGCCCAGGCCCAGGCCCGTCTAGCCCAGGCAAAAGCCCAACTACAAGGTAGTCTGGTGCGGCTGAGGGAACGGGAAATTCGAGCTCCCTTTGCCGGCGTAATTACCCAAAAGTTTGCCACCGCCGGAGCCTTTGTCACCCCCACCACCTCCGCCTCCGAGGCCTCCTCCGCCACCTCTACGGCGATTGTGGCCCTGGCCCAAGACCTGGAGGTACTGGCGGAGGTACCAGAGGCCAATATCGGCATCATCCAACTGGGACAACGGGTAGAGGTGGAAGCCGATGGCTTTGCCAAGCAAATCTTTAGGGGTCGGGTCAAACGCATCGCCCCAGAGGCCATTGAACGCCAAAATGTCACCCTGTTTCAGGTGCGTATTCAATTAGACAGTGGCAAAGACCAACTGCGATCGAACATGACCGTGAATGTTGCCTTTATTACCGATCAGGTAGCGGACGCCCTGGTGGTGCCCACGGTGGCCGTGGTTACCCAGCGCGGCCAAACCGGCTTACTGGTGCCGGGTAAGGACCAGGATATTGTTTTCCAGCCCGTCACCCTGGGTCCCCAGGCAGGGGATAAAATTCAGATCTTAACTGGCCTGGAGGCGGGCGATCGGGTATTTATCAACCTGCCACCCGGTAAGTCCCTGGACACCCTGACCCTACGGCAGGATCGCTAGGAAAATTTTTCTGTTGCTACCATGGTTGACCCGGCTATATCCGTCCCGCCCCGATCGGGCTATACCCTACCGGTCTTTGCCTGCGCCGCCGCCATCGCCGCCCTCCGTTGTCTACTCGACAATGGCGATCGCCCCGATCAAATTACCCTCAACCTGATCAACCCGGACCAGACCGCCACCCTTCCCATTCACCAGCTGGCGCCCCTCCCCGACGGTGCGGTGCTGGCCATTACCCACAGCGATCCGGGGGATAACCTGGACCTCACCCGCCATACCCCGATCTGGTCGATGGTCACCTGGGGCAGTCCAGACCAGGGCGAACCCATTCTGCTGATGGGGGGCGAAGGGCTGGGCCGCCATCTGGGGGGAGAACCGGCCATCTACGGCTACGCCCGCCAACTGATGCAGCACCATCTGATCCCCTGGCTGCCGGTGGGTAAAACCCTACGGGTCACGGTTATTTTGCCCGAGGGTCGCAGCCTGGCGGAGCGCACCTCTAACGCCGCCTTTGGGGTCATAGACGGGCTCGCCCTGCTGGGCACCTCCGGCATCGCCGCCCCCCTCAGCGCCCCCGGCCAGTTGGACCAAGCCCGCCAAACCCTGGCCCGCCTGGCCACCAGCTATCCAGTGCTGGTGTTCTGCCTGGGGGAAAATGGCCTGGATCTGGCCCTCCAATTGGGCATTGATCCCCAACGTCGGCTCAAAACTGCCAACTGGCTGGGTCCCCTCCTGCTGGAGGCAGCGGAACGGCAGTTGCAGGGGGTATTACTGCTGGGATACCACGGCAAGTTGTTAAAACTAGCGGGGGGTATCTTTCACACCCACCATCACCTGGCGGATGGTCGGCAGGAAATTCTAGCCGCCTGCTGTGCCGCCCAGGGCGTTCCCCTGGCGGTGATTCAGGCGGTGCTGCAGGAACCTACGGTGGAGGCCGGGTTCACCCTACTGCAAAAACAAGGGCAGGGGGTAACCCAGGCAGTGTATGACCACATGGTCAGCCGCATTGATCACCGGGCCAGGGACTACGTCACCGCCCTATCGGGGCGATCGCTGACGATTGGATCAATGGTTTTTAACCGCGATCGCCGCATTGTAGCCACCAGCCCCACCGGAAAAACTCTGCTCCACCAAGTTTTGGTAGACTAAGTTACAGAATAATTTTTTATAACCCTCGTCCCGGGCAACGGGGATAAGGTTTTTCCTCTGACCAGTTTTCCCAGGTCTACATTGCCTGGCTATCTTCTCCAGGTTTTTACCCTGACCAGGGTCGGTGCCACCAGACCTGATCCCCTGATCTGGGCAAAGACCAATATTTTTTTTACATTTGCCTATTTAAAACCTGCTGTGGTTAGGACATACTGACCAAAACTCTCGGGTTAGCTAGCCGTCCTAACTCCAGGGTTAGGGCCGCTATCCATGACCCCTGGGACTCGCTGCTAAGGATTTTCTCCTGGCTTGCCTCTCAATCCCGATCCTCAGGATCCCAAACCATTTAAAAGTCCTCCGACTCACCCCAGTCACCAGCTATCGTTTTCCTTGCCCTGTCCATCCCCAGGATTTAGCCGTGTCTTTGCAAACCGAACCCCTCTCCTCCCTGCAGGAACCCTTTCTGCCTGAAGTCAACCGCCAGATGCTGGTTATTCTTGACTTTGGATCCCAATACTCAGAACTCATCGCCCGGCGCATCCGAGAGACCGAAGTCTATTCCGAGGTGCTGTCCTACCGCACCACAGCGGAGCAACTGAGGCAACTCAATCCCCGGGGTATTATTCTGTCCGGCGGCCCCAGCTCAGTCTACGCTGAAGCAGCTCCCCACTGCGATCCAGAGATCTGGAGTTTGGGTATTCCCGTGCTGGGGGTTTGTTACGGCATGCAATTAATGGTGCAACAGTTGGGTGGCCAGGTAGAGCGGGCCGACCGGGGGGAATACGGTAAAGCCGACTTACTGATTGACGATCCCACCGATCTACTCACCAATGTGGAGCCCGGCACCACCATGTGGATGAGCCATGGTGATTCCGTTAGTCGTTTGCCTGACGGCTTTTCGGTTCTGGCCCACACCCACAATACCCCCTGTGCCGCCGTGGCCGATCACCAGCGTAAACTCTACGGTGTGCAATTCCATCCCGAGGTGGTCCACTCCCAGGGGGGCATTGCCCTAATTCGCAATTTTGTCTACCACATCTGTCACTGTCAGCCCACCTGGACCACCGCCGCCTTCGTAGAAGAGGCAATTCGCGAAGTGCGGGGACGGGTGAGCGATAAACGGGTACTGCTGGCCCTTTCCGGAGGGGTTGACTCCTCTACCCTGGCCTTTCTGTTGCACGAGGCGATCGGCGATCAGCTCACCTGCATGTTCATCGATCAGGGGTTTATGCGGAAGGAAGAGCCCGAACGGCTGATCAAACTGTTCCAGGAGCAGTTCCATATTCCGGTTCACCACATTCGAGCCCAGGAACGATTTCTGGCCAGGGTAGCTGGTATTACCGACCCCGAGGAAAAGCGCAAACGCATTGGCCATGAATTCATTCGCGTCTTTGAGGAGGAGTCGAGAAAACTGGGACCCTTTGACTACCTGGCCCAGGGCACCCTCTACCCCGATGTGATTGAGTCAGCAGATACCAATGTGGACCCCAAAACTGGAGAGCGTGTCGCCGTTAAGATCAAAAGCCACCATAACGTCGGCGGTCTCCCCAAGGATCTGCAGTTCAAACTGGTGGAACCCCTGCGTAAGTTATTTAAAGACGAAGTTCGCAAGGTGGGCATGTCCATTGGCTTACCGGAGGAGATTGTCCGTCGCCATCCCTTTCCCGGTCCGGGGTTAGCGATTCGTATCATTGGCGAAATTACCGAGGAACGCCTGGAGATCCTCCGTAATGCCGACTACATCGTCCGGGACGAAATCCATAAGCAAGACATCTACAACGACTTCTGGCAGGCCTTTGCGGTGCTGTTACCGGTACGCACCGTGGGGGTGATGGGGGATCAACGCACCTATGCCTATCCCATCGTGCTGCGTTTGGTCAGTAGTGAAGATGGCATGACCGCTGACTGGTCCCGGGTGCCCTACGACTTGCTGGAAACCCTCTCCAATCGAATCGTCAACGAAGTAGAAGGGGTCAATCGGGTGGTGTACGACATTACCTCCAAACCCCCTGGCACCATTGAGTGGGAGTAGGCAGGTCCAAGGCGGAAGCAACCAGGGGGCGACCTTCCCCTGGCAAGGTAAAGCTTAGACCTTTGCCAGGAAGATCCAAAGCTGAGGAAGTATGGCCATGACATTCATAGGAAAGCCGTTAAGTTTTTTCGATAACTGAAAAGCATTTCCTATGAATGCGGTCTGTCTATGTTGTTATCTCCCCTAAATTGTGGCCCATCTGTTCAGGCTCCAGCCCCAGCCCTAAGGTTTTCCTGGGAAGGGGTGAGCTCCATTCAATAATGTTTTTTTTGCCCTCGGCAAACTGGGCCCGTTCCTGGATAATCCTAACCTGGGCCGATAGCCGAAGCAGAGGGATATACTGAAATTATGCTCCAATTAGGGGTTGGGGCAGGGTAGGGATTCCGATCCAGACCCTATTCAGGCTCGCCCCCTCCCCCTGCCGAGGCCATCCAGTTGGAGGGAGAGTTTTTCAATAACCCCTCTGGCCTGATTTGTTCTATTCCTTTGTCCCTTAATCCCTATATGACCCTGCCAGATCAGCAAGAGTTCTCCGATGTCGTCACTCTACTCTCCAGTCGCGAACTGGAGAAAATGCGTATAGCCGGTCAGACCGCCGCGGCGCTGCTAGACTACCTGACTCCCCTGGTAAAACCGGGGATCAGTACCCTGGAACTGAATGACCTAGCGGAAGACTGGACCCGCCAGCGGGGAGCAAAAAGTGCTCCCCTGGGTTACGCCGGTGCGGTGATGCCCTTTCCCAAGTCAATCTGCACCAGCGTGAACCAGGTGATCTGCCATGGTATTCCCAGGGCCGAGGAGATTTTACGGGATGGGGATATTATCAACATCGATGTCACCCCGATTGTGGATGGCTACCATGGCGACACCTCCCGCACCTTTCTAGTGGGCGACCCACCCCCCCTGGTGCGGCGTTTGGTTGAGGTAACAGAGCAGTGTCTGTGGCGGGGAATTGAGGCGGTTAAGCCCGGTGGTCGGGTCGGCGATATTGGCGCCGCCATTCAGGAATACGCGGAGGCGGAGGGGTTTTCGGTGGTTCGGGACTTTGTTGGTCACGGGGTACACCGGATTTTCCATACGGCCCCCCAAATTCCCCACTACGGGGTGCGGGGTAAGGGGGCGAAGTTGCGGCCTGGCATGGTGTTTACCATTGAGCCCATGATTAACCTGGGTTCCTACGAGGCCCAGATTATGGCCGACGGTTGGACAGCAACCACGGTAGATGGCAGCCTCTCGGCCCAGTTTGAACACACCGTCGCGGTGACTAAAACGGGGGTAGAGGTGTTGACCCTATCGCCAGCGGCGGTACCGGTCCCCGTTTAGATTCCCCCTTGGCCCCACCATGGAGCGCTTTACCCGGTTATTTCAGGAGCTGGACAGCACCACTTCGACCAAGGCAAAGGTGCGATCGCTGCAGGTCTACTTTGAGACCGCGCCCCCCGCCGATCAGGTCTGGGCCCTCTACCTGTTGATGGGCAAAACTCGCCGCCGCCTGGTTACTGCCCGCCTGCTGCGCCAGGTATTTTTGCGGGTGAGTGGCATGGCGGAATGGCTATTTGACGAGTGCTACGCCCAGGTGGGGGACTCGGCAGAGGTGATTACCCTCTTACTGGCGGATCTAGCCCTGACCCCCACCCACCCACCTCCCCTGGCCCTGCACCAGTGGATGGAAACTATCCTGCCCCAGGCTAAGGCAACCTCTGATGAGGCCGAACGGCAGGCTTTAATTCTGGACTGGTGGTCAGCCCTGCCCCCCGACCAGGTGTTTGTGTTAAATAAGATCTTGACCGGGGCCTTTCGCTGTGGGGTTTCCGAACAACTGGTGATCCAAGGGTTTGCTGCCGCGAGCGGCCTGGATGGAGCCCTCCTAGCCCATCGCCTAATCGGGGACTTTACCCCCAACCTGACCTTTTACGCCCATCTCACCAGCCCAGAAACCGGCCTAGCCCATGCCAGCCAGCCCTACCCTTTTTTTCTGGCCAGTCCCTTAGACCCCGATCGCTTTACCCCGGAGTGTTTTTCCCAGTGGCGGGCAGAGTGGAAGTGGGATGGCATCCGAGCCCAGATTTTACGCCGCGCCGATCAGGTGTTTATCTGGTCTCGGGGGGAAGAGCTGGTAACTCCCCAGTTTCCTGAAATTGCAGCGGCCCTGGAGGGCTGGCCCAACGGTCTGGTGATGGACGGCGAATTGCTCTGCTGGCAGCAGGACCGTCCCCTGCCCTTTAGCCACCTGCAGAAGCGCCTGGGCCGCAAGCAAGTGGGCAAGCGCCTGCTGGCGGACCATCCGGTTCACTTCATAGCCTACGATCTCCTGGAGCAGGAGGGCCAGGACCTCCGCCCCCAGCCCCTGGGCGATCGCCAGCAGCGCCTGGCCCAGCTACTGCAGCGTTACCCCCACCCCCACCTGCATTATTGCCATCCCTTTGGCTTTGAGTCCCTGGTGGAACTCACGGCCCACCGGGATCAAGCCCGACATCGGGGCGCTGAGGGGGTGGTGATTAAGGCCGTGGACAGCCCCTACCTGGTGGGACGGAAGCGGGGCTACTGGTGGAAATACAAGGTGGACCCGATGAGCCTGGATGGCGTTCTCATCTACGCCCAAGCGGGGCGGGGCAAGCGGGCTAACCTGTTTACCGACTATACCTTTGCCCTCTGGCAGGGGACCGAACTGGTACCCTTTGCCAAGGCCTACAGTGGTTTAGACAATCAGGAAATTAAGGCCCTAGATAGCTGGATCCGCCGCCATACCCTGGAGCGCTTTGGGCCGGTGCGATCGGTGGAACCGCTGCAGGTGTTTGAAATCGGCTTTGAGGGCATCGCTGCCTCGCCACGCCATAAGTCGGGTATTTCTGTCCGCTTTCCCCGCATTCTGCGCTGGCGTCAGGATAAGGACCCCAGCGCGGCCGATCGCCTGGAAACCGCTCGGGCTTTAATGCTGTCGGTAGAGGATCGGCCCCAGGATCTCTAGCGGGGATCAAAACCAGGACCGGGTGGATCGGTCCATGGCCTACCGCCCCACGGATCAACCGGTTTAGTCTGGAGAAACAGCTCCCGTCAAACCTGGAAACCAACCTGAATAGAAGTTCTGGCCAGCCTCTGACCTGAACAACGGGGTCGAGGCTATACAATGGAAACCATTGCCCAGGAGTCTGCCATGCACACCCAAGACCGTCCCCTCTCGCCTGCCAGCCTGCCCCTGCGCCGCGCCCAGGTGAGCCGCAAAACTGGAGAAACCCATGTCCAGGTCAGCCTCAACCTGGATGGTACGGGTCTGTGTCGAGCTCAGACCGGCATCCCCTTTTTAGACCACATGCTCCATCAAATCGCCTCCCATGGATTGCTTGACCTGGAGGTCGAGGCCGAAGGGGATACCCACATTGACGACCATCACACCAACGAAGATGTGGGGATTACCCTGGGTATGGCCTTGCACGAAGCCCTGGGTAACCGCCAGGGAATTACCCGTTTCGGCCATTTCCTCGCCCCCCTGGATGAGGCGCTGGTGCAGGTAGCCCTGGACTTTTCGGGTCGGCCCCACCTCAGCTATGGGCTGGAGATTCCCACCCAGCGGGTAGGGCAGTACGATACCCAACTGGTGCGGGAATTTTTTGTAGCCGTGGTAAATCACAGCCAGATGACCCTACACCTGCGCCAGTTGGATGGGATTAATTCCCACCACATTATTGAGGCCAGCTTTAAAGCCTTTGCCCGAGCCCTGCGCATGGCGGTGGAGGTAGATCCCCGGCGGTCCCAACGGATTCCCAGTTCCAAGGGAGTGCTGTAGGCGGAGTGCGGGCCGCTAGGGGATGGACCAACCACCCCAGTCCCCTATTCTCCCACCTAGACTGGAGAGGAGGCTAATCTTTACTACCATGCCCCCACTCCCCCTCAACCCCTGGCAAAGATTGCCGCAACTGCTGGACAGATGGTTGCCAGCGGTAACGCTTCAGATCGATGCGACCCTGAGGATTGAACTCAATACCCTCTGCCTCCAGTAGGGATCGCTGGCGGTAGTCACTGCCGTGGCGTTGGACGGCGTGGGACACCTCCCCCTTAGCATTGATCACCCGCTGCCAGGGAATATCCGTTGTGGCCATATCGACCCGATAGAGGGCATACCCCACCAGCCGGGGCTGGCCAATCAAGCCCGCCAGTTCCGCCACTTGGCCGTAGGTGGCGACCTGGCCCCAGGGAATCTGGCGGACAATGGCGTAGATGCGATCGTAGGTGAGCATGGTCAGCTTCTACCGTTTAGCCAGGACTGGCAACGCAGGACTACCACGGAAAAATCTGCCAGAGTCAAAGTCTCCTCCACCCGATAGTCGTGGTGATCGGTGATAAACCCCACTGGGCTCTGGGTATCGAGAATGAGAGTCCACTCATGGCGGATCACCGTATGGGGAATACGAAAATCCTGGGCAGCGGGTTGGGCATTAAACATCAGTAAAAAGCTGTCATCAATCACCCGATTTCCCTGGGCGCCGGGGCCAATGACTTCCTCCCCATTCAGGAAGATAGAAATTGCCTTGGCGGTACCATCCTGCCACTGTTCAAGGGTAATTTCCTGACCGCTGGGATTGTACCAGCCGATGTCATGAATGCCAGAGCCATAGATTTCTCGCCCTTGGAACCAATGCCGCCGGGACAGGTTGGGATGGTACAGGCGCAGTTTAATCAGGCTCCGGGTAAACTCTAGCAGTTGGCCACTGTCTTCACCGATCTGCCAGTTGTACCAGGCAATGGGGCTGTCCTGACAGTAGGTATTGTTATTACCCTGCTGGGTACGGCCCAACTCGTCGCCGCCCAAAATCATCGGTACACCCTGGGAAAGCAGGAGGGTAGTTAGGAAGTTCCGCTGCTGTTTCTGCCTGAGGGCGAGAATGGTCGGATCACTGGTTTCCCCTTCGGTACCGCAATTCCAGGAGCGGTTATAGCTTTCGCCGTCCCGATTATCTTCCTGATTGGCAATATTGTGTTTCTGGTTATAGCTGACCAGATCTCTGAGGGTAAAGCCATCGTGGCAGGTAATAAAGTTAATGCTGGCATGGGGACGCTTACCATTCTCCTGATACAGATCGGAACTGCCGGTCAGGCGAAAGGCAAATTCCCCCAGGCGGCAGTGGTGATCTCGCCAGAAATCCCGCATGGCATCCCGGTACTTACCGTTCCACTCCGACCATAGCAGGGGAAAGTTACCCACCTGGTACCCCCCTTCCCCCAGGTCCCAGGGTTCAGCAATCAGTTTAATGGTGGATAGCACCGGGTCCTGGTGAATAATGTCGAAAAAGGCCGCCAGACTATCGACTTCGTACAGCTCTCGGGCCAGGGCTGAGGCCAGATCGAAGCGAAAGCCATCGACGTGCATTTCCAGCACCCAGTAGCGCAGGCTATCCATGATCAGCTTGAGAATCTGGGGATGGCGCACGTTTAAGGAGTTACCACAGCCCGTAAAGTCCAGGTAGTAGCGGGGGGTGTCTTCCACCAGGCGATAGTAAGCCTGGTTGTCGATGCCTCGCAAACTTAGGGTAGGGCCGAGTTGATTGCCCTCGCCGGTGTGGTTGTAGACCACATCTAGAATGACTTCAATGCCCGCCTGGTGCAGGGCCTTGACCATTTGCTTAAACTCTGTCACCTGTTGCCCCCCCAGGCCTGAGGCACTGTAGCCGGAGTAGGGGGCAAAGTACCCAATGGAATCGTAACCCCAGTAGTTACGGAGCCCGGTGCCAGCTAGATGGCCCGGAAAGGCATGGAAATGGTGCACCGGCAATAGCTCTACGGCGGTGATACCCAGGTGCTTCAGGTAATTCACCATGACTGGATGGCCCAGCCCCGCATAGGTGCCCCGCAGGGCTTCCGGTAGATCGGGGTGGGTTTGGGTCAGGCCGCGCACATGGGTTTCGTAGATGATGGTGCGGTGCCAGGGGGTGTGGGGATGGCTATCGCTACCCCAGTCAAAGTGGGGATCAATCACAATGGCCTTAGGCACGCAGGGAGCACTGTCAATCTCAGAGAAGGTCAGATCGGCATCCTTGATGGTAATGTCGGCCATGTTGTAGCCAAAAATCACCGGATTCAGATGCACGTCCCCCTCCAGGGCGCGGGCGTAGGGGTCAATCAACAGCTTATGGGGATTAAAGCGATGACCCAGGGCCGGTATGTAGGGGCCGTGGACGCGAAAACCGTAGCGTTGACCAGGCCCCACATCCGCTAAATAGCCATGCCATACGTAGTTTTCCACCTCGGTCAGAGGCAATCGGGTTTCCTGTCCCTGACTGTCAAACAGGCATAGATCCACCCCTGTGGCGTTTTCAGAAAAGAGGGCAAAGTTAGTACCAGCCCCATCCCAGGTAGCTCCCAGGGGATGAGGTCGCCCAGGCCAGACTTGCATTCCCATGGTCACCAGGCATTAACTCCGGAATAGACGACTATACATAGCCTCATGCTCCATAGTAGCCAGGGATGTACCCCAATTACTCAAGCTCAGTTGTTCAGGTTCCAGCCGTTGGCACTGCTGGGCTGTGGTTTCCAGGCTGGGGTAGAGGTCAAGGAGCATTTGCTGACCCTGGGTTTGGCCCAGGGGCACCAGCTTAACGGCGGCGGTAATCAGGTTGGCGGCCCAACTGTGGAGATAGGCCAACACCGCCGCCGTCGGGGAAATCTGCCAGTGGGTACTGATCAAGGCAAAAATCACCACATAGTTCCAGGGGGAGGTAATCTGGGCCAGTGCGGCCTGCTGTTCGGGGTGTAGCTGGGCCAGTAGACGCCCCAGGGCCCGGCCCATGGCCCAACTTTGGTGGCGACCTTCTTCCGTATCTCGTCGAGCCGAAAGCCATTGATTCCAGGCATTCAGCTCTTCTCCATCAGCCCCATGGAGGCGATATAGCAGGGTAGCCTCCACCCGAATTAAGCCCCAGGCCAGTTCCTGTTCCAACCACTGTAAAATCCCAGCCGGATCGGTCAGCCCCTGACTCACCAGGGTTTCTAAACCTTCGGAGTAACTGTAGGCCCCCACCGGCAGGGCGGGGCTAGCTAACTGCAACAGCCGCAGCAAGGTTTGGGCAGAAGGCTCGGAATCAGGCACCATGGCGCACAACTAAAGGGGCCAGTTGACCCAATCCTGGGGCTTGAGGAACACCTCGTAGAGGCGAGCCTCCGCACTGTCGGGCGGGGGTGCATAGCCGTACTCCCAGCGCACCAGGGGCGGCAAGGACATCAGAATTGATTCGGTACGGCCGTTGGTTTGCAGTCCAAAAATGGTACCCCGGTCGTAAACCAGGTTGAATTCCACATAGCGTCCCCGGCGGTAAAGCTGGAATTGCCGCTCCCGATCGCCGTACTCCTGGGTTTTATGGGCTTCCGCAATGGGCCGATAGGCGGTTAGGAAGGCCAGGCCACAGTCCTGCACAAAGCTAAACACATCCTCCCAGCCCCTGGCGGGTAGGTCCCCCAGGGCCTGACTGACCTGGGCAGCGGTTTTATCGCCATCGGGCCCGCGGTAGAGCTGCCCCTGGCCATCTTGATAGTCAAAGAAAATCCCACCCACACCCCGGGTTTCCTGCCGATGCTTGAGGTAAAAGTACGCATCGCACCAGGGTTTGAAGACTGAATAATAATGGGGATTATGGCGATCGCACACCGCCTTCAGGGTCTGGTGGAAATGGACCACATCAGCCTCGAAGGGATAGTAGGGCGTCAGGTCAATACCACCGCCAAACCACCACACCGGCCCGGCCTCGAAATAGCGGTAATTCAGGTGCACGGTGGGAATGTAGGGATTGTGGGGGTGCAGCACCATGGAGGTGCCGGTGGCATAGAACCTATGGCCCGCCGCTTCTGGTCGTTGTACCAGAATCGACGGAGGTAGGTGATCGCCCCACACCTCAGAGAAATTCACCCCGCCCTGCTCGAACACCTGGCCCTGTTTCATCACCCGGGAGCGGCCGCCACCCCCTTCGGGCCGGTCCCAGGCATCTTCCTGAAAGATAGCGCCGCCATCAAGCTGCTCAAGCCCCTGACAAATGTGGTCCTGGAGCTGTTTCAGCATGGTACTGACCCGATCGCGGGAATCCCCTGGGGGGCGATCGGCGGTACTGGCGGGGCTAGAGACTGGAGAAGTAGCCATAAACACTCAATTCAACTAAATGACAGGAAAACCCATCCCGCCCTTCATCTGTCGCTCCGGGATAGTCTACACCGGGAGCAAAGCATAGCCCTGGATATGGCACCTACCGGATAGGCAGGCCAGGGTCAGGTCATTGTCTAACCTACCTTGAAACCTGTACCGACACCAGAGATAGCCCCCTGGAGTCGGCAAAATGTTGCGAAACTCAACGTTAGGTAAATGGGGGAGGGGTGCCCATCGATCCCATGGCTACCCATCCCCCAGCCATGGCTTTAGCCAGAACGCCCTGTTGCCGATTGGGGGGATAGATGGGGTTAGAATAGATGGAACTTGGGCCAGAAGACTTAACGCACAGTTGACTGGCAAATTTTATGGCTCGCCACTGACCAGCGGGTCGCGGGTTACCAGACATAGCCCTCTCCAGGCTGGATCGGCATTCTGACCTGTCTCTGCTCCGGCCCACGGGGCGGAGGCTGAATTAGGAGGCTGAATTAACTGACTGGCTTGGGGATGGAGCCCATAGCCCAGATCTGCTCTCCCCTACTCTCTTTTTTCTGCCTTTCCTATGAGTGTATCCCTCACCCCTGATGCGGTTCTGGAAGTTTTGCGCCCAGTCCAGGACCCAGAACTACAAAAAAGTCTGGTGGAACTCAATATGATTCGCCAGGTCACCATTGACCAGGGTGAGGTCAGTTTTACCCTGGTGCTCACCACCCCTGCCTGTCCTCTGCGGGAGTTCATTGTGGAGGACTGTGAGCGGGCCGTCCAAACTCTGCCGGGGGTGAGGTCCGTGAAGGTGGCGGTCACCGCAGAAACCCCGCAACAGAAGTCCCTACCCGATCGCACCGGCATTGAGGGGGTAAAAAATATCGTGGCGGTTTCCAGTGGCAAAGGGGGTGTGGGAAAAAGCACCGTTGCCGTCAATCTGGCGGTGGCCCTGGCCCAGGCGGGAGCGGCGGTAGGCTTAATCGATGCCGATATCTACGGTCCTAACGCCCCCATGATGATGGGGTTAGGTGAGGCTGATATCACCGTGCGCCCAGGACCCCAGGGGGAAATCCTGGAGCCCGCCTTCAACCACGGCGTCAAAATGGTATCCATGGGGTTTTTGATTGATCCCGACCAGCCGGTGATTTGGCGAGGCCCCATGCTAAACGGGGTGATTCGTCAGTTTCTCTACCAGGTGCAGTGGGGCAATCTAGATTATTTAATTGTTGATATGCCCCCTGGCACCGGAGACGCCCAACTGACTCTGGCCCAAGCCGTCCCCATGGCAGGGGCGGTGATTGTTTCAACGCCTCAAAATGTAGCCATCGCCGATGCGCGACGGGGTCTACGCATGTTCCAGCAGTTACAGGTGCCCGTGCTGGGGGTGGTGGAAAACATGAGTGTCTTTATTCCCCCCGATGCCCCCGAAAAACGCTACGACATCTTTGGATCGGGAGGTGGAGAAAAAATCTCCGCCGAGTTGGGTGTGCCCTTGCTGGGGTGCGTTCCCCTGGAAATGCCGGTGCGCCAGGGCGGTGACCAGGGCATCCCAATTGTGGTGCAGGCTCCCGAGTCGGCTGCAGCCCAAGCCCTATGGGCGATCGCCCAGCAGGTGGCAGCCCGAGTCTCGGTTGCTGCCCTCACCCCCTAGTCCGACCTGGTACCTAGCAATGGCAAATCTATCCTTAGAAAAACGCTGGCGCACCCTGATGGAGGGATGGCAAGAGGTAGACTGGGTGCTATTTCTATTGCCGTTTTTACTGACGGTTTTCGCCAGTGTGGTGCTCTTGGGTATTCAGCACCGGCTGGGTCATACCCGTTACGACCTGAATCATCTCGGGTTAGGCTGTCTCAGCCTGGCCCTGGCCCTCTGGATCGCCCGCAACCGTTATGAATGGCTGCAGCAATCCTCCTGGATCATCTATATCATCACGAATATTTCTTTGATTCTGGTGATGCTGATCGGCACCGTCGGTAACGGTGCCCAGTCCTGGATCGGCATTGGCGGGTTTTACATACAACCCTCAGAATTTGCCAAGATGGGGGTGATTATTACCCTGGCGGCCGTCCTCAGCCGTCGAGACGCCTCCACCCTGCCCGGCTTGATTACGGCCCTAGGAATTACGGCGGTTCCCTGGGTATTGGTATTTCTCCAGCCGGACCTGGGCTCATCCCTGGTGTTTGGGGCCATCATTCTCACCATGCTTTACTGGGCCAACGCGAAACCCGGTTGGTTAGTGTTGTTACTGTCTCCGCTGGTGGCGGCGATTCTCTTCGGTCTTTCTGTGCCCCTGTGGCTGCTGTGGTGCGCTGGGATGGGAGCGATCGCCTGGTTCAGCTTACCCTGGCGCTGGTTTGCCACGGTCATGGCAACCGCCCTCAGCCTGATCTCGGGCAAGTTAGGCCAGGTCTTTTGGGGACTTTTAAAGGACTACCAGAAGGACCGTTTAATTTTATTTCTCGATCCTAGTAAGGACCCCCTGGGGGCTGGCTACCACCTTATTCAGTCCCGTATTGCCATTGGGGCCGGGCAGATCTGGGGGCAGGGCTGGCAGGGGGGCAGCCAAACCCGGCTTAATTTTATTCCTGAACAGCACACTGACTTTATCTTTTCTGCCGTCGGGGAAGGGTGGGGGTTTGTAGGTTGCCTGGTGGTTTTGCTGGTCTACCTGATCATTTTCTTTCGCCTGCTGGTGATTGCCCAAAATGCTAAGGATAATTTTGGCTCCCTGCTGGCGGTGGGGATCTTTGGCATGTTGCTGTTCCATACCGCCATCAATATTGGTATGACCATTGGGGTTGCCCCGATTACGGGCATTCCCCTACCCTGGTTGAGCTACGGGCGATCGTCGATGCTGACTAACTTTATTGCCCTGGGGATTGCGGAGTCGGTGGCGAACTTCCGCCATCGACTGAAGTTTACAGATTAGGGAAAGTTGAGTCCAGATTCAGGCACTGATTCGTTCAATCAAAAAGGGCATGGCCAGACGATAAAGGAGCCAGGCTAATAGCAAGGTTACCAGGGTAAACAGACTGGCCAACCAGAATCCCACGGGGTTAGAAACCACCCCGTGGGTGGCCAGTTCTCGGGTGGTAACCAATAGGGGAGTAACGGGGTTGAGGCCAACAAGCAACCCAAACCAGCCCTGGGTAGGTACCGGGTACAGTACGGGGGTGAGTAAGAGCCAGGGTGCGATCGCCAAGGTTAGCCCCCGGGAAACATCACCATAGAGCGTTCCCAAGGGAGCAATTAACAAGCCAATCGCCGTGCCTAATAAAATTAAATGCACCAGGGCTACCGGCGCCAACACCACAGACCAGCTAACTCCCACCCGAAACCATAGAAAGAAGCCGACAATCAAAATCAACTTAATACCAACGTTAAAAAAGACTTCTCCCAATTTGGCCAAAATCAAGGCCTCACGGGGGAAGTTAACCTTCGCCAGCATAGGTTTAGCCTGGGTGACCGCCGCCAGGGGGCCGGTTAAGGCCTCGACAAAGGTTTGCCAGAGAGCCATGCTAAACACCACATAGACCGGATAGGGCAGATCGGTAGAGCCAATATTCACCACCCCACTATTCTTAGCCACCACCACCCCCAGGGCCGTCATAATCGGTGGCATAAAGGCCCACAGGAGGCCCAGCATGGACTGCCGGTACTGGGCGCTGATGTCTCGCACCATGAGCCGCCAGGCTAGCTCCCGACTGGCCAGCAAGTCCTGCCCCATATGACGGAATAAGCGCAGGGGCTGGCGCATTTCGCTATCGGGTCGATAGATCGTTATTAAGGGGCTTTTGGGCTCGACTGGATGACCCATGGCGACTCATATCCCGGCTGGAATACATAGGCAACAGTATTTAGAATACAGGGAAATAACCGCCACCATCACAACTCCGGATCCTCCCTGACCGATAAAGAATCTGGAGCGACACTTCAGGTCGATTGGCCGATCGCTCCGCTAGAATAAACGAGTATTTTAATTTTATAAAATAAGTTAATTTGTAAAATTACGGTTTTCTTTGTAAAGTCTTTGTTGCAAGGTAAGACATTCTTCTTTACCCCTTGAACACACGCAAAATCGAAGCATTGGTTTGACCAGCCAGGTTGGTTAACGGTACGGAGGTCAGAGTCGGCAGATGGGTTATCATGCACCCCTGAATGGATAGCGGCCCCGCCGCTCAAAACATCCCCCTCGGGTACGGCTTTGGTGATGTTGTTGATCATTGATTGAATTGATTATGCGTCGTCTAATTAAGCAAATCTGGCAGCTGCCCCAAGCAATTTTGAAGGGTTTTGTGACCGATATTTTGCGGCTGGTGCTGTTGACCAACCGGCCCGGGCAGATGGTCAAAACTGGATTTGTGTTACCCACCACGGTGCTACTCACCCTGATGGTGGTGTTAACGGTTACGGCTTTAACCTATCGGTCCTTTGTCCGCAGCAACCAGGCCATTAACCAGCGAGAGCAGCAGGTCATCGTCAACGCCGCTACCCCCGCCATCGACCGGGCCAAGGCCAAAATTGAGTTTCTGTTCCGTAAAGATGGACGCCTATCGGCTGGGTTACCCTCCAGCGACATTCTCTACGATTTAATGTCCACCAAACTGGGCACGGGCAACTTTGCGGGTTATACCGGACGGGTTTCCCTGCTAGCGGGGGGAGCAACCGGATCTAACGACCCCTACACCTTGCCCGATGAAACCCGCATTGACATTAACGGCGACAAGGTGCTGGATAACGCCTGGACCTTTCAGTCTGAGGGCAAGACCCTGGTCTATTCAATTCTTGTGGATGACGAAGTTAAGCTGACAGAAAAAAATCCGACCGGCGGCGCCCTTCCCCGAGACTATGTTGCCGCCGATCTAGATTTAACGGCCCCGGTTTCCACCAATAAGGCTAAAGCTCTGGTGACCCGGTCTGGCCCAGTTGCCACCACCGAAGCCACCCCCAGTTGTCAGGGGTCCCTGGCTGAGGGTGGTTGGCAGGTCGTTAACTCTGAGTTTCAAAAAAACTTTCAAATCGATGCCTTTGTAGCCAGCGATAGCGACCGCGACCTTAACAAAAACTTTACAACTCTAGAGTTTCAGCAATCCCGCCAGGCGGCTCGGGGCAATAAGTGGGGAGCCTGGTTTCGCTACGACCTGGAGCTGTTTCCCGGACCAGCCTTTAACTGGAATGGGGCCCTCCATACCGATAGCAACTTAATTTTGCATCGCTCCAGCCAACCCATTCACCTGCACATGGTCAGTGCGCCCAGTTCCTGCGTTTACAGCGCCGAAGCCTCAGAAATTACCCTGGGGGAGCAAGACCTCGACGGTGTGGATGGAATTAATCCCCAAACCACCCCTACCGGTAAGACCCCCGACTTTCAAGGACAGGTACTGAGGGCTTTCACCAAGCTGGATCAGTATACCGATGGGGATGGACCCAATATCCATTTGTTTAATGGTAAGGCCACCGCCCCCATCACCGCAGACGGCGGCGGTGGCTTTACCAACTTAAACCGGGGCCGGGATTCGGTAGACCCAGAGGGCATTCCCTCAGATGTGGCGGTGAATCCCCTGACCCTATTTACCCAGGACGAAACCCAGCATATTAACCCCAGTTCTTGGAAGCGCCCCGCCGTTTGGGATACGGCAACCAACAGCTTTGGCGATAAGAAGCGCATTCTTAACGATAGCGTCACCCAACCCTACGTCGACGACTTCTACCGGGCCGACAACCGCTGGGGACCCAAGCCCAAGTACAACAGCACCTACGGGATTCCGGCGGGGAGCACCATCGGCGATGATATTGGCGCAAATACCCAGCTTACCGATAGCTCAGAAGGCTTAGATGGCTACTGGGAGCGTCAGGCCACTAAAAAGGGCCTGCGGCTGATTGTGGGACAGCGGCTGGAGTTGGGCAATGCCAATGGCTGGAACTCTAATCCGGCTGGAGCAGCCAACACCTCAACGGTTGGGGGTATCACTGGTGATCCTCTATACCCTGCGAATAAGCGCAAGGGAGCCAGTGCCACGGCTACAGAGCTAACCGGTAATACGGTGATTGGTGGCGACCACGAATACCTACAACGCAAAGCCCTGCGGGATAACCTGGCGGCAGTGCAGGGTATGGTGGTGTATCACTATGAGAAAAATGGGGAATTTCCCGCTGCCTGTGTGGCCCTCACCGCCCACCCCGGCACCCCCCAGACCATTGTGGATAGTCGCAGCTTTGGCACCTGGCTGGGTTCAACCACCGCAGTCAAAACCGACTTTCTCAACGGCAAGGGCACCAACGGCTGGGAGTTTCAGTTTCCCTCAACCTTTAGTGACTCAGCGACCTTTGCCACTGCCATTGGGTCCGGCCAACCCCTGGGGAACGCCCTGCGAAACCTGGCCTACTTTGCCGGCGACCCCAAGGGGGGCTCCCCCTCCTTTAAGCCTGTTCAAGATACAGTAGCCCATCCCTTCCCCTACATGGCCATGTGGGGCGATTTTTCCGTGCTGCGAAGGATTCTGGATGGCAACCCAGCCTACAGTGCCCTGAGCCCCGCCGATCAAACAACTCTGCACTCGGCGGCCTGTACCTTGGGCATGCTGGCCTATAACTTGAAGGGTGCAGAGGATGAGTCTACCTTTATTAATGGTCGAACTGCTGACTTAGGAAATTTGGCAGCAAGTTTACAAGCTGCTATTGCTGCTGCTGATGCTGCTACACCACGTGTTAATTTGCTAAACGAGCGACTGGAAGTTTGGCGACGGTTTCTGCCTACAACAGCATCTTTTGAGACGTTTGATGCATTAGCTCGTTGGGGCAATATTAAAAGAGATCGTGAGTTTGGTTTTGCCTGGAATACAAGTTTACCAACTGATAACCTTTATCCTCGTGTATATGGGGGAAACAGTTACCAAGTAACCTGTGATCCAAGCTCTACATTCACTAGTGCTGATGCGACTCAACGACCACTTCTCCTGTTAGCATTTTGCTCAAAGACTGAACCACCCAAATATCCCTCTCTGTTTTATCTCTTCCCCAACAAAGACCACGATCAAACTGGCACTGGGGCCGCTGTTCAACCCGCCACCGAAGAATATATCGATCAAAAGTATTTTGCTGATGTTAACGCACCAACCAAAGCCAACTACAAAGCTGTAACTCCAGCCAGTATCAGCCTGCTTCCCCGGGCCTCGGATGGCTCCAATTGGGTTTTACCCGTAACCAACACCACCGGCCAGTTTACAGCAGCCACCCTGGAGAGTACCCTGGCTAATGCCTTCAAGATCAATGTTGGTGCTACCAGCGCCCTCAGAGTTCCCTTTTTAGACAAGGGCATCTACGATGGCCGGGAGCAGCTCAATACCCGAGTGCTAGATATCGACCTCGACGCCCTCACCACCCGAACCGTCACCAGTGACTACTGGCTATCGGCAGACCTGAAAAAAGGGGCCGAAGGGGTTGTCTACGCCTTTCGAGAAGATGGGGTGCGAGAAGACGAAATTGTGCGGCCTAAAAATAGCGCTGCAACGGCTACCATTGCCTATTGCAGTGCGACCACCGGCACGGCTCCCCGTCGCTTTAGGGTAGAAAACGATGCCCTATGCCAAATGCGGGTCCAACCGGGGGGCACTTCCCAAGACCTGCCTTTAACAACCGATACCGCCATCAGTGCCAAGCCCGTAGATTTTATTGCCGACCCAGAACGGCGGGTCCACGGCTTCAGGCTACGCACCGCCAGCGGTAACCCGGCTGATTTTAGCGGCACCGGCCTGGCCCGCCAGGTGGGCATGACCCTGGTAACCCCCAACCCCGTCTACATTATGGGGGACTTTAACCTGCATTCTACAGACGGTAAAACCACTGGCCTGATTGAAGAATTTACCCAAACCCTGCAAAACGAAGCTCTGGGGGATGGGTTTGTGGCCCCCTTCTATAATCGCACCACTCTGAATACTGACAACTTTGCTAATCTGGCCAGTGACCACTGGCGACCGGTGGAAATTCTCTCCGACGCCATTTCTATTGTTTCCAAAAACTTTAAAGACGGGGCAGTTGAGGATGGTTTCCTACGGGCGGAACCGGGAGCTAGGGGCGGTGCAACCTCCTCCTACATGAACCAAAACCGTACCAGACGGGCTCCTGGTTCTTTGTTACGGGAGGATGGTAGTACTGGTATTACGGGAACTACGGCTACCGTTCCTGCCTACATAGATCGCAACGGCACCTACTATCCCAATAGCCAGCCCTTCTATAACCAGTACACCACCGACGGTGACTGGCTATGGTTTATGAACCCTGACACTAGGGCTAGTATTGACGACACTCGCCGTAACAACATCCAAACCGCGACTACCACCTACGTTAATGCAATCTTTATCAGTGGCATTGTGCCTAAACGTCGCGCCCAGACCTATGGGGGTCTCCATAACTTTCCCCGCCTGCTGGAGCATTGGGATGGCATTAACCTGAATATCTCTGGAGCCTTTCTCCAGCTCAACTTTGCCGCCACCGCCACCGCCCCCTTTGAGCAAGATGCCTGGGAGCCTGGCCAATTACCCCTACAGGATACTGACGCCATCGGCTACTACAGTCCGCCCAATCGGCGCTGGGGTTACGATGTGGGCCTGCTCTACGTGCCCCCGGCCCCGATCGCCCGTCGCTTTGTGACCTTTGGTGCACCTCGCAGTGAGTACTACCGGGAAGTCGCCGCCGATGACCCCTATATCGTCAACTTACGCTGTGCCAGGGACAAAGCTGGCAACCTGGTAAGGGCAGATATTTGCCCTGCCTAGGCCCTTGACTCTATTCCCTTTCCAAGGATTTCGGCCGATGACCCGTAATTTTTCCTACCCTCCATCCCCGCCTCACCGTTGGGCGATAGCCTACCTACACCACCGGACCAGGTCAAACCCTACCCAGGGTCTTACCCTGATTGAGTGTCTGGTAGCAATTGTGATGGTAGCTCTGGTGGCCAGTGCGATCGCCCCTGCCCTGGTGATTGCGGCTGCCACCCGGGTACAAAGCCAGAAAGCCGAACAGGCTATGCAACTGGCCCAGAGTGAGATCGATCGGGTGCGCCTGCTAACCGAACGGGGTCAGGCTACGGATACTCTGCAGGACTACCTGGCCAAATTTCCACCGCGATCGGCCACCCAGGATAACAACAATGTTAAGGGTATGTCGGCACCTGACTATGGTTCGGTAACCGCCGATAGAACCCAACTCACCCCGACCAAGACCTTGGGTATTAAGCTAAATTCCACCACCACGGTCTCTAACGCGGCCCAACCCTGTGATCAAAACTGTGACTTTGCGGTGCAAATCTATAGAACCAAGGGCTACCCCGATGATGCCACCAAGGTACCCTCAGCCTTTTCCATGGGGGTACGGGTCTACAGCTATGAGGCCGTCGCCTCTGGGAGTGGTACGGCTCTCTCCACCCTTCCCCTATCCCTGGCGACCACGGGGGGAGAAGGGCAACGGGCTAAGAAGCCCTTAGCGGTGCTGTACACCACCATTGCGATCGGTGAAAACAGTACATCCCTCTGTGACCTGATCACCTACACTGCAGGCAACCAAGGTATCACAAACCCCGACAAACCGACTGGCTGCAATTAGGTTTATGCCAAGGCAATCACCCATTTCAAACTATGCAAAAGCCCTATAAAAAATCTCATTTTATCCGCCTGATCTACAGAGGTCGCCATAAAACCAGCGGCTTTACCCTGATTGAACTTCTGGTTACCTTAATTGTGGGCTCACTGATTCTGGCTGGTATGCTTTATCTAGTCGTAGAACTTCTACAGATCAGCCGCCGCGAAGAAGTGCTAACCCGTACCCAACAAGATATGAAACGGGCGTTAGATTACATTACCCGTGATGTTCGAGAAGCAGTCTACGTCTACCCCAAACCCAGCGTCGTTCTTGACCCAGCTAAGAACCCCAATCAAACCGATACCCTTTTAGCCCAGTTAACCGGTAGTCTACCCGCCACTGCCACCCCTATTCTGGCTTTCTGGCGTTTTGATCCAGTCGATATTACTCAGGTTCCTGCGGCCCTCTGCGCCGCCACCAACCCCAAGTCAGCAGAGTGCAATAGCTTAAAAGTGCGCCAGGGTACCTACAGCCTGGTGCTTTATCTACAACAGAAAAATACAGCCGCTGATATTTGGGGGGGTAAATCTAGAATCCTACGCTACGAACTCTCTAAGTATAAAAATCTGGCTACCCTTGAACAGAACAAAGGCTACTCCGATCCCAGCGGCACCTGCAACTCCTTTCGCAACTGGAGTAAACCCCCCGGACGAGACCCCGCCAAGCCCTGTGATAGTGCCAATGCGGGCACGCCGGCCAGTACCATTGCGGTGTTAACCGACTACGTTAATGTTCCTGATACGGCCACTACTCAAACCCTGTGTCCCACCGACTATCTCCAAACTCCCACCACTCCCGAAAGCTTTTACACCTGCGTCAGTAGCGGCACTAGGGCTGCTGCTGACGGCACGACGACCGCCGCCAACCAGGTGGTCAAGGTATTTTTACAGGGGAGTATCTACGAACGAGACAACCAGATCTCGCCCCTCGGTTTTCTAACCAGGGCCAGCAGTTTGCCCACCTTGGAGTCTGAAATTTTAGTGCGAGGCATACTGGATAAACAACCACCTTAGTTTTAGGTCTGTTCAAGCCAAGTTACCATAGGGGCGTTGATCTCGGCCTATGCTTTACTGTCTACCAGCCCAGGCCCCAGCCTGGAATAAACGGATAGCCCCCCTGCCCCCGGTTAGGGTGGGGAACCCAGGGCCAACCGGTCAGTGACCCAACCCCAAATTCTCTAAGAAACGCCCGGCCCGGCGCCCTGACCCATCTGTACAATCCCCAGCCCTATGAAACCCCTGAAGATCTCCAACGTTCACCAGTCCTCTGGGTTTACCCTGCTTGAACTACTGGTAGTCATTGTAATTGCCGCCGTTCTAGCCGGTATCGCGGCTCCTGGCTGGTTCGCCTTCGTCAACCGTCAGCGTATCGCCACCGTTAACAGTAACCTGGCGGCTACGCTAGGTAAGCTCCAAAGCGAGGCCCAGCAAAGACGGACCTCTATTCGGGTTTGGTTCGATGTAAATGCCACCGATGCCCCCCAGATCCGCTCCAACAGTACACTGAAAATACCAGATGATACCTTTGAAAAATCCAGCATCCAACCCCTGGGGGGTAATGACATCCCGGCTGGCACCATCCGCCTCAGGGCCTTTCGGGGTTTTGATGCCACGGGAACAGCCCAAGACAACTGGGAGGCAGTCACCACCACAGCGGGAAGCTGCGACAGTATCGACAAAGCTTGTGTTGCTCTGGACTTTTCAGGTAATCCAGGCCGGGACCGAGTCCCCTTTAAGGTGGAGGTCTATGAAACCAGCTCTCCCAACGGCAGCAGCCGTAAATGTGTGATCCTACCCACCCTGCTGGGTCAAATTAAAACCGAACAAGGTAGTGGATGTGATGTAAGTCCCAAGAAGATATTTGCAAATTAGCCATTGAGTTAAAATAAAATCGGTGAAGGGCAAGACCGGGCAAGGGTTCTGGCCACAGCTGCCCATTCAAAAAAAGTTCCTCTCCCAGGCTCGGAAGAGGAACTTTGGGTACAGACGGGTCGACAATTAGCCTGCTGACAACCCCCCTAAACTGTCAAACCTAACCGACGAAGGCTAAACGAGGCTCAGACACACCGGCAGATTCGGTACCCTTCAGGTAAGCCAGCATGGTATCGGCATCGGACACTTCAAAGGGATCGGTAGGGCAATTATCGGCGAAGTCGGGCTCAACAAAAATCTTCTCAATCTTGCCATCGTCCACCAGCATGGAGTAGCGCCAGGAGCGCAGACCAAAGCCCAGGTTAGACTTGTCTACCAGCATGCCCATTTTGCGGGTGAATTCGCCATTACCATCGGGCAGCAAGAAAACGTTCTTAGCGCCAATTTTTTGGCCCCACTGGAACATCACAAAGGCGTCGTTGACAGAAACACAAATAATTTGGTCTACCCCTTGAGCTTTGAATTCATCATACAGCTCTTCATAGCGAGGCAGGTGATTAGAAGAACAGGTGGGAGTGAAGGCTCCGGGTAGGGAGAAAACCACAACCTTCTTACCTACAAAAATATCTTGGCTGGTCAGGTCTTGCCAGCGGTAGGGATTAGAACCCCCTACGGATTCATCTCGTACACGGGTCTTAAAAACAACGTCAGGCACATGTTCGATAACAGCCATAATTACCTCTTCAGATCACAAGAATCGTAACTGCGTTTTCAGATTCTGATTTACAGGAAGCCACAGAAAGAGCCTGGCAGAGAATCGGATTCTCATCAGCCGATGCCCTAGTCCTTTAGGCAAGCCTTGAAGCTGTCTAAGCCTTCTGCGCTGCCACTAAATAGAACTGCCCTTAACACTATCTCAGAATAATTCCAAGATAGGAATAGATCAATAAGTAGAACTACTTAATTAACTTAATATATCTTAAGTCATTTTCGACTTGAAATAAAAGTGTTAACCTAACCATATTAGGCAACTACTCGGACTTGGCCAGAAAGTTGGCCCACTATGGCTTTAGCCAGAACCCTTAGGACCCGGTTAGTTGGTCCCTTTAATTTCTCCTAACTGACCAACGGGTCTCTGGTTAGGAGAAGTTAAGAGCTAGTCCTGCTGGGTAGGCGTTCTGACTCCCTGCCCCTCGGTTCCCCTAGCTACGGCTATAGGTCAAGGATCCTTCCCGAACCGGCCCCAAGGTTGCACCTTAAATTGATTGACCGTATTTCAGATTCCCCTGGCGATGGCAATGCAGCAACAGAGTGAGGAAATTATCAGCGCCCTAAAGGCTAAAGGTTTACGGGTTACTCCCCAGCGCTTTGCGGTGTACGCGAACCTGCTAAATCGCTGCGATCATCCCACCGCTGAAGATATTCTGCAGGACCTTAACCGCTCTGCGCCCACCTCTTCCCAGGCTACGGTGTATAGCTCCTTGCAAACGTTGCGCGAAGTTAACCTGGTGCGAGAGGTACTTCTAGAGGAAGGGGTCCGCCGTTATGATGCCAATGTCAGGCCCCACCATCACTTCCGCTGTCAATGCTGTGGCACGATCGCCGATATTCCCTGGCAAGCCCTGGCCCACCTCGACCTCAAGGATTTAAACCCAGGCTGGCAGGTGGAGGACTACGAAGTTACGGTACACGGACGCTGCGATCGCTGCCAATTGGTCCCTGCATGTATGCCCTAACCCACTGTCGGTTTTACACCGGTTACCAACAATTCGATCACCATGCCCTGATTATTGACGGCGATACCATCGTGGCTCTGGTACCAGAATCCGATCTAGGTGCGGATATGGTTCGTATGGATGGCCATGGGTTGGTGGCCGCCCCAGGCTTCATCGACCTGCAACTGAATGGCTGTGGGGGCGTCATGTTTAATGACACGATTAGCGCCCAAACCCTGGATACAATGCACAGTACCAATCTAAGGAGTGGTACCACCAGCTTTCTACCAACCTTAATTACCACCAGTGATGAAGCCATGGATCGGGCTTTAGAGGTCGTCGCTGACTATCGTCAACACCATCCCTGGCGAGTGCCCGGGCTACACCTGGAGGGGCCTTACTTAAATCCTCAACGCCGGGGCATTCATAACCCCGCCCATATTCGTCCTGCCGATGGAATGATGGTGCAAAAGCTGGTGGAACAAGGCCCCGCAGTGGTGAAGCTGATCACCCTGGCTCCAGAAATGGTTGAACCCTCCCTGATCAAGGCCCTGGCATCCGCTGGAATTGGCGTTTCAGCGGGCCACAGTGAAGCCACCTTTGAACAGGCCCTGGCTGGATTTGATGCTGGAGTCACCATGGTGACCCATTTATTTAATGCCATGTCGCCGTGGTTAGGCCGTAGTCCGGGTTTAGTCGGGGCGGCCCTAAGCCGAAACAACGTCTATGCCGGCATTATTGCCGACGGTCACCATGTCCATTACGGGTCGATTCAATTAGCCCAGGCAATTAAACCAGAAAGGTTAATCCTGGTGAGCGACGCTACCCCCCCCGTTGGCACCACGCTCGATTCCTTTATGATTGGGGGCCAGGAAGTCTTTTACCAAAACGGTCGCTGCCTTTCCGCCGATGGCACCCTGGGGGGCTCTGCCCTCACCCTGATGGAGGCCGTCGGTAATTGTGTTCAAGAGGCGGGCATAGGCCTGGGGGAGGCTCTGCGCATGGCTAGCCTATACCCCGCCAGAGCCATTGGGGTGGATGGCACCCTTGGTCTTTTAGCGCCTGGCTATCGCGCCAATGTGGTCCTCTTTGATCCTCAAGAGTTTAGGGTTCAGGTTACCCTTGACCAGGGCAATCCCTGCCTTCCTTAGGGCCTAAACAACCGTACCGAGTTGCCTGGCAACCGCCGACGCCACCAAGGATTTGACAATATCCAGACTCAGGGGTTTGACTAAAAAACCATCCAGATCAGGGTTTTCTTCCCAATGCTTCCACTGGGGACTGGTGGAATCGGTTAAGGCCACAATAGTCATATCCGCAGCCGATTGAATTTGCCTTAATTGCTGGATCCAGATTTGGGACCAGTCATGCACATTGTTAATCACCAAGATCACCAGCCAGGGTAGTCCTTGATGAAGCCGTCCGATCGCCTGCTCTGTAGAGCTGGCCACAAAAACTGGATAGTCTAAGTTAGTTTCAATACAGTGGTTAACCTGAATATCCCTATGTTCTGGATCCAGTACAAGGATATAACCATCCCGGTTGGAAGTCATGGTGTTAAACGCAATCGCTAGCTTTTATAGTACCCAGACCTGGAGAGCGGTCTAGGCCGCAGCCACGCCTGGTTTTCAGCACTAGCAGAGAGGTTCAGCCTGTTGGAGAGAAATTACTCAGACAAATATCTTCCAAATTTTTTAGACTGTGTAAATGATTCTCAAAGTTTTTTAGACCCAGTATCTAGGATTCCCCAGTGATGAGCCAGGAACCATCAGCCGCCTCCCCAGCCCTGGCCTTTTGATGCCCTATAGGGGAAAATTCCTAGACAGTTCCCCCTATCTAAGAAGACCGGTCCCCTCAGTTCTCAAGGCTCTAGCCAGGGCGATAAAATAATGGAGGATTCCCACAGTTTGGCCGGTTTAAACTCAGCTTTAAGTAGGGTAACCCTAGCTACAAAAAAACCCCATTGGCTTTGCTATGGTTGGCCCATCTTATCTAAGTTTAAATGTTGATCCGGTGGGCGCTGTATCCGTTCAAATTATCGAAGGCAATCCCCATCTGCGATCGCTGCTGGGATGGCATCTTCAGCAGGCTGGTTACAAGGTATTCCAGTCCGCTGACATAGCTCGCACTCGGGATGTTTTTCAGACTCGCAATCCAGACCTGGTAATTCTTGATTCCCAACTGCCCGATGGCGATGGTATTGAGCTATGTCGGTGGTTGTACAAACAGGGCCATCCCCTGATTATGATTCTTTCAGCTTCTACAACGGAAGCTGATATTGTCAATGGTCTTAAGGCTGGAGCCGATGATTATTTAACCAAGCCCTTTGGCATGCAAGAGTTCCTGGCCCGGGTTGACGCCCTTACCCGCCGAACCCGCCTAACCACTGCGCCGGCTTCCCTCACCTACGGCGATCTCAATATTGATCTGGTGCAACGCCGAGTTCACTTTCGCGGTCAGTATATCGACCTGACCCCCCAGGAGTTCAGTCTTTTATACGTTCTAACCCAGGCCGCAGGCGCTCCCCTGAGTCGCACCGACCTGCTGCGACGAGCCTGGCCCGATGCCATTGATAATCCCCGCACCGTTGATACCCATATCCTATCCCTCCGCAAAAAAATTGAGCTAGATCCACGGCAACCCAGCATTATTCAAACTGTACGTAATGTCGGTTACCGCTTCAATGTCACCCACCTGACCGCCCCTACCAATGGGCACGGACGCACCCCGAATCATTCCCTGACCTCTTCTGGGTAAAGCTTGCCACCTTTGACGGGACGGAAAGAGTGGTTAAGGGCCTTGGTTGACGGTCTTGAATACCCGTTAAAGCCAGCCGCAGCTCTCAAAAGTGATCAACCAGGGGTTAGACTAAACCCATCATGAAGCAGCTGATCTGGGTGGGGTTAACCCTTTTATCTAGCCTTGGCCTGGAGCTGGCCCCTGCCAGGGCCGCTACGGAAATTATGCTGACCTATCAGGGCTTTAGCCGTAATATACCGATCGCCGATTTGGTCAGCCTGACTACCACTGGAGAAGCCAGTCCATCCCTGGCAGCGCTGTTAGCCCAAGCCGGGCAGCAACCCGAGGATCTGCGATCGCTGCTCCTCCATCCACTCTCTACCGACCCGGTGATTCTAGACCGGGTCCTGAATAGCTGGCCAGGGGAATGGGTTCTGGACCAACTCGCCACGGCCTTACATCCTGTCTCTGCCGTAGCCAGTCGCCAGGCTCTCCGGTCTTCCCTGGTGCTGGCGGCTACCCCCGATGGGCAGCTTAACCTGATAGAAGTTTTACAGACCTATCCCACCGAAGGGGTGGTTCTAGAGGGAGATAGGATTGAGTCGGCCTATAACCAATTAGAAACCTTGCTGCGATCGGTCAGGAACCTCTGGCCCCTTAAGTCAAGGAAATTAGAACCATCGCCACCATCACGACAATCACCAAAAAGGTTAGGGGCTCCATCCGCATTTTAGCTTTAGCCTTGCCACTGGCAGGAACTAGGTTATCACTGATGATAAAAACCAGACTCACTCCAATGCCCAAAATAATCATTAGATCAATACCTGTAAGCACTGTGCCACTCCTAGTCAATAGTTTCTTATGCAATAAGTTTTTTTGGTAAAAGCAAATGCTGGGTAGTTTGGCTCGCCACAAAGGATAACGGACCTATCACTGTCGCCACGGGTCAAGAGTCAACAAGGGAGATTGAAAACTTTGGCAAAAGCCCAGAAAAATACTACATAACCAATCTCCTGGCCATGTCCTGGATTCCAAAAACTATGAAAATAGGAGGATAAGGCTTTCAGTCAGCACCAAAGCTGTCAATAGCTTTAGTGCAAAAACCCAACTATAGGGGCAGGCCCGTCTAAAAAGACCCAGAGGACTATAAATGAAATGCCTACCCAGCTCTAGTTTTTACCGATCAGGACTGTGTTAAAGATTCTGACCAAAGCCATAGATAAGGATGGGAAAAATACAACCATCGAAACTGCTCTTGAATAAAAGTAGCGACGTAAGCAGTAGATGTATTGGAAAAAGTAGGTTAGAAATGTACCATAGCCGATGTCCAAGCTGGAACCAGCTGGAATACACTTTTATTGCGGTCGCCAATCCGACTAGGATAGGACTGCAAGGTTACTTTATCGGAGTAAGGCTCAAAGCCTAACCGAACGTCTTAATGTAAATAACCCTAATATACTTTAGTAACCCTGATTGTTTGTTCTCCATTATAGCATATAGACGTAGGCGCGGCTCACGGGAAGGAGCCAAAAGGCCTACCCAGACTCAACTGTGGTCAGTTAACACTACCCCCAACCTTGTAGCAAAAACGATCAAATCCTGCCATAGCATTAGCGGCCCACACTAGGGCCAGAGATTAAAACGAGCCAAACCAGTGGCCAAAATCTGCGGTAACTGATTGGCCAAATCGGCTCGGGTAGTAAAGGTGAGGCGGTTCTGACTAGGCACATCAAAGGGATATTGTCCCGTTAGATCGGGCCGTTCCATCTGGGCCAGAATAATTTGTTCCAAAGCCTTAGCTTGAAGGGCATAGCCCATCTCGACACAAACGTTAGGACTGGGTACGGGTATTTTTACCTCACCAGTCGTTTGCAGGATGGGTGTACCATCGGCAATAAAGAGTAAGGACTTACGAATCTTACGGGTCAGGGAACTATTCAGGCGGGCTGGACCGGCGCTGAGGCGGTGGGAGATTTCCAGGCTGAGGGGAAGGCGAGATTTTTGATTTAAGCTGGCGATCGCCGTGGTTAGCTCCTGGTGCAGCAGCTCCGCCGCAGGCTCATAGTCGGATTGGTAGCAGAAATAAATAATCGGTTCAAGGTGGGCCATGACCTCCTGCTTCACAAAATATATTTCATGGCTGATCAGATCAATATTCGCGATCGCGTACCCCCCACTCCCCTCAATGTAAAACTCAACCGGTTCCCCTGCTAGATAACGCTGGAACCAAACACTCTGGCGCACGAGATCACTATCATCCAAAAAGTCGGCCCGGAGACCCGCCTTCAACAGACTATTTTTGCTCAACCGTAGATCGTAGGGGCGTTGTTCGAGCTGGTTTAAGGGTTCGTAAGCTGGGAGATACCAGGCTTTGAGGGCAATAATTGCCATAGGAATATCCTCAGGGACGGATTAATCATGTCAGCAGTTAGAGGACCAGGGTATCCCATAAACATAGCTTTGGCCAGAACCCTAAGGACAGGGTCGACGCTGGCCATACCAGAGGCTGACCTCCGCCTCCTTGCCGGTGATGGCTACCGCCAGACTAGGTATTGGCGCGTCGTTCCATCTCGGTACGAATAGCCTGCATCGTTTCCGTCAGGCTGTTTTCAAATAATCGATAAAACATGCCCTTAAAGGGACCCAAATCAGTTTCCGCTTCGGCCTCAACCTGTTGGGAAACCAGTAACAGGGGTAGGGAGCTGTATTGGGGTGGAGTGCTATCCAACCGCCAGTGCCCATACATATAGGCCAGATTACCCTGGAGCAGTTGAAAGCTAATTTGCTGTTCATTGATCTCCAGATTTTCAGTACGGATCCTGGACTCTACTGTAGATAATAGAATACGCCGACGGTCAAGCTGCTCTACCACCTTGCGACAACCATCCACCTCCAAAACCCGGCTCTCGGCTACCGTCGGTAAGAATTGGTGAAAATTACCGTAATCGGTGAGAACGGCCCAGGCGATCGCCCCATCCACCGGGGTAATTGCCAAAGTCCTGTACTGACCGCGTCCCCCTTGCAGCAACACCTGACCACTGACCAGGGTCGCCCAATCTGCTGCCGTCAGGTCAGCCAGATAGGTCTGGGTTGGTAGTACCTGGCGAGATAATCGGGACATAGGAAGCAATGAACCACAATACCGTTAGTGTAACCCTACCGTTTTATTTTCTGCTGCTTATCGGTAAAGTCGATGATAGCGACGAAATATCCATATTTATGCCTAACTTTGAGAGTGCCAATGCAGCCTACCAGAGCCTATCGAGCCAGTTACAAAGTCTTATCCTGGCTACGGTCAATCCCGATGGCAGTCCCCAGGTGAGCTACGCCCCCTATGTCATGGACGAAAGCTACCAGATCTACATTTTTGTCAGTGGGCTAGCAGCTCACACCGCTAACCTGATCACAACAGGGGAGGCCAGCGTCCTGTTGATTACAGACGAAGCCCAATCTCCCCAGATCTTCGCTCGCCAGCGCCTCACCTACCAGTGTGGGGGCAAGCCAGTGCCTCGCGATAGTCCCCTTTGGCAAACCACGACGGCAAGATTTGAAGAACGCTTTGGGGACATCGTTCAGACCTTGTGCTCCTTAGGGGATTTCCAGCTACTCCAGTTAAGTCCCCGTAGCGGTCGGTTTGTGATGGGATTTGGGGCCGCCTATAACGTCGACCCCAGCCATCTGGATCAACTCCAGCCTGGTCCTGTGAAGGCCTGAACCTGAAGTCGGAGTCCCTTCCCTAGGATTGGGATCTGGAGTGGGGAGACCTAAAACCATAGCCTTGGTGATAACACCCTGGCATAGCCTCAATCTACCGTCAGTAAAAATCGTCCCGGGGTAGCCTGGCCGTAGGCATTGACAATAATGGTGTACTGACCGTCCTGGGGAAGGGTAACCACTAATTCTGAGTCAGTGGTGCGGGCATTGGCATCATCATTTTTTCCCAAAACGTTACCTTGTTCGTCGATGAGCACTAGATAGGTGTCAACGTCCCCGCTTGCCAATTTCAAATGGACTGTCTGCCCATGGCGACCCCGAAAGTGAAATTCCTGAAAGTAGGTCCCATCCTCCAGGGTGGGATCGCCCGGTCCCAGCCGCCCCTGATGGCGCAGAATTGCTCCTCCGCCATGGCTTGGTGCGGATCCACCTCCGTGGCCAGTAACTCGGATCTGGTAACGGCCCATCTCTCCTTCAGCTACAGCGTTGGCGAGGATAATATAGGCCCCGGTGTAGGGCAACTCAAAGGAGATGCGAGCATTGTAGTCACCGCCACTATCATCATCCTGGACAAACACATCGTCGTGATCGGGGGATATCAAGACCAGGAAAGGATCGATCTGGTTGCTGACCATGTCAATGGTCACGGTTTGTCCAGCCCGACCTTCGAAAATATAGGGATTGTAGTAACTACCGTCGGGCAAGACGTTGCTGCTATCGTCTAAACGGTCTTCCACCGGAGAGCCATTCAGGGCGATCTCAACCGGTTCTCGACTGGTACGAGCAGTGGGAACGGTGGTAGTCGCCCGTCCCGATCGCACATCGGCCAGAAAGGATTGCACCAAATCAGTCGGGATGGCAAAGCCAATACCCACATTACCACCACTTTCCGTAGTCGTAAAAATCGAGGTATTCACCCCAATTAGCTGGCCATTACTATTCAGCAAGGGACCACCGGAATTACCCGGATTAATAGCCGCATCGGTCTGAATTAAATTACGCTCAGTATCAATGCGGCTAATGATCCCCATGGTAAAGGTACCTTGTAGTCCAAAGGGATTACCAATGGCGAAGGCGGTCTGACCAACCCGCACCGAGTTAGGAGGGGCAATGGCGACCGTCGGCAGGTTAGTCGGATTACCTCTAAGCTTAACCGCCGCCAGGTCTAGACGATTCTGACCGTAGGCCACCACATCTCCTTCAAAGGTACGACCATCGGCCAACCGTACTCTGACGACCCGATCCGTACCCACAACATGGGCATTGGTCAAAATTAAACCATTGGCATCCACCAGGCTGCCACTACCGGCACCACCATCCTGGGTTTCAATCGCCACTACCGCCGGTTTAACACGTTCGTAGACCTGAACCCGAGTCGCCTCATCCACCCCAGATTGGGCAAGGGCAGCCGGTATGAAACCTGGACTGTAAAGGTCAAACCCAGCGCCCAGCAGACTACCCAGCACTAAGGAACCAGTTAGCCATTGTCTCACCATTCTTGCCATGATTTCCAATACCCTTGGCAGCGAGCCAGAACACCTACCCAGACTTAACTTTTTTAGATCTGCCAATCGGAAATAGGCTGATCCATAAGGCCACCTAAACTTGGCTGGTCAACTTTGTCCTCAGGGTTCTGGCCAAAGCTCTATTTCAACTATTGACTTATGGTTGGCGCCTTTAGAACCGGCAATGCCGCCACGGGAATTGTCCCCTCACCAGTGTTCTGGCTGGCGACAAAAACCTGATTGAGGCGGGTGTTTAGATTTTGGGTAGTGGCGTCATAAATCTGGGTCAATAGTTTGGGGTAAAAACCAAAACCAATAATCGGCACCAGCAAACAGGCGATAATAAACACCTCCCTGGGCTCGGCATCTACCAGGACCTCGTGCTCTACCAGTGCTTTATTTTCGGGACCGTAGAAAATTTCCCGGAGCATAGATAACAGGTAGATCGGGGTCAGGATCACCCCAATAGCCATGAAGAGAACGGCGATTAGACGGAAGGTATAGCTGTAGGCATCGCTGGTGGCAAAGCCCACAAACACCATTAACTCCGCCACAAACCCACTCATTCCAGGCAGAGCCAGGGAAGCCAAAGAACAGGCCGTAAACATGGCGAAGATCTTGGGCATTTTTTTACCCACCCCTCCCATTTCTTCCAGAATCAAGGTGTGGGTGCGATCGTAGGTAGCTCCCACCAGAAAGAATAGGCTAGCCCCAATCAATCCATGGGAAACCATTTGTAACATCGCCCCGCTCAATCCTAAATTGGTAAAGGAAGCAATACCAATTAAGACAAAGCCCATATGGGAGATGGAGGAATAGGCGATTTTTCGCTTCAGATTGCGCTGGGCAAAGGAAGTCAGGGCAGCGTAAACGATATTAATACAACCCAGAATCACCAAGATGGGGGCAAAGTAGGCATGGGCGTCGGGTAGCATGCCAAAGTTCATGCGAATCAGGGCATATCCTCCCATTTTCAGGAGAATTCCAGCCAACAGCATATGCACAGGGGCGGTCGCCTCTCCATGGGCGTCAGGGAGCCAGGTGTGCAGGGGAATAATTGGCAATTTAACTGCGTAGGCCACCAGAAAAGCCAGGTATAGAAGAATTTGCAGCCGTAAAGGATAGACCTTCTGAGCCAATAAACCCATGTCAAAACTGACCGTATCGCCATAGAAGGCCATAGCCAGGGCGGCCACCAGAATGAATAGGGAACCCCCGGCGGTATAGAGAATGAACTTGGTAGCAGCATAAAGGCGTTTCTTGCCACCCCAAATAGACAGCAGAAGATAAACCGGGATGAGCTCCAGTTCCCAAAAGAGAAAGAAAAGCAATAAATCCTGGACAGCAAAGACCCCAATCTGGCCGCTGTACATGGCCAGTAGAAGAAAGTAAAACAGCTTAGGTTTAAGGGTGACGGGCCAGGCGGCCAGGGTAGCCAGGGTAGTGATAAACCCAGTCAGTAAGACCAGGGGCATAGACAAACCATCTACCCCCAGGGACCATTTCAGATCCAGTTGGGGCACCCAGGTATAGGTCTCAACCAGTTGCAGACCAGACTGGCTAAAGTCGTAGTTGAGGGAAAAAGCTACCACGATCAACACAAAGTCGATCAGGCCAACAGTCAGGGCATACCAGCGGACAGTTTTACCATTTTCATCCGGTAGAAACGGAATGGCCAGGGAGGCCAGCAAGGGTAAAAGGATGATGGTGGTCAACCAGGGAAAGGTCTCGAGGTCCATAGGGTTATGAGGATTATTTCTCGTCGGCAAATATTATGGGAAAGGGGCCGGAAAGATAGATCGGAGTGGCCCTATTCTATAAAAAGCTAGCTCCAGGATCTTCCCTCGAGAAGCCCTGGAACTAGCCTCAGGGCCACCTAGGTGATTCCCGATAGGAGCACCAGCCCCAGAACAGCGCCAAACACAATCAAGGCATAGAATTGAGCCCGCCCATTCTCCAGATATTTCAAGCCTTCACCGGTAATCAGGGTGAGAAAGCCGGTGAGGTTAACCAGGCCATCGACAATACGGACGTCAATATTGAGAACCTGTTTAGCCAGGCGGCGGCTACCCTGTACGAAAAGCACCTCGTAGAGATCATCAACGTACCACTTATTCAGAGAGAAGTTGTACAGAGTCTGGATTCTCGATGCAATGGCACTGGGGTCAATGACTCGGGTCCGGTACATTAGGACCGCCAGCAGGATCCCCACCCCGGCGATCGCAACGGAACTACCGGCCATCAGAATGAACTCACTCCAATCAAAGGCTTCTAGCTCCTCAACCGGACCAGAGGGGTGAATAAAGGCTTCAAATAGATTGGCAAAGGGGGTACCCACCAGACCAATCAACACCGAGGGAACGGCCAAAACCATCAGGGGCAAGGTCATGGCTAAGGGGGACTCGTGGGGTTCGGAACCATGGTCGTGATCACCCTGGTGATCTTCCACGGCATCGAGGGTAAGCTCCTGGGGATTCATCGCCCCTGGCCCCAGAGACAACCCTAGCCGTTGCATATGGGCTTGCTTCAATTGCCGACGCATGGCTTCATCGTTACCCCGAAAAGACCCTTCAAAGGTAGAAAAGTACATCCGGAACATGTAGAAAGCCGTAATTCCCGCCGTCAACCAACCGATCCCCCAGAGCACAGGGCTAACCGCAAAGGTAGAGCCTAAAATCTCATCCTTAGACCAGAAGCCAGCGAAGGGGGGAATACCACAAATAGCCAGGGTACCGATCAAAAAGGTTAGGGCTGTAACCGGCATATACTTGCGCAAGCCGCCCATTAGTCGCATATCCTGAGCCAGCACCGGATCATGGCCGACCACAGCTTCCATGCCATGAATCACGGAACCAGAACCCAGAAAAAGCATGGCCTTAAAGTAGGCATGGGTCATCAGGTGAAACAAGCCGGCGCTGTAGGCACCTACACCCATAGCCATCACCATGTAGCCCAACTGGGACATGGTGGAAAAGGCCAAACCCTTTTTAATGTCATTCTGGGTGATGGCAATGGTAGCCCCCATCAATGCGGTGAACGCACCAGTCCAGGCTATCACCGTCATCACCGCAGGGATAGGCTCAAACACGGGATACATACGGGCCACCAAAAACACCCCAGCCGCCACCATGGTAGCGGCATGAATAAGGGCGGAAATGGGAGTGGGACCTTCCATGGCATCGGGCAACCAAACATGGAGGGGAAACTGGGCTGATTTGGCCACAGGTCCCAAAAAAACCAGCACGGCAAACACCGCCGCCAGGGCTGGGGCCAAGCCACCGGAACTCACCAGATCGGTAAGGCGATCGCCCATGACGTCAAAGTCAAAACTTCCCGTCGCCCAGAATAGGGCTAGCATGCCCAACAATAGGCCGAAGTCTCCCACCCGGTTAGTGACAAAGGCTTTTTGACAGGCTTCAGCGGCAGCTTTACGGTTATACCAAAAGCCAATCAACAGGTAGGAACACATCCCTACCAGTTCCCAGAACACATAAACCTGAAGCAGGTTAGGGCTAATCACCAGCCCCAGCATAGAAGAACTAAAAAGACTCAAGTAGGCATAAAACCTGACATAACCCGGATCATGGGCCATGTAGCCATGGGTATAAATCATCACCAGAAAGGCTACCGTGGTCACCACCACCAGCATCAGTGCCGCCAGGTGATCGACGGTATAACCCATTTCTAAGTGAAAGTCTCCAGCGGCGGCCCACTCAAACATGTAGGTGTAGGCAGAATGCCCCTGGACCTGACTCCAAAAAATCAAAAACGACAGCACCATCGCTACCCCGGTCAGGGAGACAATCAGGGCAGCAGCGGGCTGTCTGAATTGACTGGTAGTTTGGCTGTAGGAGATCAGGCCAACACCGACGATCGCCGCTCCTATCAGGGGTAACACTGGCACTAGCCAGGCGTATTGATACAAAAGGTCTATAGATTCCATCATGACTGCCCACCCCAGGATCTGGATTGATCTGGCAAAAGCCGCTTACATTTTGACATACCCTTTCCTAAGCAGTAGTAAAACATCAGATACAGTTTTAGATTTTGTCGTTAATTTTGCCCATTCCGGAGCTCATCTAAATCGGCTGAAAAGCCCTAAAACCGTCTCTCCGTAGGGATTAGAGGATGACCAGGCCAGTTCCACTAAATTTATTTTTCTTAAGGAAAACATCCGATTGTGGTCCACTGCCGGGATGTTGACCTACTGGTGAAAGTATAGCTTTGGCCAGAACGCTGATCCAGCCTTCGCTTTGACCGATAAAACCGACCCTCAGGGTTCTGGCTCGCCTCCGGCCCTTGCAGGTGGCTACGGCCATAAATCCCGGCAGGGACCTGGGTCTTGCCCGGTCCCCTCTCTGGGAGTTATACCTGCAATGAAGGCCAACCCCCATCCTCCCCCATGACCCGATCGCGACCCTTGGACCAAACCCCAACTCCCTTACTGACAGCGGTCCAAACTGCCAGTCGGCGACCCCATGGTGCTTTTTATACACCAGGACACAAGCGTGGTCAGGGAGCCAGCGATGGCCTCAAGCGATTACTGGGATCAACCGCCCTCAGGGCCGATCTGACAGAATTGCCGGAACTGGATAATTTGTTTACCCCGGAGGGCGTAATTCAAGCTGCCCAGGATCTGGCGGCGGATGCCTTTGGAGCAGAGCAAACCTGGTTTTTAGCCAATGGTTCTAGCTGCGGTTTAGAGGCGGCTATCCTGGCCACCTGTAACCCAGGGGATAAAATCATTGTGCCCCGTAATATTCACCAGTCAGTCATTTCAGGACTGATTTTGGCTGGTGCCCAACCGGTTTACCTGCAGCCCACCTATAGTCCGCGCCTGGGGTTGGCTGGAGGACTGGGGGCAGATGGCATCGCCACCGCCCTTGATTACCATCCCGACAGTCGGGCCGTGCTGGTGGTATCGCCCACCTACCATGGGTTCTGTTCCGACCTCGAAGCGATCGCCGCCATCGTCCACCAGCGAGGGCTACCCCTCCTCGTGGATGAAGCCCATGGCCCCCACTTTGGCTTCCATGCCGATCTACCCCGGTCAGCCCTAAGCCAGGGAGCCGATCTGGTGGTGCAATCAACCCATAAGGTTTTATCGGCCCTAACCCAGGCGGCCATGGTGCACTGCCAGGGACCGCGTCTGAATCGCGATCGCCTGCGGGCCGCCCTGCAAATTACCCAGTCCACCAGCCCCAGCTATCTGCTGCTGGCCTCCCTGGATAGCGCTCGACACCAGATCGCCACGGATGGAGAACGCCTACTGGGACGTACCCTGGCCCTGGCCCTGGAGATGGGGCGACAGATTGGTGAAATTCCTGGATTCGGGGTGCTTAAGAAAGCAGAGGTGCTGGCCACCCAGATCGGGGCAGACCTGGACCCAACCCGCTTAACCCTGGATGTAAGCGGGCTAGGACTGACCGGACCAGAGGCGGACGACTACCTGCACCAAAACCTGGGCATAACCGTTGAACTGGCCCAAGGGCGCTATCTGACCCTAATCCTGAGCCTGGGGAATCGGCCTAGGGATGGTAAGCACTGTGTGGAGGCTTGCCGTACCCTGGCCCGTGATTACGCCCGGCCTGGAACCCCATGGTTAGATGGCCCATCCCCCCTAGCCTGGGGTAGGGACAATCCTATAATCCAACCTCCGGTCTCTCCCCGACAGGCATTTTTCGCCACCACCACCACCCTAGCCGCCCCTCTGGCATTGGGATGCCTCAGTGCCGATACGATTGCAGCCTATCCCCCTGGTATTCCTACCCTGGTGGCTGGAGAGGTGATCACCCCTGGAGCGATCGCCCATCTCACTCAGCTCCGGCAGGCCGGTGCTACTCTCACTGGCACCCATGATCCTACCCTAGAAAACCTCAGGGTACTTAACCTGTAAGCGGCTGCAACCGGGCGTATCTAGCGGTTGGGGGACTAGCGTAAAAAAGAGGGTACATGGACAATAGTCGCTGCACCCAAAACAAACAAATTAATTATGAGCATAGCGCATCAACTGAGCGAAAAGCTAGAGCAACCGGAACTACAATCGCG
>JBEITR010000073.1:0-10687 GCA_040374765.1 Leptolyngbya sp.
ACCTTCTTTGATGACCTGCGGGCTTTAACTCGGTACCTGTATTTCGACAGTTGGGATCATCTCCTTACCTTCATGCTCGAGGGGCTAGAACTGGAAATCCCTCCCAATAGCAGCTGATTCTTTAAAATGAGAATTGCTGGCATAATCCCAAACGATTGGATCAATTGTCGCTTTCATGCCTACATCTCTGACGTGAACTGAGTTTGGGAAAAGATCGCTCAAACGATTCGGCAACTTGGGCGACAAGTTCTCATCAAACAATAGTTTCATGCGGACAATGGAGCGGCCATAAATCGCCGTTCACGATCAGCGGCATAGGCAATGCAGGCTTTTAAATCTTCTCGCGTCAGATCAGGAAAATCATCAAGAATTTCTGCTTCGGTCATCTCGGAAGCCAGATACTCAAGCACTTCATAAACCGTAATTCGCAAGCCACGGACGCAAGGCTTACCACCACGTTTATTAGGTTCGATCGTAATGTGATTTCGATAATTCATAGATTAACTTCGAATTCCCATTCGCTCACAGCGTCCCAGAAGTTTTGAATATCCTGGGTACAAAAATCATACCAGGATCACAAGGAGGTCAAAACCACCCTGTTCTACTCCCATGTACTCAATCGATGGGGCTTAGGGAGCGAAATAAAGTGTACCCCGTTGCGGATTCTAAACTGATTGCCCCTGCGTAACTCTTAAACTTTTCCCGTGCCTGTTCTTGATAGAGTTATTATAACCCCCCACAAAAGATACCCGAATCACTAGCTTGGCAGGATGCCAGGAATGAGCGATCGCGGCTCCTGGGGCAATATCCCAGTTAAGGCGGTCGATCACCCCCTTCGGCGGGCGATCGCGGGCCTGGCTCCCCATGACCTCAGCAGAACCTTGGTCGGCCACGGGGACGTAGACCTGGCGACGCCAAAAGTACTCGCCTTTTCCATTGAATTAAGTTTCATCCACCATCTCCAAAATCTGGTTGTACAAGGCTGGAGACACTCTAAATTCTGATGTAGCAATCATGGCATCCATCAACGGCTTGACAGCAGGAATCAAATTTCTGCGTTTAGCCTCAACTAAAATACCCAGTAAGCCGATAATTCTCAATCCCAGGCGATTGGCTTCTGCCCGACCACGGCGCTCGTCAATCAACAGCAAATCAGCCTTGAGTTCCAGGGCAAGAGCGATCGCCTCAGATTCACCCGGATCTAACCTCGCCTGATTTTGAAGCCGTTGAACAACGCTGAGGTCGGTCACTTGTCTCGATTGAAGCCAGTCAGCAGATTGGGCTTCAAGCGCTCCAGGAACAGGGGGATCGATATCTGCAAGCTCCAGATATACGGCTTCAGGAATAATGACTTGGCGGTAGAGTTGGGTTAAAAGTGGCAAATGTTGAATGGCGGCTAGATTCGTGATTACTGATGTATCGCTAATAACAATCACAGTCGCCCCAACTCCCGTAGATTCTTCAAGTCCAGCTCAAAATCCTCCACATCATAGGAGTAGAGGGGAACATGGCGCTGTTTGAGGAGTTGACGAAAGGCATTGGGTGTCATCTCCGCGAGTTGGCCGGCATAACCCAGGGTTAAACGACCCGTCTGAAACAGGTGTAATGCGATTTCTTGGCGAAACTCGCTGGGGGTAAGCCGAGACGCTTGTAGGATTTCGTCTGAAATGATGACACTCATGGGATGATGACCTCGCTAGGCATAATTTTAGGTGACGTTCCTCTATTGATCTGATCATGGGGCTATAACCATTTTCGCATTGGCTCATCGAAGTCATTGGGGTAAAGTCTATCGATTACCAGGGCCACCATCCTGCGTACCCGTTCCTATTAATCGGCTTGGAACGCATGCTTTAGCCAGGGCAGGGTCGTTAGGGTGATATCGAGCGATCGCGGATCCTTGGAGCAATACCACCGTTAGGGCGATCGATCACCCCCTTCAGCGGGTGCTGTGATCGCGGGCCTGTCTCTCCATGACCTCAGCAGAACTTTGGTCGGCCATGGGGGCGTGGATCTGGCGGCGCGATGGGGTGGCCAGGTTGCGGCTATGGCTGGTTGCTCTTGGGGCAGAAGCCCCGGGGGGAGGTTTGAGACATCACAGGTCGCCTTTGCCCATCTGCCTCGGGGAGTATACTAGACCGTTTACGAAGACTTGGGTTTAACCTCGAACTCCATTTTGGAACGGTAGAAGCACACATCAAATTCCATAAAAAAGTTCGTCTGACCTAAGATCAGGGGTGCATTGGGACTCGTGGAAGACTATCGAACTCGTTTTGGGAGGGATCAGTGGTGGAATAGCGAAAGCGCATGACATTAAGCCTGATCCGCTGTTTCTAAAGCTTCCATTAAGGTAGCGCCAACCCCAAAGCTGTTGTAGGGGGTCGGCAGATCATAGGTTTTGAAAGGTTCCAGGGGCGAGATATCCTCTGCTGCTTCTAGATCCTCTGCTAAAATCCGAATCAGCTTCAGCTTCTCGATGATCGAGAGTTGGCGAACGGATGGTAAAACTTCAGACAAGGTCATATAGATTTCCACGTTTCAAAGGCTTATGTTTTGAGTTTAGTGGCAAATAAGCTGAGTTGTCGGGTCGCTCAATGTCTGAAATTCTTCCTCGGTGAGGGTTTGCCCATGGATGGGTCATTTTTGAGCAAGAATCGGGCACCCGATTAGCTACCTTGCGGCTCAATATCACCAGCCCCCCACAGGATTACCTTGGGCTTGGCCTTAGTTGCGGGTGCGGTGGGGCTAATCGCTGGCGGTAGACCTAGCCCAAGGAGCCGTAGTGGTGGAGCGATCTCGGCGGCTCGGGCAATATCACGGTGAGGGCAGTCGATACCCCCGTTCGACAGGTGCGGAGATCGCGGGTATCTCTCTCCATGGCGTCAGGGGAACCGTAGTCGGCCATGGGGGCGTGGACCTGGCGGCGGGATGGATAGGCAGCCTGAGGCGGTCAAACCAGCGACGACGACGGAGTGGCTGGGCTACCAAGTGGGATGATCTCCCGGGTTGGGGAACTGACTCTCGGAATGGGGCACTGTGGTGATGGGGTAGCCAGGTTGCGGTGATAGCTAGTTGCGCTTGGGGGGAAGCCCCAGGGGGGTTGTTGGACAGTGTTTGCTACAAACTGACAATGAGATCGGAATTTATACCTCCTAACCTAACCACCATTTTGCAGCCTGACTTGCCGCAACAACTCTTCAATGGATAAAACGGGTATAGGTGAACTCAAAAACCCCTGAGCATCACGGGTCACAATTGCTTCTAATCCTTGAGTGACGGCGCTAAAAATTTGAACAGCGTCTTCAAAGTCATCTAAGCCAGAGTTAAAAGCCGATTCCAGAACGACTCGATCAACCGGACAAATCATCATGGCGGTCAGCATTTCTGAGATTGCTTGCCTCGCTTTCTCAACATTACGGGTGTGTCTGCGTGAGATATAGAAAATATCCGTTAGTGTTGTTGCGGTCACATAGCCGACAATCTCGCCTACATCAATTGCCTAAAATAGCGGTTTCCGTATCCTGGAAAAATGGCTCTCGTTGCAGCAAAAAGTCCAAAATAATGTTGGTATCAACTAGAACTCTCACTGAAGATACTTCTCCACCTGTCTCTCTTCCAACATTACTGCCACTTCTTCGTCAGTCGGTGCAGGTTGCTCTGTTTTTAACAATCCCCTCATCCGCCGAATTGCACTAGAGCGGTCAGACTGGGCACTAGTTATATCTTGCAAGGACTCAACAATCGCAGAGATCAATGCGAGGCGATCACTGGGCGACAAGTTGAAAATTTCTGCTTTTAGTTCTTGTGACAACATAGACTTCTCCCAGATCGAACGGGGCTTACCATCTAGTATGAGCGATCCTATCCTTAATGACCAAGCTGATGGTTATTTACGGCTTCCAGGCACTTGTTCACTTTCCGGAAGATGCCTGTTGTGACCAATTCTCCTGTGCTTGTGACCAAACTTCCATTAAACGCTTTGAGAATAATCGCAGTCGTTCTGAATCATCCTGGACATTCGCATACTCCCCGCTACACTGTAGATAAAGAAAAAGTTGTGTTTGGAATTGCTGAGAAATATTACGGGACTGCACCCACATCCTCTGTGTATTTGTTTGGCTCAGCAGCGTTGTAGAAAGTGCTGCCAAGCCGCTTACAGCAGGGACGACCCAATCCAACTGTCCAAGAACTTTGCTGGCAGATAACGCAGAAAGAATGGTTGTACAGACAGCTAACGTAATACTAGTCACCTGAAGCCTCTTATATCGGGCTTTATGACGATCAGCCCGTTTAGCAAAATCTTTAATAAGGTGATCACACTGATGAAGGGCCTGCTGTTTTCTCTCCTCTAGATTTTCAGCAGGGGAAAGTGGGTTATATCTCTCCATAGGCTTTTTTAGCTCAAGGCTTCACGTAACAGATATAGAATTGACGTTGAATTACGGAATTCCTTTCACAAAACTTCGCTACCAACAAGCAGGCTCTAGCTTCGTTCACACAGACGGCTTTTGTTCAACTACTCAACAGGGAAAATTCTGCCCTCTAATACCCGCATAGGGGATCTTAGATGGAAAGTTTCAGTATAAATACCCCATACCCTGGCTACCCTATAACTCAAGGTTTCTTTAGCGATGGTGCGGGGTTGCCCATGGATGGGTCATTGTTGCGGGTGCTGTGGGGCTCAGTCCCAGCAGGAGCCCTAACCCAAGGAGCCGCAGTGGTAGATCGATCGCAGCGGCTCGGGCAATATCACCGTTAGGGCAGTCCATAACCCTGTTCGGCAGGCGATCGCGGGCCTGTCTCCCCATGACCTCAGCAGAACCTTAGTCGGCCATGGGGTGGACCTGGCGGCGCAATGGGATAGGCGGCCTGAGGCGGTTAAACCAGCGGCGGCAAGTAACCTTGAACTCAGCACCAGTGGCTTTTAACCATCCGCTGCATTTGAGTTACTATGCCGCTTTGAGTTTGGGTCAAGACAAGAGCGGTGTATGCTATCGGTTCAATAAATACAAATGGTGTTCTTTACCCTCATACGAAGGTTAAGCAATTACTTTGCTTTCATCACAAAGAGAAATAATTTGATTTATAAAAGCTTTTAGCTCTGGGCAAGCTTGAATGGCAATCATCAAATCATTGTTCTCCAAAATTCTTCTGCCATGAATCGGTTTGTTATAATCTTGCCTTCCTCCCGATCTAAAAATTTCTTTAAGATGGTAGGAAGGTGGTTTCTGATGATTTACGGTTTCAGGAGAACCACTAGGAGCAGAGCGATTATGTTTTGCTACGGATTGGATGGTTTTCCAGTATGGAAGGAGCCATGCTTCAAAGTCATGCAGTGCAGTGTGAGGATAAAATTTTGGGTTGTCACCAACCCACTCCATCATTTGGGCTTTAGCATCAGCCGCATCTTGAAAATCTTGAGTTCCTGTATACACGTCTGTGAGAGCAATTACAGCATCATAAGCACTATTACCGGTCAGTAAATTTTCAACTACACGTCTGAGTTTTTCTTCTTTAGGAATGCGACCATCTTGTTTAATGAAGTTGAGCCGTGGCATTTTTCCCTCTAAACGAGTTTGGAGAAACTCACGTAATTTTTTTTGAAAAGCTACTTCAGTAGCACCCTCAACTAAAACAGCAATCTTCATGGCTGACCACCCATGACATTCATTGCCCAAACTTGATCAAGGCTATAGTCTTCTAACCATTTATCTAAATCAAGCGTGTCTGCCCAAGTCATTCTTGCCTCCCCTTCCTCAATATCACAGATTAAAACTTCATGTGGTTCAAGAAATCTAATGAGTCGATCTGAATGGGTTGCTACTATAAGCTGTGTATATTTTGAAGCTTCTCTCATCAAATAGACTAAATGTCTCAAAAGCTCAGGATGCAAGCTAATTTCTGGTTCATCTAGCAAAGTAATTGTTGTTAAACTCTGACTTTGTAGAAGAGTCACCAACCAAAGAAAACGTAGCGTTCCTTCTGATAATTCATGCACATATATAGGTTGAGAAAAGTTTCTGTCTGTCCAAGTCATAGAAATAGTTCCGGCGGCGACAGGAGGAAAGTTTAACCTCTCAAAATCTGGAAATGCAGTAGAAACAATATCCTGGATCATTTCAAAACGCTCTGCATCTGTTTCCCGAAGATCATAGAGACAAGAAACCAAGTCTTCACCGCTTGCACCAGGTAGTTTAGCAGGGCGCATTGGCTGAGGTAAACGAATTGGGCTTTTCCCTGAAACATCAAGTGCCCCATAGTAAGTGCAGGAAGCAAGACTTTTTCTCAAGTTCTCAGGTTCACGATACATTTTAGGAACTTGAGATAAAGATGTTTCAAGTGGATTGTGTTCCCAATTTGGTCTTAAAAGACCACTGCCTTTCTGAAAATATTTAATCTCTAATCCATGCGATTCGATATATTTGAATGGCTCATTTTTTTCTGAATCGCGTTGCTGAGTTAAATTTTCGCTCCTAATTTCGTAAGATAGTCCTTTAGGAGATAGGGTTAAAGTATATTTTAAGGGTTGCTCTTGTGGAACTTTCATTGAAACAGTAATACCAAGCTCTTGTGCTTTACCTCTAGTTAATATTTCATTTAATCCACCTTTAGACTGCAATGTTTCTTGTAATTTGCCATTAGCTGAAGTAGCCAATGTTGAAAGGACATCCAAAAAAGAGGTTTTTCCTGCTCCATTTGCCCCAATCATAACGATAAGATTTCTCATCTCAAGTTCAACTTGTCGAAGGCGACGAAAGCCTTTCACTGAGATATTTTCAAATCTGTTCATAAGGTGTAGTTACTAGTGAAAGTCATCAAGCTTGTTTAGACGATGAAGTTTAGATTATTCCTAGTATATCTGCGATTAGAATCTTGAAGAGTTTGGTGTGACTTAATAATTGGAAACGCCTTCGTATAACTCAATAACTAGTGGCATAACGATTGAATAGAGAGAAACTTTCTGTCTAATACCCGGGTACGGGATCTTAGGTGGAAACCTGTCCGCCTAAATACCCACAGCGGGATCTTAGGTAGAAAAACCGCAGTCTCAGTAGATCGCAAAGTCCCCTGGCCCTGAGTCCGTCCCCGATCGCGGGTGCGGTGGGGCTAATCCCCGGCGGTAGACCTAGCCCTAGGTGCCTTAGTGGTGGAGCGATCGCGGCGCCTAGAGCAATATCCCAGTTAGGGCGGTCCATAACCCTGTTCGGCAGGCGATCGCGGGCCTGTCTCCCCATGGCGTCAGGAGAACCTTGGTCGGCTGCGGGGTGGACTAACGCCCATTCACTTCGCCTAGTGCCTCTTGAATTAATTCATCACTGACACCGTGACGCTTGAGGCTTGCTATCAATGCAGATACTGTATCACCTTCCAAACGTTCCAAGTCAGCTCGCAACCCTTGCCCAATATAAGCGCGCACTAAAGGTTGATACCCTGAAAAACCAAGCAGGGGTGCAACTTGCTTCAAATCTTCAATCACATCTTCAGGCATACGAATTGTGATCGTCGTCATGGGACGATTCCTATCCAATCGCTTTTTCAACGCCTCAGGTTTCATAGAATTCCCACTCCTTACGTGTCGCTTTACGAGCTGAAATGACCCGAATAATGTCGTTTTCCCGCTCAATGAAGACAACGTATAGCAAGTTCCAACGCCGATCTAAACCAATGACGGCATCTCGCGCTTCATCGTTACGGCTAGCATCAACAACCACAAGTAATGGGTCGAAGAAGACTTCTGCAGCTTGCTGAAACGTAACACCGTTATGGTTAATTGGGTTGATCCTGGCTTTTTCGTCATTCCAGACAAAAGTGATGCCATTGAGAACGAAATACACATCCATGCTTGTAGTGTAAGCAAGATGTATTTACATTGTCAATACATTTTAGTGCTGTATGACTTGAGGAGAACCGTTGTCGGCCATGGGAGCGTGGACCTGGCGGCGCGATGGGATAGGCAGCCTGAGGCGGTTAAACCAGCAGCGACGGCAAGTAAGCTGATATACCCTACTCCGAGCAGTAGCGGCCCTGACCATTGGGCTTTAGTCGAGCGCGGGAAAACCTCTTGGCCGTCGCTCACAGTCACGGTCAGGGTTAAGGTTAATGCCTTTCGGTAGCTTAGTCCTGCACAGCTTTGCCTCTTTCAGGTCGTCTTCGCTCAGGTTAGTCCCTTCCAGATTTGCCCCTGCTAGGTTAGCCCCTGCCAAGTTGGCACTGTTCAGGTTAGCCCCTTGGAGTCTGGCACCATTTAGTTTAGCCCCTGCCAAGTCAGCAGACGGCAGCTCAGCTTCTACAAGATTGGCAAGCTTCAGGTCAGCCCCTGCTAGATTTGCCCCAAACAGGTTAGCCTCTTTCAGTATGGCAAGCTGCAAGTCAGCCCTTACCAAGTTGGCTCTTACCAGGTCAGCCTTTATCAGGTTAGCCCCAAACAGGTCAGCCTCTTTCAAGATGGCAAGCTTCAGGTCAGCTTCTGCCAGTTTAGCAGCGCGTAGGTTAGCCCCTGCCAGATCAGCCCCTTGTAGACTTAGCTGTAACTTGTTAATAACTTCGGCTTCAAGGAGAAACTGAATCAAGCTGGTCTTACGAGTGCTACCCAGCCTTCGCAACGTGGTAAGGGTTCTGGCCCGAATGACATTTACTGAGACATCTAGCAGTTCCTCCTCTTCTGGTGTGGCGGTGTCACCCGTAGCAGAATCCGTAGGCGCTTCTCCAGCCTTTTGATCCTTTTTAGCAACCTTAGCCGAGATCGCTAACAGATTTTTTTCTACTAAGAGTGATGAAATTCGATCAAAGTAAGTTTGCAAGGCTTCCTCCTGGCGGTTCTGTTCAGCAACTTCCCGTTCTACAGCTGCCAGCTTTTCAGTTTGCTCCCGTTGAGTGGCTGCCAGTTTTTCAGCTTGTTCAAGTTCACGTTGTTTCTGTGCTTCATTCTGCTTTTGCTGCTGATTCTGCAGCCGAAAACCGAACCAGGCTAGGAGTAGGGGGACGGCTACGACTCCAGCCAGGTTAGTCCAGTCCCATAGAGTTTTGGCTTCTTGGGGAATCTTAGTAGTGGTGCGCTCAATTATTTGGCCCTGGTTATCTGTCTTCTCACTTGTGGTTTCAACCTCGCCGGGACCAAAGCCAGAAAAAAGGGAGGCGTCCTCCTGGTAACCAAGGTAGATAAGACCGCCAAAAATAGCTAGAACAAAAAGCCCAACCGCACTCTTCGCAACATTGCGGCGGTTGAGCCACTCGGGGCGCCTTAACCAGTCGGGACGCTGCTTCACTATCGCCCTACCCTCGATTCTTCTTCAGTATCTTATCCCAGCTTCTGTTGATGGCTAAGGGATGACGCGATGGTAATGAACTCTGCCAGCCTGGCGGTTCTTAGGGTGGCGGGCGGGAGCACAGCAAAGGGTAATACTGCCACAGCTAGAAATGGATTTGGCTTGTATGGATCATGCCCATGGAGCCGCAGAAATCGGTGTAATGCCATTCCCCCTGGTTACCGTAGGTCTTTATATTCACCCGAGATTGCACGGTACACAGAATCGCGCCGTTAGGGCTAACCCGAATGTTAGAGGGTGGATCAAAGACAACGGCTAATTCGCCACTGTTACAGACCCGGGCCAACATATTGGCGGTGGCGGTTGACTGGGGTCGGTGGGTTACCTGGTCATGGAAGGTTGTCCAGGTGTGGCTTTGGCAGTGGGCCTGGGCGTTAATTTTCTGGCTGCCAAGGTAGTAGGTGAAGTTGACGCTGTTGAGGCTGACCCGATTAAAGGAACAGGCGTCGAGCTGTACTGAGGCTCCGGTTACGGCCTGGCCCATGGATTCCTGGCAGCTTTGGGCGATCGCCGGTGCGGTGGGGCTAAGCCCTGGCGGTAGACCTAGCCCAAGTAGTAGCAGTAGTGGTGGAGCGATCGACAGAGAAAATGCCATAGTCCTGAATCTTTACCAGAGGTGCTGGGATGGTGAGGGGCAAGGGGGTTGAATGGATTCGCCTGGAGCTGTGTTACTGGTAGGATGGCAATTGTAGGGCGGATGCTTTATTAAATTCTAAACTGTAAACTTTCTGATAAATATCCTGAAAACTTGGGAGATCTTTGAATTAAGTAATTAGTTTTAAGGCTCTTTGCTATGAAGACACTAATCTTATCTATAACCATAATTCTATCACTCAGCTGTCCAGCCTACAGCCAGGGACCTGTAATGAGCTGCCAGGTAATCGACGAATATGTCCCCGTGGGTAAGACTTTTCCAGTCGATCCTGAACCTGCCCATATTGATGGCTCTAGCCTTGGCAGCAGAGTCAATATAAGAACTGGACCAGGAATGGAGCATGAAATCAGCGCCTATGGCTTGGTTGGGAATTCAGTTGAGGTGATTGGACAGGCTTTTAGCACTACCTGCGAAACCTGGGTGCAGGTAAGACTGCCAAGGTCAGAAAATATTAGCTGGATACGCAGTGACTTTATTCGACTTTATTACCAACGGGGCTGGTGGACTTATAGCGGTTCTTACTCGGATGAAGTACAGTAGCAGTCTTTTGTGAACCAACCGCGAATATCCTTCAAGGTAACTTGAGCAGGGAGCATCCCACTTTTGCGATGAGTACAATTGCTTAGAGACATGACAGCAAATTCCCGTCACACTATAGGCACTCATTGCCCTGTCATGCCATGAAACGCCTATCTCGAGAAGAGCA
>JBEITR010000075.1:0-10296 GCA_040374765.1 Leptolyngbya sp.
ATAACCGCACTAGCCGTAGAGTTATCGGCAAAGGTAGCCGTAACTAGGGCGTCCGATCCGGTAAAGGAGTTGAAGTATTCAAAGGAAAGTAAATTAAAGGAGAGCCCATCCGGACGAGCGAGGGTCAAAGAGTTACCAAAGCCCGTACTACCACTAATCGCTTTACTGGAGAACGGCCCAGCCATCACCTGAATGCCGTTGTTACTGGTGAGGCGGTAGCCGTTGTCGTCAATGGGGCTGGCCAGGGTGCCTGAGGTCAGGCTTTCAAAGGAGAGAACAGTGGTGGAAGGTGGCATAGGCTAGGAATGGAACAATTAAAAAAACGAGCACCTTACTCACAGCAGCAAGGAACTATGCTGATGGCAAATCAAATATATGGCTGTAGCTAGTTGACTCAAGATCTAGAGACTGGCTCTAGATCTCAGCCCATAGCAAACGACATAGCGGCCTTGTTTTAATCGGACTAGCAACTTCTATGCTAGCCAGGTGGTTTCGACCCAATTAAAACGCATTGGGGTTTAAAGATGTAGTCGAAATGCCTACCCGGCATACACTTTGACCGATCCATACTGTTATCAGTATTCTGATCAAAGAAATATACCTATCAACAAGATTAAGGGAAATCTATTCAATACAAGGTTAATACTGAATGATAAAAATTTATCATTTTTACTCGGTTCCTCAGCATTTTCTCGGAGGTATCCTTACAGAAAATTCATGTTTTCTGGATTAACGGGATTTGACTGAACTGCGCCTATTGCCATTTCCGATCGCATCGGCTAGGCAAGAGCTCCGTTTCTCTGACCCTTGTATTGAAGTAGGATAAGGGGGTGCTTTCTAGCACGAGCTACCCCACCAAATTTGATGGAAAAATCTAAAGGTGAAGGCTGGGTAGGTATTCTAGCCTCCTCTAATAGGGTGTTGGCAGCCTTCGACAACAGGCTTTAGAGCCAACTCCCGTTTCAATCACCTGGTTTGCTCCGTCCCAGGGATCTAAGGCTATGGCTCCCAAGTTGAAGGGAAAAGGGTAGGGCCTGACAATCTACCGATCCTGATCCGGGGGTATGGGGATGATCGGGGTGTGTATAAAAACGATCGACGGCTCTGGGCACTGGTTAGATCGGCGGCTTATCCAGGTTGGCAGGGCCTACGGTGTAGGTAATCGATAGGGGAATTTCTACCCGCTCAGATGCCTGGCGAATTTCTAGACCAACAATCAGACCATCGTCATCGTAGTCAAGGATCAGGTTAGGAGAAATGCGGGCAGTTTCTCCTACTTCGCGGCTGTTCAAAGCAATTTGCAGGATGTCTCGGTCAGGATCGTAGGTAATCTGCATGGGAGGGACTAACGTGTCAGGAGCAGGCAATTCACCTAAATATCATAGTTCCTTAAGGGTGACTGTCTGATTCTGGCTCCATAGTTCTCCCCTGGGGTGGGGGTAACTTTTCCACCAGACCCATTTCAAAGGCAATATCGGGTAGTTCTTCAGCCAGATATTGCCCTGGTTCAAACAGCCCACCTGGAGTCAGGCACAACTGGCGAAGCTGGACTACTTCTGTATTCAAAAATATCGATCGCGATAACCGTCGTTCTAGGCCCATGGTAACTCCTGTTCGGGAATGGTGGCAGGTAGGAAAGGTTGATGGCTCTGGGATGGAAGCCTAAATTGGGATGGCCGTGGCTCTACTCGTCCAGCTGCCACAACTCACGGTTATAGTCTTCATCCAGAATCTGTTTGGGGCGTAAAATCAGCACCACCTTACCCAGAATAGCCGCCGACAGGGGGGTAGAGCTCCAGGTTAGAGCCAGTTGGTCCCCATCCGCCACCAGAAAGTAACTCTCCTGGTTCCAGCTGCGCTCGGCCCGATCGACGATCACCAGCACCGCTTCGTCAGGGCTATCGGCGGGGTAATTGGGCAGTTGATGGGCCTGGGTAAGCAAACCGACGGGGTCTTCGGCTCTAAAAATCACCTGCCAACCCGGTACCGCTAGCCAGGCACCGACCCCACTAAAAGTCACCAGGCCAAAGGGTTCGGCGGGGACAGCGACGGGCACAGCCTGGAGATCCTCACGGCGGAGGGGCATCTGCCCTACCACCGGAATTACCCGGGGCAGTTCGCTTTCTGTCTCTAGCCGGTAGAGGGGTAGGCGCGGAGCGGGCTGGGCCTTGACTACGGTAAAATCCGTCAGCAGTTTTTCGACTTCCTGGCGAGCACTGGCACTGTCTGCAAACCGCAAACCCTGGGCAATCAGCCGGGAACGGTCTTGCAGGTCGGCCTTCTGGCGGGCTAAATTCCAGTAGTAAAAGGCGATCGCATCGCCGGGGCTATCCCCAAAGGCGGGCACATTTTGCTTACGGTAGGAATATTCCTTGATGGGTTTAACCAATTCCTGGACCTGGTCCACATCCAGCCCGTGGTGCAAAATAAACTCCGCCGTACTGGCCCGCTCCGCCTGGGAAAGCACCCGCAGCTCGTACAGGTTATCGCTACCCCGCTGGGTAAAGTGGGCCTGGGCAGCCTCGGAGATACCCACCTTAACCATGGATTGGTACACCTGCTCGGCCACCATAATCTGGTTTTGTTGAATCGGTTCAAAGCCAGTTTCCTCAAAAATCTGCTGGGGATTAAAACCGGCTTTTTGTAAAAGCTGGCAGCCCTGGGCCCAGTCTATCCAGGTGCCCTGTTTACGTCGCAAGGCCAAGAGGGTCGCGTCTACCATTTCAGGAGCAATGGATGGGGAATTAGAAGAGTTAGGAAATACCATGGTTAGGGCTTGGAACTATATAGCTTTGGCCTGAACGCCAAGGATAGCTTGGATCGATCAAAGCAACGGCGGGGTCGGTGTCTGACTCGCTTTTGCCCCCTTACCCGGGGCTAGGGCCATACCACCCACGTCTGACTCTAGCGCGGATAATCCCCCACAAAACTATCTGGCAGCAAAAAGTTAGGCTTGACGAGAGCACCTCCCGTAGGAGAGTATTAAGAACAGTCTAGGGGCTATAGCTCAGCTGGTAGAGCACTTGAATGGCATTCAAGGGGTCAGCGGTTCGAATCCGCTTAGCTCCATACCTGACAAATTGGGCGATCGCTGCTCGGGGTGCTGGCAGGCGGGTCCGTGGTCACCCAGTTGGTTCACCTGGCGAATAAACTGATGCAGGCGGCCAAAGTCGCGGTGGTTGAAATTCATCACCAGCCGGGGGAGGTGGGTGGTGGGGTCGTTACGCTCCTCCGGCAGGCTGGGGGACTTAAGGATTTCACCTTGATCGAGAAGGTCCCTAAACTCCTGGTTGAGGGTAGCCACCGCCTGATCGGATAATTCCTGTTTAAGGCGAATCACCAGGCGATCGCCCACATAGCGACAGGAATGGTAGATGCGGTAGAAACTACTGATAGCTGCACAGGCATCCTCCACGTTGTCGGTCATGGTGTACAAACTGGGATCATCGGCGCTAATCAGCCCCCGGTCTAACAGGTGGGTACGAATGTAGGTATCCCAACCCTGCCAGTAGGTGCCCCCGGGGTGATCCACCAGAACAATGGGCATGGGATCAGCCTTGCCGGTTTGAATCAAGGTGAGGGACTCAAAAGCTTCATCCTGGGTGCCAAATCCCCCCGGAAACAGCACTAGGGCATCGCTTTCCCGCAGAAAAAATAGTTTGCGGGTAAAAAAATACTTAAAGTTAATCAACTTGGCATTTCCCGCCATCACCGGATTCGCCCCCTGTTCAAAGGGGAGTTGAATATTCAACCCAAAGGAATGATCGTGGCCGGCCCCCAGGTTACCGGCCTCCATAATGCCGCCCCCAGCCCCGGTCATTACCATAAAGCCCAAATCCGTAATGCGATGGGCAAAGTCCCTGGCCAGCTGATAATCCGGATGGTCCGACCCCATGCGGGCTGATCCAAAAATGGTAATTTTGCGAATATGGCGGTAGGGGTAGAAAATCTGGAACCCCTGTTCCATATCCAGCAGAGCATGGTTGAGAATCTTCCAGTCCAGGCGATCGGCCTCCCGCCCCATCATTCTCAGAAGGGTTTCTAAGACCTGGCGGATTAACTTGCCATGCTCCATGGTGGAGAGGTTCTCAAGCACCTTCATCAGGTCAGCTTGAATGGGGGTAGGCAAATCAGACGGTAAGGCAACCATAACCGTAATTTTTCAGGAGCAGCATCCTAATTTTAGTCAGAATTGGAGCGCCTATTGTTGGCTAGAGCAGTAGGGTCTGGGATCGACTCAGCCTGGATCGATAAAAAAGGAACCCGCCATGGTTGACGAGTTCCCTGGGAATATAGTGCTGGGTCCAGTAGGCTGGGGACGGCGTTGACTGGTCAAGGGCTGGGCTCCTAACTGTCAGGCTTCTGCCCCTGGGGCTGGGGGCTAGGCCCCAGCCACACCCGAGTCTGCCCTAGGCCTCGTCCAGAGCAGCGATGCCGGGGAGGACCTTACCCTCTAGCAGTTCCAGGCTAGCCCCACCGCCGGTGGAGATGTGGCTCATTTTTTCTGCCACCCCAACCTTTTCGACGGCGGCTACGGAGTCGCCACCACCGATGATGGTGGTCACTCCCTGACCGGTTAGATCCGCCAGGGTATGGGCGATCGCCTCGGTACCGACGGCAAACTTATCAAACTCAAATACCCCCATGGGGCCATTCCAGATCACCGACTTACACTGTTTGAGGGCAGCCTGAAACACCTTAATAGAATCGGGGCCGATGTCCAGCCCCATCCAACCGTCGGGGATGGCGTCAATGCCGACGGTTTGGGCATTGGCGTCCGCCTTAAAGGCATCGGCCACCACCACATCGGTGGGCAGTAGTAACTCCACTCCCCGTTCCTTGGCCTTGGCCTCTAGCTTCTGGGCCAGTTCCAGCTTATCTTCCTCCACCAGGGAATTACCTACCGCCAGACCCCGGGCCTTGTAGAAGGTGAAGATCATGCCGCCACCGATCAGCAGCTTGTCGACCTTTTCCAATAGGGTTTCAATCACCCCGATTTTGCTGGATACCTTCGATCCACCAATGATGGCCGCCAGGGGGCGCTGGGGGTTTTCGATCGCCGCCTGCAGGTACTGCAATTCCTTCTCGATCAGGTATCCCGCTACGGAGGGGCTGAGGTATTGGGTAACACCGGCGGTGGAGGCGTGGGCGCGGTGCGCGGTGCCAAAGGCGTCATTAACGTAAAGGTCGGCATTGGCCGCTAGTTGCTTAGCAAATTCTGGATCGTTGGCCTCTTCTCCGGCGTAGAAGCGCACATTTTCCAGCAGGGCTACCTGACCATTTTGCAGGGCATTAACGGCGGCTGTGACGGTTTCGCCAATGCAGTCATCGCACTTGACCACCGGTTGCCCCAGCAACTCGCTCAGCCGTTGGGCAACGGGGGTGAGGCGCATGCTGTCTACCACCTTGCCCTCGGGACGACCAAAGTGACTGGTGAGCAGAACCTTGGCCCCCTTACCGGTGAGGTCTTGAATGGTGGGCAAGGCCGCCCGAATGCGGGTATCGTCCGTAATGTTACCCTGGGGGTCGAGGGGCACATTGAAATCGGCCCGAATGAGGACCCGCTTACCCGCTACGTCAGCGGCGGTTAGACTTGCCACGGATTTTTTGACCACTGTGTAAACCTCCTGAAAACTGCTTAAGTCTTTATTTTTGTTTATTACGTTATGGGACAACCGGGGCTCAGTCAGGTCAACCTTGTCTAAGCTAGTCTTAGCGGCTGGTACGACCCAACTAGCACCTGGATCTATCGTAATATTTACCTATCAGCCCTTTATTTTACCGGAGTGCGAGTTCCCTTTGATCGCCTATGTTTAAGACCGTTTTATTTCCCATTGATATGAGTTCCGAGGCTCAGCAGGCGGCTCCCAAGGTGGTGGAATTGGTCAACTGCCATCACAGTCGCTTGGTGCTTCTATCGGTGGTCGAACCTCAGGAATCAGGCCAGGCCTCCAACCAGTCTTCTCCAGAGGCGGTGGCTAGACTTTTGGGTAAGGCAAAGGAGTTGTTTGCCAGTCAGGGCATCGAGGCCGAAGCGATCGAGCGCCAGGGCCAGCCCGCCTTTGTTATCTGTGATGTGGCCGACGAAATAGGCGCCGATCTGATTGTCATGGGCTGTCGCGGCGTTGGGCTAATCGAAGAAATCCAGACGGAAAGTGTGACAACTCGGGTGATTAACCTTTCTCCCTGCCCGGTTTTGATCGTACCCTGAGACCGAACGGCCCCATAGGAGGCCGCCAAATTGTTAAGTTCCGAGGAGATTTCCTACCCTCTTTGGCTTTGTAAACAACCCTGGGGGAATCCTGGACAAGACCGTGACAGGTTTTGATTGATACCGTAAAATCGCTCAAAATCCCCAATCCCTTGGGGATTTTATCGTCTTGGTCAGGGGTGGCAGCGCCAGGACGAGTTATCTAGGGAACCGGTTAAGGCTGTCCTCAGTGGTCTGGCCAAGGTTATACTGGCGCTGGGGCTGTTTGGCTACCCATAATATTCCCTTTTCCCACAACCGCTAAGGAAAGAGTCTATGCCCAGAACCCCGAGTGAGTACACTATTCACCTGCTATTTGAAGGAGGCCACCGCGAGGAGGTGAGCTTTTCTACCATCCAGGACTTTCAGAAATGGTACAGCGGCGAGCTCATGCCTAAGGCCAGCTCCGATGACTTTATTACCGTACCCCTGCCCAAAATCAACCCAGGGGAATACATGGTGCTGCGTCCCTCTCGGCTGGTGGCGATTCGGGTGGAGCCCATCTTTAGTTCCAGTGTTGAACGGTTTTGAGGGGCGTCGGCGGTAAGGTAGGGGGCTGGCTGGGCCTGATCGCTGGTCTGACCAGCCTGGTTGGATCCCTGGCTGCCGCCCCTGGCCCAGCTGCGGTAACCCAAGGGCCTGCCCTGCAGCCCCTACCAGAGTCCCAGCAATCCCAGGTGTGGGCGGACTTGAGTTGGCCCCCGGAGCGATCGGCGCTGATCCAGGCCATTAACCATAGTCTGACCTACCTGGCTAGCCCCAAGGCCGCCGTTGATTACCAGAACCCTGTGATTCCAGGATTGAGCCGCGATCGCCTCTGGCGCAGTCTGCAACGCTTGCGCCAGCTGGTGCAAACCAGCCCCGACCGGCCTAGCTGGCAAGCCGCCCTGGCGCGGGAGTTCCAGCTTTACCAGGCGATTGGTCAGGATGGCCAGGGCACGGTGGCCTTTACCGGTTACTTTGAGCCCCACTTTCGGGCCAGCCCCGTCCCCACCCCTGAGTATGCCTATCCCCTCTACCGCCGTCCCCCCGATCTAGACACCTGGCCCCGGCCCCACCCCACCCGACTGGATCTGGAGGGGATAGATGGCCTTGCCGGTAGCCAGGGACCCCTGGCGGGCCTGGAGTTGGTGTGGCTGGCCGATCGCCTGGAGGCCTTTCTGGTGCAGGTGCAGGGGTCCGCCCAACTGGACCTACCGGATGGCCGGGTGATGGCGGTGGGTTACGCTGGCCGGACCGATTACCCCTATACCAGCATTGGTCGGGCCCTGGTGGAGGACGGTAAAATTGCCGCCGCCGACCTCTCCCTGCCCCGGGTGAGGGAGTACTTTACCGCCCATCCCGCCGATTTAGATACCTACCTACCCCGCAACCAGCGGTTTATTTTCTTTCGGGAAACCCCTGGAGGCGCCCCCATCGGTAGTCTGCGGGTACCGGTGACGGCGGGCTATTCCATCGCCACCGATAAGTCCCTCATGCCCCCCGGCGCGATCGCCCTGATCCAACTCGCCCTCCCCCAACGCAGCCCCACCGGGGCCTGGGTGAGTCGGCCCACCACTCGCCTGGTGCTGGATCAAGACACGGGCGGGGCAATTGTGGGGCCCGGTCGAGTCGATCTATTTGTGGGATCGGGGGCAGAGGCGGGGGAACTGGCGGGCCGCATTAATGGACCGGGGCGACTGTTTTATCTATTGCTCAAGCCCTAGCTGGGATCGCCGCTAGATCAGTCCTATCGTTTAACCACCTCCTGCATATTGGGGTTTGGCTGGTGGTAGGGTTGAAGATCTTCCTCCTTGGCCTGTAGTTGGGTGCCGTTTGGAAAGATCAGATCGCTGGGATCGAGCCCTTATTCAAACAGCTTGGTAAACTCACCGGGCTGGAACTGCCCACTATGGGGGCGTCGCTCCTGGTGATGGCCCAGCCGGTAGACCTAATCGCACCGAGCCCCCGCCAGTTGGGTGGTGCTATCGATATTCCAGGCCTCCAGGCAGGCACCGGTAAGATTGGTTTGCCGAAACTCCGTACCTAATGCCTGGGTTTTGGTTAGGTTAGCCTGCTGCAGGTCGGCCCCTGCCAGGGTGGCCTGACTCAAATCCGCCTCTGTGAGGTCAGCACCCACCAGGTCTGCTGTCGCTAAATTAGCCCCTTGCAGATTTTTACCCCGATAAGCCTTTCCCCTTCCCTGCAGGCTGATCAACAGGTCTTGCACGGCAACGTCAGCCAGGATGGTTTTGCCTAAACGGGCTAGGTTTACCTGGCGGGCCCGGTGAAACCGCGTACGGGTGAGGGTAGCGCCGTAGAGGTGGGCTCCCTTGAGGCTGGTCCCGGTGAAATCGGCATCGGTGAGGTTAGCCCCGTTAAAGCGGGTGCCCCCCCAAGCCGCCAACCCCACCGTTAAAGGGCGTACCCACTGGCGGAGGTTTTCTACAATTTCCCGGAGGCCTCTCACCTGATGACTAATCCCATGGAGGCGGGCAACCAAGACCTCTACGGCCCCGAACATAGTGCAGCCGACAAGGATACTCCGAAAACCCATGTTAATTGCAGGGAAAGGGTCAGGAAAGGAAACCAGGGGGGCAGCAATCACACAGGCCATAACCGTAATCCCAACAATGAACAGCAGGCCTAGCTCCACCGTCAGCTTACTAAGATATTTTTCCAGATTTTCCACAGGTCCAACTCTATGGGGAGTTTGGCGCAGGTCTTCTGCCTTAAGAACCTGATGACCGACCTCATAGGCATAGTCCAGATCGGCCAGGACCAGCAGCGTTATCAGAACGATGCTGGAACCGGTATCAAGAAAGAAAAAAGGAGTAGGCCTGAAAATCGGACTGGTAATGTAGGAGGCCGCAATCCCAGTTGCGATGGTCAGCATAACGGTAAGGGCTACCGCAACTATACCGACAGCGTTAGTGATAGCAGTGGCGACAGCAAAACCGACAGCCCCTAATACAGTTCCTAATTCAGTAATTGCGATTAGAAAGTAGGGGATTAGCCACAGGAATGGCAAGTAATCTAGGTTGGGATAGGCGCCAGGAGGAATTGCCATGAGTTCGAATACCGTGGACAGGTATAAAACCCCACAGGAAGCCGATCCAGCCAACCCTACTAGGGCCCAGGCGATGATCAACTTGGGTAGGAGCCAGCGCCGTTGACTGCCGGTTTGGGCTCCTACCAGGGAGGCCCCCACCAGGGTGGCTCCGCTGAGGTCGGTACCCCGCAGATCGGTGTGGCTGAGGTCGGCCTGGCTGAGGTTAATATGCCTCAGGTTCAGCCCCCGCAGGGACTCACCCCTAAGGTTGACGCCAACGAAGTGGCGATCGCCCTGGCGGTAGCGGCGCTGCAGTTGCTTAGCGGTTAGGGGGGGTACGGTGGGGTCCAAAGTACTTCTCACTGCGATAGCGTAACCACACCCGCAGAGTTTGGGGAATGGCCTGTTTTTGTTCTGGGGTGAGGGTGTGGTAGAGGGCCAGGGCCTTTTCCCGCTCCTGGCGGCAGGCGCGGTTGTTGTGGGCATCCCAGTAGGATCGGGCAACCCGAATGCGGCGGCAAACTTCCTTAACCAGGGCTGGTCCCTGGAGGGGCGGTGGGGACTTAGCCATGCATCCGGTCCTGGTACTCGGTGGGGGCAATGAGGCAACTCTTTAATGCGAGAGTCAGTGATCAGGGGTCGAAATTCAGGATTCCAGGGAAGTCGGTGGAGGGATGCCAGGATCTACTAACTAGAACATTGGCCAGAAACCCGCCAGGACAACCCTTAACCCCGATAGCAAACCCGTGTTCAAGGGCTAGTATAGCCTTAGCGCCCTGTGATAGCCCAGAGGCCCTGGGGAGAAATCACCCCATTATTACTGACCACTACTCCTTCACCGGGTACTGTTTTTTGGGTAAATTGGCCCAAAAAACCAAAGGTTTTATCTATGCACATGTCGATCACCATTAAGCACATTCTAAACACACGCGTGCAACTGTTGTTGTAGTCTATGTGCATAAAGATCACCATTGAGTGCATCCTAAACACACCCCTGTGATCGTTAAAATTTCGC
>JBEITR010000095.1:0-5403 GCA_040374765.1 Leptolyngbya sp.
GATGGGCATCAAGCTGCTTCTGCTCTTCTCGAGATAGGCGTTTCATGGCATGACAGGGCAATGAGTGCCTATAGTGTGACGGGAATTTGCTGTCATGTCTCTAAGCAATTGTACTCATCGCAAAAGTGGGATGCTCCCGACCGCTACTGCAGTTAGGGTCAGGGCCAGGGTGATCACCCCTGCACCGTAATCAAGCTATGGCGCAGTTGGGACTCCAGTAAGATTTGGCGATTACTTTTAAGCATTTGCTGCTCGTGAAATACCTGACGGTAAGCCACCTTAATCAGAATATCCAGCTCATTACGAGAGGAGATGGTCTCGATCCCACGGAGTCTGGGACTTTCATCCCCTGGTACTTTGTGTCCATTTACCTGGTGGTTTTGGCTATTGGGCGCATAGGCTAGTAACGGCAAACTCACTTAAGGATCCTCCATAAAAAACAGTGAATCAGGTCAGACTTCCTCAGCCAATGGCTCCATCGTCCTGCCATCGGCTATGGCCGTTTACCAGGCGTAGGCCGATAGGGATTAAAGGGTTAGCTTAAAAGCAAAGGAAAGCGAAAATTTGCATTTCGCCGAAGAACTTAATAAACTGTTGTAAATAACAGATTTTCTTAACTTTTTATCCCCCTTGGTTCAGTCGTGAGAAGCCTTGGGAAATTCCTGGAATTCTTTTGTCTTAGGGGTTCTAGGTGCTTTGCAAGAAGCGCTTCTAGGGCTGGGACCGGATTCTTAATAACTTGTAAAGTAACAAGGTGCGTCAGCGGTGTATAAAAATTTGTAGAGAGTTGATTGAAATGAGCGAAAGCCAATTCAGGCAATGGTTTTAAGAAGTTATTCATTGCTATTAAGGAATGAACTTCCAGCCCTTTTTAGTTGATCATTCAAGTTTTGCTGAAGCCGTCTGTTTAGATAATTTAACAAGCTTGAAGAAATGTAAACTAAATGGGAAAGTAGGCCATTATGCTCTTTAAGATTCTCTCTAGTGGGGACTTGGTTGGGCGTTTTTGCTCACCTGGCCAAGTTCGGGGCGATTGTAGCCCCTCTTAAAATAGCCAACTCAGCGACAAAAATAATTAGGAGATTTGAGTCGATGTTTGACGCATACACTAAGGTTGTTTCTCAGGCTGATGCCCGTGGTGACTTTTTGTCTAGCGATCAGTTAGATGCGCTTTCCCGTGTTACCAGCGATGGTTTGAAGCGAATTGATGCCGTTAACCGTTTGACTGGCAGTGCTTCTAAGATCGTATCCGATGCGGCTCGGGCTCTGTTTGCTGAGCAGCCTCAGTTGATTGCCCCCGGTGGCAATGCTTACACCAACCGTCGTATGGCTGCTTGCCTGCGCGACATGGAAATCATTCTGCGCTACGTTACCTACGCTACCTTCACCGGTGATGCCAGCGTTCTCAACGACCGCTGCCTGAATGGTCTGCGTGAAACCTACGCTGCTCTGGGTGTTCCCGGTGCTTCTGTAGCCGCTGGCGTAGAAAAGATGAAAGCTTCGGCTATCTCCATTGCTAACGATCCTGCTGGTATCACCCAAGGTGATTGCAGCTCCCTGATGTCTGAAATCAGCAGCTACTTTGACCTGGCTGCCGCTGCTGTTGCTTAGGTTCGAGTAGTCTTGAACCCCCTTTTAATTGGGCTTTAATCCCAATTCTTTGAATCTTGTTCATTTGCTGTGAAGACAACTGTAAGGAGAACCTTAACGTTATGAAAACCCCTTTAACCGAAGCAGTTTCTACTGCCGATTCTCAAGGCCGTTTCCTGAGCGCCTCTGAACTGCAAGTAGCCTTTGGTCGTCTGCGCCAAGCTACCTCTGGTCTAGAAGCCGCCCGGGCTCTGACCAATAAGGCTGACTCTTTGGTCAGTGGTGCGGCTCAAGCGGTGTACAACAAGTTCCCCTACACCACCCAAATGCAGGGCGCTAACTACGCCGCTGATCAGCGTGGTAAGGATAAGTGTGCCCGTGACATCGGCTACTACCTGCGGATGGTGACCTATTGCTGCGTTGCTGGTGGTACCGGTCCTATGGATGAGTACCTGATTGCTGGTCTGGATGAAATCAACAGCACCTTTGAACTATCCCCCAGCTGGTACGTTGAAGCTCTGCGTTACATTAAGGCTAACCACGGCCTGTCCGGTGATGCTGCTTCTGAAGCTAACTCCTACATTGATTACGCCATCAACGCCCTGAGCTAGTTGGCGATCATCGCCCGGAGGGGCAGACAGTTGTTAGCCCATTGTTAACAATTGTTTGTTACTCCGGGCATTGTTTTATCTACATGCTGTGTTGAGAACCCTGTCGTAAGGAGTAGGATTCATGCCGATTACTACGGCGGCATCCCGCCTAGGAACCGCTGCCTTTAGTGAAACTGCCCCAGTCGAACTACGGTCTAACTGGAGTTCGGCAGATGCAGAAATCGTTATTCGGGCCGTCTACCGTCAGCTTTTGGGTAATGATTATTTGATGAACTCGGAACGCCTGACCAGCGCCGAGTCTTTGCTTAAAAATGGTTATATTACTGTGCGGGAGTTTGTCCGGGCGGTAGCCAAGTCGGAGTTATACAAAGAAAAGTTTTTCTATCCCAATTTTCAGACCCGTGTGATTGAGCTCCATACCAAGCATTTGCTGGGTAGGGCTCCCTACGATGAGTCGGAGGTCGTTGACCACCTCGATCGCTACGAAAATGAAGGCTATGACGCGGATGTGGATTCCTTCATTGACAGCGAAGAGTATCAGGCCAACTTTGGTGACCATGTGGTGCCCTACTATCGTAGCTTTGTCTACCAGGCAGGACAACGGTCTGTGGGTTTTACCCGCATGTTCCAGCTCTACCGTGGCTATGCCAATAGTGATCGGGCTCAAGCGGCGGGTAAAAAATCTCGCTTGGCTTCGGAGTTGGGCCGCAATACGTCCTCCTCTGTTGTTAGCCCTACTAGCACTAATGCGGGCTGGTCTGCCCAGGCTAATAAGCTGGCTACCCCCAGTAAGGCCCTGGGTGGGTCTACCCCCTACGGTACAACTGAGGGTCGGGTGTATCGGGTAGAGGTAATGGGAGCCAACCTGCCTCGCTATCCCAAGGTGCGCCGCATTAATACCGTATATCTGGTGCCCTACGAAAAGCTGTCGGCTAAGTTACAGCAGATCAATAAACTGGGCGGTCGGGTGACCAGTGTTACCCAGGCTAGTTTCTAGTTAATTAACCCTGACTAAGGTAGAGGCGTCCTTATTGACGTCTCTACTTTTGGGAGAGGTGGATTGAAGTGTTTCAGGCTAGTCCTAATTATTCCCCTGAGGCTAGGGATTACCCTAAGGGGAGAAAGAGTTACTCTCTGGTGGGCTAGCGACCCCAGGGTATAGCTCAGCCCCGGTTAAGGCTTCTGGCTAAAGCCATGTTCTAGTCCAACGCTGCCTGAGCAGACTTCTATAAAATACTCTTAATTGATAGTTGAGGAAATTGCCCCACCATGTTGACTCAAAATATTTCTGGTAGTGAATCTGTTGCTGGCAGTCGTACCTTTATTTACGAAGTAGAGGGACTGCGTCAAAACGAAGAAACCAGTCAAAATAACTACCCCATTCGTAGGAGTGGTAGCGTCTTCATTAAGGTTCCCTACCGGCGCATGAACGAGGAAATGCAACGAATTACCCGTCTGGGTGGAAAGATCGTCAGCATTCGTCCCCTTTCTGGCACTGAAGCCTGAAAACCATGGTATGGGGTTAGACTCTGAAGCCCTGGTGAATGCCCAGGGAGATGCCTATACCGTTGATCAAGCCTTAAGCAACTTGCAGCAAACAGAGGACGCGGGTTTGCGTTACTATGCGGCCTGGTGGTTGGGTCGGTTTCGAGTGGCACAGCCAGAGGCGATCGCAGCCCTGATGGTAGCCCTCGAGGATGAAACCGATCGCTCCTCCGATGGGGGCTATCCACTGCGGCGAAATGCCGCTCGAGCCCTGGGTAAACTGGGGGATCGGCAGGTGGTGCCCGCTTTGATTCAATGTCTGGCCTGTTCCGATTACTATGTTCGCGAGGCCGCTACCCAGGCTCTGGAAAGTTTGGGCGACCCCCGTGCCATTGTCCCCCTGCGATCGCTACTGGCGGGAGGCGTAGAGGCGGCTCTGCCGGTGCCTGGCAATCCTCACCTGGTGCAGCCCTACAATGCCATCCTTGAGGCGTTGGGTAGCTTAGGGGCGACGGAGGCGGTCGGAGAAATTACCCCCTTTCTTAGCCATGGCGTAGCCCAGGTGCAGAATGCGGCTGCCCGAGCTCTCTACCAGCTCACCGCTGATCCGGCCTACTGTCAGGCCCTGGTAGAGCGTTTGCAGGAACCCAACTTACAACTGCGGCGATCGGCAATGATGGATCTGGGGGCGATCGGCTACCTGCCCGCTGCCCCTGCGATCGCCGCTACCCTAGCGGAAAATAGCCTTAAGTTGATTGCTTTGCAGCAGATTTTAGAGCATCATCTGCAGGAACAGGGTTTTCCTGGGCAGGGACTGGGGCCTGACTCTCACCAGGTTTTGGCCCTGATGGATAATTTGCTATAGGAATGGGCATGTCTGAAACCGCCAGAGCCGAGGTGACGGCATTGATTCAGGGGGTGGAAATCGCCGATTCGAAGGCGGCCCTGGTGCAGGCGGTGGCTCGATTGGCGGCGCTTCGCCATCCTGAGGCCATTCCTACCCTGATTCGGGTGCTGGGTTACAACAATCCTGGGGCGGCCGTCGCCGCCGTAGAGGGGTTGGTGGCCTTGGGGGCGGCGGCGGTAGATGGCTTACTCACCGAACTGGATGGTTATAACTATGGGGCTAGGGCCTGGGCAATTCGGGCTTTGGCCCTGATTGGTGACCCCCGTGCCCTACCCGTGCTATTAGAGGCGACCACGGTAGATTTCGCTCTGAGTGTGCGGCGAGCGGCGGCTCGAGGGGCTGGGGCGATTAAGTGGGATCGGTTGCCTGCCGACCAGGTGACAGGAGCTCAGGCGGAGGTTTTGCAGGTGCTGCTGCAGGCAATCCAGGATTCGGAGTGGGTGGTGCGTTACGCGGCGGTTGTGAGTCTGCAAACCCTGGCAGGGGCTACCAGGGTGGCGGACCTACCGGTGATCGTGACTGCCCTGGAGCGGTTATTGCTGGAGGATCGGACCCTGGCGGTGCAGGCCAGAGCCCAATGGGCCTTAGACCAGCTGCGATCGCCGATTTCCACCTAAACCTGCCCCTTCTCCCTATCGCCATCTATTGGCATCATTGGACTTTTCTCTGGGTTGCCATTCCCTGGTAGCAGCAATTCTCATTTTAAAGAATCAGCTGCTATTGGGAGGGATTTCCAGTTCTAGCCCCTCGAGCATGAAGGTAAGGAGATGATCCCAACTGTCGAAATACAGGTACCGAGTTAAAGCCCGC
>JBEITR010000093.1:0-5824 GCA_040374765.1 Leptolyngbya sp.
CGGTGGGCCTGGACCCCACCCCATGGGGAGAACCCACCTGGCTGTCCAGGTTGTAGTCCGCCACCGGTTGGGGCTCGCCCCAGAGCGCCCGTTGCCACTCCGCCTCCCCCATCAGGCGGGTGTGGTGCCCGGTAACCTGGTTATACCAACGACAGTAGGCCACCGCCTCATGGTAGTTGACCTCCACCGGGTACTGCCAGGGCATGGGGATTTCATCAAACAGGGCCCGGTATCGATAGCCCCCCGGCGCTAGCGGGTCCACCAGCCAAAATTTGGGGTGGGTGACGGCCGCCTGGGTCTTCCACCCCCAGGCGGCGGCGCACCAGTAGGCGGGGGTCTGGTAGCCCCCCGCTTGCACAAAGGCTAAAAACTCTGCGTTGGTAATATGGTACTGGCTCACCCAAAAGGGGGCGACTTCAAGGGGGCGATCGCCGTAGTCAATATCCCACCCGTAGCTGGGGGCATCCTGGGGCTTGCCCAGCCGCACCGGCCCCGCCGGCACCGTCACCAGGGGGTTGGGGCGAGCCTCACCGTTGCCCGGCAGGTACAGCCAATCGGCGGGGCGGCGGACCATCGCCACCGGCAACTGCCGGATCAGCACGGAGGAGGTTTCGATGTGAATGTACTGATGCTCGATCGCCATGATCAGGGCCCAGAGGGGGTGATCAGGGGTGATGGGGGCGCTGAAATCGCTCTGGTGAATCAGAACGGTGATGTGGTGGTAGACGGTTTGGCGATAGCCCCAGACCTCCGCCAGAGGGGCGCGGCGCAGTTGGGCGACCTTGCCGGCAATGTCCTCGGGTTTTTCTGGGTCAACCCCCACGGCAAAGAGCTCTTAATAGGCTGGCTGAAGGGCCCGCTGCAGGAGGCCCACCCGCTGGAGTTTGTTGATGTAGAAGACGGCGGTATGGCCCAGGTAGAAAATCAGCAGATTGCGTAGGGGGTCAGGGTTGAGGTAGAAAGGCTCATCCCCCACCAGGCTTTGCCAGAGGCGATCCTCCAGGGCCCAGGCCCGCTGGTAGTAGGCCAAGAGCACCTGGGGATCGCAGAGATCGAGGCGGAGCGGCGGGGCAAGGGTGGTCTGGGTCATGATCGGAGGTCTACTGTAGGGTCACCAGGGATTCATCGGGCCAGGTGATTTGCTGTTTGGTTTGTTCCAGGTAGGCAATCAGACGATCGCACTCCTCCATAATCTCGTGTTTATTGAATGTACCTGCAACTATTTGATCCTTAATACGCTGTTTAGTATATTGATCAACCCGTTTTGCTAAGCGCTCAAATCGATAAAGAGACCACTGCTGAAAGAGTTCGCCCAGATGAGAATTACCTTTTGCAGCGTCTAGAAAGGTTGTATCTTCCTCCATAACGTCTGCCGGTATATAAGTAGGAATCATAGTAATGCGCTCTTTGGCATTCAAAGCACGTCGGGCACAATGAGCAACATACCGTCCCTGAATCATGACGGCGTATCCTGCCTCAGGGAACTTAAGTTCAATGACGCCACCTCGATTAGTGCGGATAGCGGTTTCGCCTCCTTCAAATTGGCTGGAATCACTTAACATCACAACGCAAACAAATGGGTAATCGTCTACGTGCCAAAAATCTGTAAATTTCTGGGCATCGTCGTAACCGTTATAGGACTCAGCTACGAATGCATCATTGTAGTGTTCGGTGGTAAAGTTCTTCCTAAAGGTGGCCGCTGGTGATTTTATATGCTCTGGTGGCAGCATCGCCTCCAGATTTTGTGTGACTGCGTGGGGTGGGTTGAACTCATTGGGATAATCAGCACTGACTTCTGCATTGACATGGCCAAGATCCCAATCTAGTTGATTTAGCAGTAAGGGGTAACCAACCGCCTGTGAAACCGCTTCAGTCGCCTCCTGGCTTCGCCAAAGATTGACCAAAAAGGGAGAATATTTCCATACACCTCGAATAGCATAGGGATTGCGCCTGGTTTCAAAACGACAATGTTGTTGTACTTCTTTGCGGGTTAGTTCTGCCCGAATCTGTCGTACTCCTTCTTTTGAAAGTAGCTTGAAGGGATAGGTGAAGGCGAAATCAAGTAACGCTACTGATGGATTTAACCCGATTTCACTCATGCTAACTCGATGAACCGTTGTGGGATCAAAATCTAGATGCACAGCTGGATCAAACTCAACCGATGCAGATGGTGTAACTGTTGTTGATAATGCTGACATAGGATATGTCCAGAGTGACAATAGGGGTTTGGTCAATAGGTTGATGACCTGATGATTAATCGATGAAAATCACCAATGGAAACACAGACTGGCAAGATACTTGATACATCTACGTCCAGTTGCTTATGGCTATATCTGAGCCAAGGTAGTTGGGTGTCAAGAGTGATGTATTAGTTAATTAGACAGCACTCGCTGCATATTCAGGAGATGAAGCGGCTACATCAATACTCTCGTAGACGGCATCAGCAACCATACCTGAATACTCACCGTTATAGTTGGTAAACTCAGAGGGGGCTCTGCGAATATTGGAGAGGCGAATCTGCCAGTCAGAAACCTGATCATAGGTAAGGTGATAGGTGTTGGAAGTCGTGGTCCACATTCCCCAGAGACAACTGTCTTCAAATTGAAGCAAGCCTTCCTTACGTAAGTTGTAAGCCTGGGGCGTTCCAGGCAGGGGAATAATGCTGTAGCAGGAATTTTGAAATTCCAGATTGGGGTTAATCTCCACCAGCTCATCCACCAGTTCTAAGACGGCCTCCTCCAGGCGAGCCAGGGCGTCGTGGTCGTCATCCGGGAGACCGACAATGGTACCGTAGGCAATCACCGGCACACCGGTTCTGACCACAGCCTTCATTAACTCGCAATGTTCCTGCCAAGGTAGTAGTTTTTTGTAGGCTTCTCGTCCAAACACAGGACGCTCCGCCGGAATATAGGCTAGTGGACAGCCCACCTTGCCATCCCAGCCAAACAGAGCTTCAATCAGTTCATGGTCGGGTCTGAGGTCGGTGCTATCATAGTTGCGCCCCGCTCCCAGGGTGGTTTTTCTCAACTCCAGCCCATTCGGCCACATCAGAGTCACCCCCATCTGCCGCGCCCCATGGGTAATATCGAGAATCTCCTGTCGCCCCTCCGGAAAGAGGGCACGGGCCAAGAATTGATCAGAGCCGATATTGATCGATCTCGCCCCGGCCTCTTTTTGAATCGCTAACCATTTCAGGAAAGTCTCTGGAGACATTCTGCGAAAGCCAGTGCCGTAGGTTGGGGTCATGCAAAAATCGCAGGTACGATCGCAGCCAATATCAGCGACGATGGAACCAACGGGTACAAACCCCTGGACATTGGGGACTGAGCCTAAACAGTCTCGGGCCACCTCTACGGAAGGGAGTGCCCACTCATCGGGGGTTTTTGCCTTGGCTTTGCGGGGGTACTGCTTTCCATCGGCAAAAATCACGCCCGTCAGGTCCTCCCGGGGCGGCTTACCCAGCACGTAGTCAAAAATTGGCCAGTTCGCCGCTCCAGATTTATCCTGCACCACGGCTGTGGCCCCCGCTTGCAAGTAGTGATGGGGTTCGGCAAAGGCATCAGAACCGCCCACCACCACCGGGCGCCCTCCCCTGGCCAAATGTTCAATCAGCATGCAACTGACCTGGCGATCCTGGGAAAAATTGACTGTTACCCCCCAGGCGTCAAAGGCGTGGGGATCGACCGCAGCAATGTGACCGCCTACGTAGGTTTTGCGTAGGGTCATGCCCTTCCACTCCACCTCCCCAAACACCTCACTATGATTGGCATCCCTGAGGTTAACCAACTGGGCATCAAACCCTCCAGCTTGTAAGTCAGGAATCAAAACCTGCTTACTGATCAAGGAACGATGTCGATAGAGAGAGGTCCAGTTTCTCCCCTCTCGATCGTATAAACCGGTTGCTGGAACTTCCACCAGCCCAATGCTGGGGACTTTATCGGAGGTGTATGTCATGACTCTATCTCCAGGAAAGGTAGGTTTGAAATCCGCCAGGTTAGCGGCGGCAAAGAATCATCCCAAACCAGTGCTGGGAATCAACCCAGATTAGTAAGGGAGAGAGTCCCTGGGCTTGCAAGTACCCCTGCATTTGCTCCAGGTTGAATTTGCGGGAAATCTCCGTACGGATGCTGTCCCCCCTAGCTAGATCAAGACTCAGATCCAGCGCTTTCAGTCGCACTGACTGGGGTTGCCGACAGTGCAAATACATCTCAATCTGGCAGTCACCAGAGTTATAAATAGCCTGGTGGTGAAAGGCCTCCAGGTTAAAGTTGCCGGCAAAGCGGTGATTAATATGGGCCAGCATATTCACATTAAAGGCCGCCGTCACCCCCTGGCGATCGTTATAGGCCGCCTCCAGAATGGCGATGTCTTTTTGCAGGTCAATGCCCAACAAAAAATAATCGCCCGACTCCAGCACAGTAGTGACCTGGGCAAAAAACTGGTCACATTCTAATGGGGTGAAGTTGCCCAGGCTGCTGCCTAGAAACAACAGCAGGCGGGGCGCAGAAGCCCGCGGCAAGGTGGTTAGGGCTTGCTCGTAGGTACCCACCAGGGCCTGCACCTGCAGGGTGGGGTAGTCGGTGAGCAATTGGGCAGCGCTTTCTGCCAAGATGCCCGCACTCACATCAATGGGCTGATAATAGAGGGGATAGCCCTGGGCCTGGTAGGCGTCTAGCAGCAGACGGGTTTTGGTGGAACTGCCACTGCCCAGTTCAATCAGCTGACAGGGGCCAGTGATTTCGGCGACCTCCGGGGCATAGTGCTGTAAAATCCAGGCTTCGGTGCGGGTCGGGTAGTACTCCGGTAGGTCACAGATCTGTTCAAATAATTGGGAACCGCGATCGTCGTAAAAGTATTTCGGTGGCAATACCTTGGGCGCTTGGGTCAATCCCTCGACGACGTCCTGTCCCTCCAAGCCTCTAGAAAGTTGAGGGAAGTCCAGGTAGACTACTTGAAAACGTCCATCCGATGTATCGGAAAATTTCCCAAAGGATAGGGGTGAAGTAGAGATCATAGGCGAGATGTCATTAATCGTTTTATGATTGCCGTTGCCCCGTTACAAAGGGCAACGACAGTAATTGAAGAGGCCTAACTGTTAGTAACGCCAGATACCAGAAACCGCCGGAGGGCCTGGGTAATGGTAAGGATCAAAATGGTGACAAGAATCTTAGCAATGGGAAGACCGACGTAGTTCCAGTCAAGATTTCTTAAGACTTCTAAAATGGTGTTAATCCGGCTCTTGGATCAAGGGTTAACAGGCTGAAAAGAAAAAAAATTTGGGCAAAACAGTCAAAGTAATCCAGAATCACGTCTAGACTAACTAAATAGCCAATAGTTAAGCTTTCCAAGTGAAAAGCTAGCTAGCTATGAGCGCCGCAGCTAGGCGTAGAATTCATATTGAGTTCGGTTGTCAACAAACTGGAGAAGATTGCATTCTCTATCCTAAGCTACCTTTGGCTATAGCGGTTCCTGAACGCATGAGATAAACCCCAACCAAGTAAGAATCCCTCAGTTGATGGCCTTGAACGTCACACTCGCACCTTATCCGAGTGAAAACCGCTATATAACACAGGTAATAATGACTAATTCCTATTAAATAACAGGAAGGCTTATCGATCACCTCACTTAAAACTAATTCATTTAATCACATCCTCTAGACTTTGTCAGGAGGGCACCTTGAATACAGCAATTCTCATTTTAGAACTCTTGTACCAGAGATAGTGTTTCGAGCCTAGATCGCCTAACGGAAGCATAGGCTTTTCAGACAGGGCTATTGAGAATCTTTCCAATAGTTAGAGTCAAAATGCGGTCAAGGTTTTCATAA
>JBEITR010000074.1:0-10523 GCA_040374765.1 Leptolyngbya sp.
ACATGGATCATTAACCCTTGAAAGCCTTAGCTGACAAGCATTACAGGCGAGACGGAGCCATGAAACGCTCTCGATCGCCTCAAACCCTTGCCATAAGAGGATTTGAGCAGCATCCAGACAAACTTTTGTCAGTCAATCAGCTTATCCTCACTAGACCGGCGACGACTATAGCTTTAGCCAGGACCAAGCAACTTTGTCCTCAGAGTTCTGATTAAAGCAATGGCATACCCTAGGAGCTCCTGAGATCCTTGAAGATTAATCTATTTTTAATAAGTCATATCGCTGTAAGCAATGATTTTTCCTGCGCCCCTAAATATTGACAAAGCAGTTTACTATCGCTTAATCTATAGTGAACGTACTTGAATCAGCAGATATTACCTTAAACTATCAGCGATGATTACTCTTTCGCAGTTCGGTGGAAGGATCGGTAATAATTTATTCCAATATGCGTTTCTTCGAGCAACCGCAGCTCGTTTGGGAACTCAATTCTTTTGTCCTCCATGGGAGGGAGATCGGATTTTCTGTCTGGGGGACGAAGGCGAACGGGTGGCTGAACCCTCTGGAATTACCAACTTTTTCGATGCTGGCTCCCAGTCTGGCTTCATTCCTGAGGCCCTTTCCATTGGTGACCATACTAAAATTCAAGGCATGTTTCAATCCGAAAAGTATTACCCAAATAAAAGCCTTGTACGTAGCTGGTATAAATTTGAGGATGGGATTAAGAATGAGGTAGAGAAGCTCTATGGCAGTATTTTAGATAACGACTGCATAAGTTTCTCCCTTCGTCTTGACGCTGATTATGGCAGTACTCGAGATTATTTTCCCCTTTATCCACTTTCCTATTACCAAGAATCCCTTACTGTTATCAATCCTGGTCATTCTATTCTGGTCTTTTCCGATCGCCCAGATTTAGCGAGAGATTTCCTACAACCGCTTCAAGGATACAACCTCATCTTTATAGACAACTTGAAGCCACCTCAGCAACTTTATTTAATGACCCGATGTCGGGCTAATGTTATTACTAACTCCACCTTTGCCTGGTGGGGTGCCTGGCTAAACTCACACCCAGAGAAAATAGTAGTCGCTCCAACGACATGGTGTCGTCCCGGGGTGCCCAATCAGGTTGAAGGTATCCTATGCGATGACTGGGTTAAAATACCTGCTCTCCATCCTATTCTGGATCATTTTCAGGTGTGGAGACTGACCCATCCTGTGGCAACAAGCAAGCGAGTCCTATGGAGAGTGACCCACCCTGTTGCCACAGCCAGGCAAATCCTGGGTCTGGGTAACAGTCTTTGGCAGGATGCTAAGGGAGGTTAGGGAGGGGTGAAGCATGGGCTGCGATGGCACCCGAATAGAAAGATACGGGTGCCATTCCTCGGCCCCATCAACCGTGACCCTACCCTATCGCTGTAAAACTACCGACAGATTGTTGGCAGGCATAGCCACAATCTCCACCAGATCCAGATCCTGGGCAGCAGCGACCACGGTCTCCAGGTGACGTAGACCCCACTCCGGATTTTGTGCCCTCAGATATTGATCAAAGGCGATATTACTGGGGGCAGTAGGCTGGCCCCTCTGGTGGAAGGGGCCGTAGAGATAGAGAATACCCTCGGGGCTGAGCAGTTCCCTCGCCCCTGCCATTAGCCCCAGACAAGCGGCCCAGGGGGCAATGTGAATCAGGTTGATGGCAACGATCGCCTGCAGAGGAGGGGAGGGAATCGTTTCTGCCAGGGCTAGCCACCAGTCAGGCTGGCTCACATCCACCGCCAGGGGGGCATAGAGGTTAGCCGCAGGTTGGCTTTGACGCCAGGCCAGAATACTCTGACGGGCCAGGGCATCGGGATCGGAGGGTAACCAACAGCGGGGAGCCAGAGGAGGGGCAAAGAACACCGCATGTTCCCCCGTACCACTGGCAATTTCCAGAATACTCCCCGGCGGCTGGGGCAAAATTCGCCTCAGCACGGCTAGAATCGGCTCCCGATTGCGCTGGGTTGCAGGAGCATAACAGCGCCCATCATCGCTATTGGGGCGGTCCATGGCGGTTATACCGGCGCCATGGCGGCTTTAATGGCAAAGATCCGCTCGATGGCCTCTTCCACGGAGCGATCGGGGGTGGAGGCCCCGGAGGTAACCCCAACGGTAATGGGACCATCGGGCAGCCAGTTGGTGGTCACCGTCAGTTCACCGTGGAGGGGTTTGTGCTCAATGCGGTTACCAGGACCCAGGCGATCGGCGCTGTCCACGTGGTAGGAGGGAATCTGCCGCTCCCTAGCAATTTCCTGCAGGTGGGTGGTGTTGGAGGAATTGTAGCCCCCAATCACCACCATCACATCCAGGGGTTCCTCCACCAGTTTAAACATGGCGTCCTGCCGTTCCTGGGTGGCATCGCAGATGGTATTAAAGCTAAGGAAATGATCGTTGAGAACCTGGGGACCGTACTTCTTCAGCATAGTGTGCTCAAATAGCTTACCAATTTGCTCCGTTTCTCCCTTGAGCATGGTGGTCTGGTTAGCGATACCAATCCGATCAAGATCGGTGTCGGGGTCAAAGCCGGGGGAGCAGGCGCGGCTAAAACGGGCCATAAACTCCTGGCGATCGCCGCCCTGCAAAATATAGTCGGCCACGTACTGGGCCTGGTCCAGATTCAACACAATCAGGTACTTACCTGCAAAAGAACTGGTGGCAACGGTTTCTTCGTGGTTGTACTTGCCATGGATGATGGAGGTGTGGTCCTTCTTTTTATGCTTCTCCACCGTATTCCATACCTTTGATACCCAGGGACAGGTGGTGTCTACAATGGTACAGCCCTTATCGTTGAGTAACTGCATCTCCTGAACGCTGGCGCCAAAGGCGGGCAAAATGACCACATCCCCCCGATTGACCACAGAAAAGTCCTTTTCTCCCCCCTTAACTTCGATGAAGGCCACCTGCATATCCCGCAGCCGTTGATTGACGCTGGGGTTATGGATGATCTCATTGGTAATCCAGAGTTGCTCCTGGGGAAAATGCTGGCGGGTTTCGTAGGCCATCGCCACAGCCCGCTCTACCCCCCAACAAAAACCAAAGGCCTCAGCCAACTTGATGGTGACGTCGCCCCGGGTGAGGCTATAGGCCCGATCGCGAATTTCCTGAATCAGGCCACTGTTGTATTCCGTTTCCATCTGGCCAGCCACTTCCTCACCGTGGCCAAAGCCCTGACGAAAATAATTATCGGATTGGTGCAGAGACCGCTTAAAGGCTTTAGTGTCCATCAGTGCTGGGCTGGTAAAGGGTGTCTATATCAGAATAACGAGTTTGTCGCCCGATGGTTCGGGTCCTAGAGTTCACCAAAACCCTTTTTCTTCTTTTGCTTTTTAGGCTTTTTACCCATGGAAGGTCGCAGTCCAGGGGGTGCACCGCCCCCCATGCCGGGCAAACCGGGCATCCCACCCATGCCGGGCAAACCGCCCCCCATACCAGGAAAGCCTCCCCCTTGGCCCATTTGCTGCATCAGCAATCGCATTTTAGTGAAGTCGGCAACCAATTTACCCACGTCCTTTTCTGGGTGGCCTGAACCCGTCGCCACCCGCCGCCGCCGACTGGGGGAACCGGCCAGCAAAGCTGGACTTTTCCGTTCCTCCCGGGTCATGGAATTAATCATGGCTTCGCAGCGCTTTAACTGCACCTCTCCCTTTTCCAGCATTTCCCCGGAAATTTGCTTACCCATGCCGGGAATTAACTTCATGATGCCCCCCAGGGAACCCATGGTTTTCATCAGGCGCATTTGCTTTAAAAAGTCGTCAAAGTCAAACTGCGCCTCCAGAATTTTGCGCTGGAGTTTTTCGGCATCGGCAATATCTACCGTCTCCTGGGCCTTCTCCACCAGGGTGAGGATATCTCCCATACCGAGAATGCGAGAGGCCATGCGATCGGGATAAAAGGGCTGGAGGGCCTCAACCTTTTCTCCCACCCCTACAAACTTGATCGGCTGGCCAGAAATTTGGCGCACGGAAAGGGCGGCCCCACCCCGAGCATCCCCGTCCATTTTGGTGAGAATAGCCCCGGTAATGCCAATTTCCTGGTGAAAGGTGTGGGTCAGGTTAGCCGCTTCCTGGCCGGTCATGGCATCCACCACCAGCAACACCTCATGGGGCTGAATGGCGGTTTTAATATCCGCCAGTTCCGCCATCATTTTGGGGTCAATCTGCAAACGCCCAGCCGTATCGACAATGACCGTATCGACCCCCATGGCCCGGGCCTGTTCCACCCCCTGCCGGGCAATATCCACCGGGTTTGCCTGGGTCCCCAGCTCGAAGACAGGCACATCAATCTGCTTACCCAGGGTCACCAGTTGGTCGATGGCAGCGGGGCGGTAGATGTCGGTCGCCACCAGCAGGGTGCTGCGTTTTTCCTTCCGTAGGTGGAGGGCCAACTTGGCGGTGGCGGTGGTTTTACCCGTGCCCTGTAGTCCCGCCATCAGTACTACCGTGGGTTGGGTAGCCGCCTGGGCCAGGGGAACGTTTGTATCCCCCATGAGCTTTACCAGCTCATCATGGACAATTTTAATAAACTGTTGATCGGGGCTGACTCCCTTGACGACCTCTGCCCCCAGGGCGGTCTCCTTTACCTGAGTGACAAAGTCCTTGATCACCTGCAGGTTAACATCGGCCTCCAGCAAAGCCCGGCGAACTTCCCGTAGAGCCTCGTTGATATTTGACTCACTAATTTTGTCCTGCCCACGCAGGCTTTTCCAGGCAGATTCCAGGCGATCGGAGAGGGCTTCAAACATAGAGGCAGAGGTAAAACAAAGGGCTACACCGCGGTTAGCTGATGATGTCTAGCCTGCTCCCGACAGCAACAGGCCGTGGTTTCATTTTAAGCACTTTTACCTGAATCTAGGCAGGCCGACGGGCCACCAAATCAATTTCCACCAGGGCACCCCGAGCCAGAGCCGTTACCCCAACACAGGTACGGGCTGGATACTGGCCAGTTGGGAAGTAGGTTTTATACACCGCATTCATACCATCGTAATCGCGCTCAAAGTGGCTCAAAAAGACCCGCATCATCACCACATCGCTAAAATCTAAGCCGGTGCTATCCAGAACGTCCTTTAGGTTACTGAATACCTGATGGGTTTGGGCCTCAATTCCTTCTGGATAGGAAGAGTCAGGAGTTTTACCCAGAAAGGGCATTTGACCGGTGACAAATATCCAACCATCCTGCTCAACCGCATGGCTATAGGGGGCCACCGGAGCCGGAGCATTGGCAACTAGATGGAAAATCGGCGGCGATGCGCCCATGGCACTCTAGAGCTCCTAAAAAAACTTCTATAAAAGATATAGCTGCAGCCCTTTAGCGCAAGACAGCAAGCCAGGCCCTGGGTCTTAGCCCATAGCCAGTGACCTGGCAGTCTTATCCTAACCAGACTGGCAATTGCTATATCAAAGTCAACACATCGGTCACTATAACACTAGATTTATGGCGAAAATTCGTCATAAACAGCCATAAAGCAGGAGATTCTTGTTTTTGCAGGATGTTTTTTTCTGTCAAATGCAAATGAGATGGTTTAGCTAGGGTAGGGCCGTAACCCTCTATAGCAGACCTGCCGACTCGTAGAGGCGGCGCATCAAGGCCACAATCTTACGGCCATACTCTTGATCATTGTTCCAGCGACCGCTGAGTTGATCAATGAGCGGAGCCACCCCTCGTCGGACAACCTGAAAACGGGGATCAATCTGCTGTTGGATCAGGGGTTCCAGGCTGGCATAGGCCTTTAGGTGCTGAATGTGCGCCCGCACGCCGATACGGGCACTGGGAAAGGAAGAGGCTTCGGGACCACCGGTAGGGTAACCAATCCCACCAAAGTTATTTTGGGCTGGTTTGAGGCTACCGCCAAAATTGAGGGAATTGGTTTCTACCAGCATCTGACAAAAGGCGACATCGTGGTTGACCCCCTCGATCGCCGCCTCTTCCCGATAGAGTTTGGGCAAATCGCGGTATGAATTTAGGGCTGTTTCGTTGACCTTTTTCAGAAACATCATCAGTTGCACCTCCGAACTGCTGCCCACCGCCATAATTCGATCCATAGAACCAGGGCACAATTGCATACCCGAGGGCGATCGCAGCAGTATCGTGCGGCTATCGGCGTTCCAGTTGACAGAAACATTGTAGTTACGCAGGTCCACGGCCTTGATGTAGACCACATTGGCGTAGCGCACCCGGTTAATACCGTTAGCAGTGCCCAGGTTTACCCCCAAAATATCCGCCAGGTCGATCGGCACATAGGCGTTACTGTTAACCAGAATGCCGGTTTCGGGGTAAATACTACCGTTGACGCTGATTTTAATTTCCGGCAGGTTACCGCCCACAGAGTTATCACCACCGCCCCCACCGGCGGCCACCGACCGACTCCAGGAGGTTAGACCATCGGCAATACCCAGGGCCAGATCGCGGCGCTGTCCCTGGATTATGGCCAGGTCCTGGGGGTTGCTGAGATAGCCGATTTCCATGACCAGGGAGGGACAATTGATAGCCCGGAGAAATGGTAATTGGCCGGTGGCGGATTCCGTATCGGGTTTAACGCCACGGCTAGGTAGCTGGGGAACTCGCCGCCGCAGAGCCAGCAGTAGTGCTTCGCCATGGGAGCGACGGGCTTCGTTCTGGGCAATGTAGTACAGGGCCGAACCTCGCACCGCCGCATCACTGTAGGTGCCGGCTTGAATTTCTAGGGCCACATCATTAAAACGACAGCGGCTGTTGATCCAGTTTAGGGTTTGGGCGGCACTCAGCTCATCGGGAACCGCTAGAACCGCCAGCCCCCGCGATCGCAGCTCCGCCACCACCAGGTTACGCACCTGGATCATTTCTGCGGCTTCCGTGGTGTTGGGCAGGACTGCCCCTGGATCAAGGATTCCATCTTCATACCCACCGTGGGCTGCGGAAATAAAAATCTGTGCCATGGCCGATGTTAAGACTCTCTGGCCAGAATCATACCTGTGAAATTACCCGGTGAAGCGCCAGGGGATTAACTTGCTGGCAACCAGGTCTAGATCCTTTTGGTGAGAATCCTCAGAAGACAGGGATTAGGTGCTTTAGGGAAGGTGACTACCGCTGATTTTTTATAGCTGTGGTCATTTTTGCGGATGGGAGCCCCGCTTCGATCAACCTCTCGGTATGATTAAGCCTGGAGTCAGTCCTTGATTGCTCTATCGCGATGGTTAAAATTCTCCATTTATCGGATATTCACCTGGGTAGTGGTCTCAGCTACGGGCGACTGAATGCTGAAACCGGTTTTAATACCCGGTTAGAAGACTTTATCTCGGCCCTGAAACAGTGTATCGATCGGGCCCTGGCCGAGCCTGTGGATATGGTTCTCTTTGGCGGAGACGCCTTTCCCGATGCCACTCCGCCACCCTTTATTCAGCAGGCCCTGGCCCAGCAGTTTTGCCGTTTGTCTGCCGCCCAGATTCCTACCGTATTGCTGGTGGGTAACCACGACCAGCATGCCCAGGGCCAGGGGGGAGCCAGTTTGTCGATCTACCGTACCCTGGGGGTCCCTGGGGTGGTGGTGGGCGATCGCCTGGAAACCCACCGGATCCAAACCCGTCAGGGCTGGCTGCAAGTCCTGACCCTACCCTGGCTAACCCGGTCTACCCTACTGACCCGGCCTGACACCGAAGGACTCTCCATGGCCCAGGTCCATGACCTACTGCTGGATCGCCTGCGGGTAGCCCTGGAGGCAGAAATTCGCCGTCTCGACCCCCACCTACTCACGGTCTTACTGGCCCATGCCATGGTGGACACCGCCACCTATGGGGCCGAACGGTTTCTGGCGGCCGGCCGGGGCTTTACCATTCCCATGGCGATCCTGGCCCGGTCCTGTTTTGACTATGTAGCCCTGGGTCATGTCCATCGTCATCAGATCCTGTGTCAACAACCCCTGATGATTTATCCCGGCAGCATTGAGCGGGTCGACTTTAGTGAAGAAAAGGAGGACAAAGGCTACCTGCTGGTGGAGGTGGAACGGGGTCAGGCCCGAGCGGAGTTTTGCCCCCTGCCGGTACGTCCCTTTAAAACCCTGGAGGTTGATCTGACCACCGCCGCCGACCCCCAGCAGGCCTTTCTAGCGGCGATCGCCGCGGCCGATGTGAGGGAGGCGGTAGTACGTTGCTTCTACCAGATTCGTCCCGATCAGATGGACCAACTGGACCCCAACGCCATGGCGGCCGCCCTGCAGGTAGCCCATAGCTACAGTTTGCAGGCCCGCCTCCAATCTTCCAGCCGCGATCGGCGGCTCCCAGAACTGGGCAGCGATAGCGATGCAGATCCGATGGCCGCATTACAGGCCTACCTGGCGAACCGAGAAGATTTAGCACCCCTGGCCGAGGCCATGATCAAGGCAGCCACCACCCTGATAGACCCGGATACGGATGGGGAAATTTTTAAAGATAGCCTTGACCTGGTCGCCCCTTCCCCACCCCTGGTGGCGGAGGATGGGGCTGAGCAACTCCGCCTGCTTTGAACCGTCCTCTCCGATAGCCCCGTGTTAATGCCTATGTACGATCGCGTCTCCCAGGCTCTTCAGGCCGATCAGCTACAGCAGGCCGCCAGCCTACTCCAACAATGGCAGCAGGAGAATCCCGCCGATCCCTGGTTAGGATTGGCCCTGGGGCAGTACTGGCAAGGTAGGGGAGACCTGGACCGAGCCCAGGCTGCCTATACCCGGCTGCTACAAAATCTCTCAAATCCGCGCATTCTCACCCAGGCCCGAGGGGCTCTGCAGCGGGTGGAGCAGCAACGTATTGAGCAACGACAACAACAGCTGCAGGCGGCCAGAGATCAGCCCGGTTCGACAGCGCCCGCCCTCTTAGTTCTCCACCCCGTTGCTCCCGACCATCGACCCCTAGCCGCCCAGGGTCTGGCTGAGGTGATGCAGCTGGACCCCTATACGGCCCGGCAGCGCCTGTCCAGTCAACACTGGCGACTGTACCGGGTCGGTACGCTAGGAGAGTTAGGACATTTGTGCCAGCATTTGAACCGGCATCGGGTACCCTCCAGCTGTGTCCCGATCGAAGCAATCAGGGCGATTCCGGTACTGCGGGTCTTGGCTATTCTCGCCTTTGAACCCCAGATCAGGCTGGTGGTGCAGTTACCCGAGGGTGTGCAAAGGCATCTGACTATCCCCTGGACTGAGATTAGCCAGTGGCTTATGGGACAACTGCCCCTCTATGAGTCAGTGGTTGATCTCGCCCCTTGGGGTAAACTCAAACGGGCGGAAAAAACCCAGGACTATGCTGAAGTCATTGACTGGCATCTACCCAGCCAGGGCTACATACTGCGTTTCTGCGATCGCAGCTACCGACACCGGCAATCCTGTTTACCCCCCAATACCCTTGAGGAGGCTGGATGGGTGGCGGCGATCGCCTGGAAGAATCTGAAAGCCTACTTTCAAAGCCATATTCAGACTGCGGCGATCGCCGATTTTACGGGGTTTGGGGCTGGAGCCATTGAGTTTATCGATGTCATGCCATCCATGGCGATCGCCATCGATCTGCTCCGCACCACGCCCTGCCCTTGGGATTACGCCTTTCACCTATACAGTGGGATGCGGTTTTTAAAACCTAACTCGCCTTAACCTGCTTGGCCATATCTAAAAACGGAGACAAACTGGGACCGGGCCGACGCCGTGAGGGCATAGCGGCCCCTGGGGCCATTAAATAGTTAGTGGCAAAACCAGAAATTGCCGGGGCCACCGCCGCCTTAGCTGGTTGGGGGGCGACGGCGACAGCTACGGCAGGCTTAGCCTCTACAGGTGGGGCAACAGTCTGGCTAGGGGTTACTGGTGCGGGAGGGACCACTGCAGGCTGATCGGAACTTACCAGTTGATCCGCTGGTAGTTCCAGATAGAATTCCGATTTCTTCCCAATCCCCACCAGGCTCAGAATCGCCTTAAAGATGCCCCCAACGATACCGAAGATGGTGGAAAAAATAGATTGAACAAAACCCATTGACCTATCTCTCTAAATTAGGTGTCCTGAGTTAATTATCAAGTTCTATTACGTACTCTTCCCCAAGGAAGCCCGATCTAGATAAAAAAGTTAACAGTTTCCCGAGACCGATGAAAGCCCCAGGCTAATTCTAGAGGGCACCCCATGGATTTTTCCCGCTCCCCAAAGACTAAAAAGATTTAGATTGGAGTTCTGATTGATACCGCAGGACTCCTGGCGATTTTGAATCTTCCAGGTCTGATTAGCCTCACCGAATATTTGATCAGGCCCTAGAGTGCGCCTTTCCCATCTTCGCCTGAAGCCGCTAGGAGCCTGGGTGAAAATCTTGAGGGCAATCATAATTTATACCCTAGACCTACGGAAACCCTAAATAACCGGGAAATTTTATCGGTGAATATAGCGGTTCTTGAGCTAACGAGGTACGATCGAAGTAGATGAGACGCAAAGGATCCTACACTACTGCGTCTTCCTCAGGAGGGCCTGATGAAAGCCTACTCACTTGATTTCCGAGAAAAGATTATCCATATTTACTTC
>JBEITR010000100.1:0-5119 GCA_040374765.1 Leptolyngbya sp.
CCGTAGAACTAACCGGGTTTCCTGCACCGCCATCCCTAGGAAGCCGAGCCTACAAACAAACCGGGAGCATAGGCCTCAATCACCTTACCCGTGAGGGAACAGGTAATCAGGAGATAGTCACAGGCGGAGCATTGGGTGCGCACCAGATGGTCAGCCTGGAGATGATAGCGCTCGGCCCAGTGGCCGCAATTGGGGCAATGTACCTGCTGAGAAAGGTTAGTCATCTGGCTACTCCGGTAGGTTTTTGGCTGGTGAGGTTCATATTCTGTCGATATTGGAAATATTTTCAATTCAAAAAATAGAAAAAACAAAAACTGCCTTGAACTCAATAAGACCAAGACTGACTGAAGAAGTTAGTGATCGATAAAAAGAACCTTGAGATAAAACCATAGATAATTCACAGAAAAGATGTTTGAAGCCAGAACCCAGCGCCCTGACTTGGTGGCCCGAATCATTCTTCAAAAAATACAAATTAAAACGACCTTCTGACCCGGGGTAAATCTCTGCACAAGATATATCCCTTGAGGAGGAGATTTCTGATTGGTGGAAGAACTGCCGAGTGTGCTTTTCCTGGTTGACTGACAAAACATTAGCTTACGGCGGTTCAAACCGCTGCTATCCAGACGAAGTCGGCCTTAGCCGACTGATCCATAACCCGCGTAGGCGGGTTTTGCCTGTCTAGGCGCGGCTTCTAGCCGCCAGCCTTGAGAGTTTTGTCAGTCAACCAACCCTGGCATAGTCGTTATCTTGCCATCTACTCAGGGTATCGACTATCTCTAGGCGGCTGCCCCCATCCACCTGTTTGCGCTTTGAGCCTTTGTTTTTCTTCAGGGGCTTAAACTTCTCACTGGCGTTGATCAGCATCACCCGATCCTTGCATTCATCGGGTTTCTGCTTAGTTAGTACCCAGAGGTAGGTGTAGATACCTGTGTTAAAAAACTCATCCGTCGGTAGTTGGATCACCGCTTCCACCAGGTCGTTATCCAGCATCCATTTACGGATATTGCTTTCCCCCGATCCGGCATCGCCACTAAACAGGGTTGAGCCGTCACCGATGGGAAATACTGAAACCCTTGGGTTTTATCCTTGAGGATATCTTTCTGAAACCCCTTCCAGTCCACCCCATAGGGCGGATTAGCAATCACCACATCAAACTCATCATCAAAAAACTTGTCATCGGTCAGGGTGTTGCCATGCTCAATTTTAGAATCCACCCGAAACCGGCTTTCAATCTTGGCCAGGACGAAAAACGGCATCATACAGGATGGCCACTCTGACTCTTTGATGCCACAGCCCCTTAACAGATCAGCTGTTGACCAAATAGTTGACTCGTATTGCAGAATATTTGGGGCAGTCATCCAGGAAAACCGGGGGGTAGTCTGTGTACCCATTATGGCTATGGAACAGGAGCGATGTCTAACTCTGTAGTATTAAGCAACAGTATTAAGCAACGCCTGGGAGAAAACCCTAAATATCCTGGCCCCTAACCAGGGCGTTCAGGCCATCCACAGCGTCTCTACCGGAGTCCTCCTAAACCAGATAACACTCTAGCGATTAGAGATTAACCTTCCTGAAACTGTAGGACCGCGAATAGGTGAGGTAAGGGCTCTCTAGGGTCCAATCCTGGGTCTCTGCCTGGGCTGCCTTCCTGTCTAGCATAGTCTTCTTCAGGCGGTCTGGCAGGTCTTCCATAGATACCCTTAACTTAACCTCCTTGGCCCCTGAGTAGAGCTTCAATTTCTTGCCGCCGCCCACCGGTACTTCCTGCAAATCCTTACCTGTCAGGTATTGAGTCACCTGCTCTCGCAATGCCTTAAGTTGGGCCTCTAGGGGCTTGATCTGGGCGCTCAGCTCCTCTATCAAGGCCGTGGCTTTAATCAAATCATCCAGGTTATCCAGGGTGAGGATATCTGGGTCATGCTGGAGGTCTGCCCGGGCGATTTGCTCCAGGCAGGCAAGGGTGGCCAGGCAGTCTCCCAGGGCCGAGTGGTCACCCTGCAGCGCTTGAGGTTTGGGACTGCCCGTAAAGCGCTGGTGCAGCCGCATGATGCAAATATCTTCAATCTCTGGAAAGTCTAATCCGTTCAAAGCCGCTGTGCCCTCCAGCATGGCCAGGTCAAAACGACTGTTATAGGCCAGGATAGTCCTACCTTCCAGTAGATCCAGAATGTGATCGTGGGCAGTTTCCCAGGCGATCGCCCCTTTCTGTTCCAGCAAGTCTACAGACAACCCATGGACGGCCAGGGCATGGGGGCTGATCGCCTGCTTAGGCTGGAAGTATTGGTGAAACAGGGTCTCCCCGGTAGGACTGAGAATAGCCAGTTCTAGAATCTCAGCCAGGGCCCCGACCCCACTGGTTTCGGTGTCTAAGACCACGTAACCATCAGGGTCATCTAAAATATCGCGGGCTGTGGTTATGGCGGCGTTCCTGATGCTAATGGGGTTCATGATGTTGACTCCTAGATAGAAATAGGTAAGACCCTCAGGGTTACCGTTCACCTCCCCTGCCAGAGAGCTGAATTTACCAAAGTTCCGCAGTTGCAGTCACCCTGGGTTGATGGTCAACCTGTTTAACAGCAAAGGGCAGCAATTCTGCATCACTAATCGCCATGGTGCGCTCCCAGGTTTTGCGTTCAGGCAGCCACCTGAAGCCATGCTCTTTAGCGAGATTGCGATCGTCCTAGCACACCTGAGCCACAAAACGCCCCTTTGGACGCATGGCCCAACGGAACATCGACTGTAAATCATCCATCCGGTCAAACAGAGCCGCGATTAACTGACAATCGGCCAGAGCCCGATGGGCTAGGGAAACGCCAATGCCGTGGGCCAGGGCTAGATGGACGAGATTTTGTCCCACTTTAGTTTGCTCTGGCCATTCAAAGTCATTGCAGGTACAGACCCACTCAAGGGACCAGCCATCGGCACCCCGTAGTTCAGGAATCTTCGGTCCACCGATGGCTTCAAGGCCAAACCACTGGCGGTGGTTTCAGTATCTACAATCAAAACCCGATTAATCATCAAAGCTCTCCTGTAGGTGGGACTATTGATTTCTCCTTCACAGTATTTATCGCCTGGAATTAACTGTGGGGAAAATTAAGGTATTTATCAATAACTTTACGGCAGTAAGTATATATGTACCGATCATATAAAGTTCCGACTGCGCCGGCATCCAAGAAAAGGCCTCACCGATGAGGGCGGGGCCATAGGGTTAATCAATGGCAAGTCAGTTTTACCAGGCCCAGGGGGCAGCAGGGCGATCTCTCTACCACTACGGTTCCTAGATCTAATGCCAGGGCCTAGCCCCACAGCACCCGCGACTAAGGCCGAGCTAAGGGCAATGGTTGTAGGAGCCTGGTGATATGGGGCCAGACACCAGTTGATCGGGTGCCCGCCTTTTAGCCGACAATGAGGCATCTATGAGCAAATCTGTACCATTACCAAGGAAATCTTGAGTTTCAGAGCAGCCAGGGCGCGGGGTATTTATACTGAAACTTTCCACCTAAGATCCCTCCAGGGGTATTTAGGCGGACAGATTTCCACCTAAGATCCCGCATACGGGTATTAGACGGAAAATTTCTCTCTGATAAGGAGTTAGGCTGCATAGGTCTGCTGCATTGCTCCTCTCCTCAAATTCTCTTGGTAAACCTCCCATAGCACTAAAATGATAGAAATGAGTTCAAACTAGCCCCAATGAAGACTCGCCTGAATTTCTTGGTGGGAGATGCAAAGTTAATGTCGTGAGCAGGCTAATGATCTGGCCTTAATAGGGGAGTAGATACATAAAGCGAGACTTGGGAGGCTGACTCTTGGACAAATTGCGAAGATTAACTCTAAAAGGATTTAAATCTATTAAGGAAATAAATATTGAACTGCACCCCTTAAATATTTTGATTGGAGCAAACGGGGCAGGTAAGAGCAACCTCATTTCGTTTTTCAAGATGCTAAACGAGATGATGGCTGGACGCTTTCAGCAATACATTGGTATATCAGGACGTGCCCAGTCTCTTCTACACTTTGGACCCAAAACAACGCCTCAGATAAAAGCAAGGCTAGAATTTGAAGTTCCCAATGGAATAGATACTTATAGTATGAGACTATTTCATGCTGCTGGTGACACACTGATTTTTGCTGAAGAAATAATAAGCTTTCAGCAGACAGATTGGGAATCTCCAAGAATTGATAATTTGGGTGTAGGACACCAAGAAACCAAAATCAGTGAAGCGGCTAGGGAAAAACCAACAGCTAAGATGCTTAAATATCTACTTGATCGTTGTCGTGTATATCACTTTCACGACACATCATTTACAGCGGATGTTCGTCAATCCTGCTATGTTGGCGATAACCGATGGCTAATGCCTGATGCTGGCAACTTGGCTGCTTTACTTTTAAGATTTCGTGAAGAAGATGGGAACACAGCTTATCAACGCATTATTGGGACTATTCGACTTATTGCACCTTTTTTTGATGACTTTGTTCTTGAGCCAGATGCATCATATAGGGTCATTTTAAATTGGAGAGAAAAAGATTCAGACCGAGTATTTGGACCTCATCAATTTTCAGATGGGACTCTGCGTGCTATCTGCCTTACAACGCTACTCTTACAACCTGAAGACGAACTCCCGGAACTTATTGTAGTTGATGAACCCGAATTAGGCCTTCATCCCTATGCATTGAATATTGTAGCTGACCTTTTTAGCAAAGCAGCACTACATACCCAAATTCTTATTAGCACTCAATCTAGCTCTTTTTTGGACAATTTTGATCCTGAAGACATTATCGCAGTAAACCGAGAGGGTAAAGAGTCAAAATTTGAGAGGTTAAGTTCTGAAGAGTTAAAACTCTGGCTCGATGAATATAGTTTGGGAGAAGTTTGGGAGAAAAATATAATAGGGGGAGGACCGCATTGATGGCGCGTCTTTACCTATTCGCTGAAGGGCAAACCGAACAGACATTTGCCGACAATTTACTAAAGCCACATTTATAGCGGTTCTTGAGCTAACGAGGTACGATCGAAGTAGATGAGACGCAAAGGATCCTACACTACTGCGTCTTCCTCAGGAGGGCCTGATGAAAGCCTACTCACTTGATTTCCGAGAAAAGATTATCCATATTTACTTCA
>JBEITR010000099.1:0-5151 GCA_040374765.1 Leptolyngbya sp.
CGCTGCATCAGCGTTCCATTAGGGCGGGGTTCACGCCCGTTTTTCACAACCTGGTGGCTCTGGCAGTGAGGACAGTCCATAACTTTGGGGTAATTGCACTATAGCCATTTTACCTATCATCGCTTACCAGACCAGTGCCCTTCATCTAGAATAAGCGTTCCTGTTCGGAGTTTGCCCATTGGTACAAAGCTACAGGTCTGACTTTGGTCTCCTTGATAACTTGATTTGTTGGGGTTAAGAATGGCCAAATATTTAATCGGTATGCACATCCAATGCTCGGGTACTTCACCTAGCCACTCCACCCCAGAATCCTTATACGCCTGATACTTGGGAAAGCTCATGTCGATAGCTCCTCGATAATCATTTCAGCAGTGCCTCATATTCATCATGGCTACCAATCCAGATCCAGTAATAGTCATTACCCTTCTTTAAGGCTAAAGCGCGATAGCCCCCGCTAATTCGTACAGACCACAGATCCTTGCCTACTTTTTTGAAATGTAACGACGGGTGCAGTGGGCTTTCCTGCCAGAGCTGATAAGCTTTGCGGGCTTGTTCCTTCATCTTGGGCGATAGCTTAGCGTAGGCTTGCCGAAAATCATTCGTCGCGAAGGATTTCATCCAGACCCCTCCCCCGATTGGTAGGAAAATTAGTGAGAGTGAGGACGTCATGAAATTCATCCAGATCCCCCTCTCTCCCTTGATTGGCGGGAAAATCAGTGAGGGCTTCATACAGATCCATTCCCTGATTGGCAGCTATATCAGCCTCGGCCCTGGCGATCAGATGATCTAACCTACCGGCCTCTACATCCTGCACAAGCTGTTGATCCCACCGTTCATCTAAATAACGCTGCAACCAGGTTGACAGTTCCCGGACTTCCGCCTCCGGCAGGTCTTGAATAGCAGCGGCAATTTCTAACAAGGTTGTCATGGGTAAAACCTACTGTGTATTAGTTCTATGGTATCCCTAAGCCCATTGGCCCTCATGCCGACAACTCCTCGATCATTTGCTTAATACGATCGGTACAGGCCTTAAGGTCACGGTCAATCTCCTCTAGGGGGCGGGGCGGCTGAAACACATAGAAATGCCGATTAAAGGGAATCTCAAAGCCAACCACCCCCACCTCGCCATCCAGGGGGTCGCGTTTGCCCTGATCAATCCAGGCATCGGGCACATGGGGTTTTACCTCCCGCTCAAAATAGGCCTGAATCGATTCCCCCAGGGGCACGTTTTCATAGTCGCGCAGGGTTGCATCCGGTTCGGGCTCGCCCTTGGGGTTATCCTTGAGGCGGCAGATCTCCGCCTCGGCATGGCGATCGCCCAGGGCATTGAGCAACCCCTTCAGCAGGGCTACCGAGGCCTCCACCCCATGCACTGCCAGGGCCTGCTTGAGCAGCTTGGTAAAGGCGGGTCGGCTCAGACAGAGCGGCTCCTCCACCAGGGTTTTTAGGGCGGTAATCAGGCGGCTTTGTACCGCCCCCGCTAGCTTCTGCACCGACGGCTCCGCCAGGGCCACCTTAAGGCGATCCTCGGTTACCTGAAAGGCCAACCGTAGCGGTCGTTCGATGGTAATGCGACGATAGCCAAAGGCCTGGTTAGGAAAGATTTTGCTCTGGATGCGATCGCCGGGGAGGGTTGCTGCAAAGCGACCATAGCAGCGCACCAGCTCGGCGATTTGGGCCTCCTCCAGGTATTGTCGCTTGCTGCCCAGGGACTTACGCATTTTGCTAAATTGCTGGCTACCGTCGATCAGTTGGACCTTGCCCCGGCGATGCTCTGGCTTATGGTTCGACAAAATCCACACATAGGTAGCAATGCCGGTGTTGTAGAACATATCGGTGGGCAGGGCGGCGATCGCCTCCACCAGGTCGTTTTCCAGCAGGTAGCGACGAATCTCTGATTCGCCACTGCCCGCCCCCCCGGTGAACAATGGTGAACCATTCAAAATAATGCCAATCCGAGACCCACCCTGGCGGGGGTCGCGCATTTTGCTGACCAGGTGCAGTAAAAATAACAGGGAACCATCCGAAACCCGGGGTAACCCAGGGCCAAAGCGCCCATCGAAACCCTGTTGCCGGTGCTCATCGGTGACCTGCTTTTGCACCTTCTTCCACTCCACCCCAAAGGGCGGATTGCTGAGCATAAAGTCAAAGTGGTTGCCCGCCAATTGATCATCGGACAGGGTGTTGCCCAGTTTAATATGGCTGACCGTTTGCCCCTTGATCAACATGTCGGCCTTACAGATGGCGTAGCTCTCGGGGTTGAGCTCCTGCCCGTATAGGGAGACCGTCACCTGCTCACTGAGGCTCTGAATGTACTCATCCCCCTCAGACAAAAAGCCCCCCGTCCCCGCCGTGGGGTCGTAGATGGTGACAATGCTGTTGGGCTTAAGCTTATGGTCTTGGCCCGTAATCACCAGGGAGGTGGTGAGGTGGACAATGTCGCGGGGGGTAAAGTGTTCCCCCGCTGTTTCGTTAGAACTCTCAGCAAACTTGCGAATCAGGTCCTCAAAGATGATCCCCATGCCAAAGTTAGAAATGGTCTGGGGGCTGAGGTCTACGGTGGCAAAGCGCTTTACCACCTGGTATAGCAGGTTGCTGGCGGCCAACTGCTGGATAAAGTCCTCAAAGTGGAAGTGCTCGAAGATCTCCCGCGCATCGGTGCTAAAGGACTGCACGTACTTGATCAGGTCATCGACGATCTGCTCTTCTGACAAGGTAGCCAGGGAGAGGGAGGAGGCGTTGTAGAACTGCTGCCCCGATTCTCGCAGCAAGAGCTTCTCTCGCACCAGGTCAGGTTTATCTTGGTGCTCTTGGTCGGCATCGGTCACCCTCCGCCGGGTTGGCTCCAGAACACACTCCAGCCGCCGCAACAGGGTAAAGGGCAGAATGATGCGGCCATACTGGGACTGCTTAAAGTCGCCCCGCAGCAGGTCGGCAATGGACCAGAGAAAGGCGGCGGTTTGGGAGTGGTGGGTGGTTTTCATGGCAATGCCCTGGGGTGGGGCGGAGGAATCGGCAGTGGTGACCATTTTACCCATCTCCCCTCTCCAGGACCTCAGGCACGTAGACCCGCTTGAGGGGAAGCAACCTCTTATAGCGGGAGTCAAACTGTTCGTAGTGTTGTAGGACTAACTCCACCAGCTGATTCCCATCGATCAGGCGGAGGTTGCTTTTGCCCAGGGCAAACCCCAGGGCCTGCTTGGTAAAGGAGCCCAGGGTGACGATCAGGCCAAATTCGCCAGGGCCAACATTGCCGTAGAGGGCGGCGACCACTGGGTTGCCGACACTGCCCTGATCGCTTTTCACCTGGACCTTGATGATGGGGGGCTCAAAGCCCAGCTCATCTCTGTGGGCAATGATGTCAATGCCCCCATCGGGGCCTGGCGGGCTGACCCGAGTGCGATAGCCCATGGTGCTGAGAAGATGGGCAACAAACTCGGCAAAGGGGTGCCCTTTAAGCTCTCGGGCCAGCTGCTTCAGCAGGAAGTCGCGGGTGGTCTGCTCGATTTCATCGGCCACCAGGGAGACAGTCTCATCCTCGGTGCCTGCCTGGGGGGTGACCTGGCCTTGCAGGGCGGCCAGGAATTCGTCTGCATAGGACTTGACTTGAAATAGGCTCATGGCCGAGCCGATTTCGTAGAGGGCTCCCTGGGTGAAGGCGGTGCGGGGGAGGGACTTGAGCCACTTGACCCGATGGAGATGGGGATAGCCAGCCTCAATGGTTGGATCGTAGAGGTAGGGGCCGGTCACCTCACCGATGTGGATTTCGCGATCGCGCTTGGAGGGATAGATGACCAGGTCGTCGGCTTTAACTTCATGGACAAAGCGGAAGAGTTGGCCAGCGTTATTGGGAATCGCCCCTGGTTTGAGGTCAGGGTAGGTGGAGGCAACTTTAGTTTTAAAGGCTTCACGGTCAGGCGGAAGAGGGGTCAGGTCGCCCATCTTAGCCCAGCCAACGGCGATGAAGTGCTTCTTCAGGAATAGGGTATCAGCATCGCCGGTTTTGCCAGCGTGGATACCCCAGAGGGTGCGATCGTTCATTGGGTTAACCTGGTACCCTCCTTGGGAGAATACCTCCTCTTATTTTTGCTTGCTGAAAAAAAACTATCGATGGAGTATAGGCTAGATCAATCTAGCCTATACCCTGAAACTATGGAGGTTACCGATCACAGACCTGGCGTTTAGTAGTCTTTACGCAGGGGCAGAACTATCTTTCTTGGCATCTAACTCCTGTATGGCCCTAGCGATTTTGCCCCCGAGTTCCTTGGCTAAGGTCTTCAATTCAGCCCTTTGAGCTTCATCGAGCCCTTGCCAATACACAGAGAATAAAGTCATCGGGGCTTTAATACCGTAGTAGGCAGCAAAGGGCATGAGAGGGATTAAAATCCATGAGCCAAAAAGCAGGGTTAGGATGCCAAGAATCAAACTGGCTGCCATAGCGATCGGCAATACCCTTGAGACTTCCTTGACAGTCTTTTCTACGACATCCATCCATCCGACTTCTCCACGGCGACGAGCTCCCTCCATGGACAAAATTGTCTTGAGAGCAACGTAGAAGGCCACAGAAAAAGCCCCGGTGACGCCAGCAGCGGCAGAGCCTTCTGCTAACTCACCTAGAAGCTCCTCATTTTCAGCCATTACTTGACCAAGGTCAGCTTCGGACAAATTAACTGTTCCGACGTCTTCGATGACGGGCTCTAAAATAGTTCCATCTTGGGAGTTGATCGGGACATCGACTTGCTGAGGTATTTCAGCTTGGCTGTGCTGATGGGTGAGAAGAGCTTGATGGTCGGGAGTAAAATCCATAACCCCATCTTCGTCGATATCTCCGTCGTAAGCATCTCTAAGATTATCTTGCCTTGCTTCCAGTTCCTCGCCAAGGGTAGTGTCTCTGTCACCTCTTGCCCTGTTTACAGAAAAGTCTTCCAGAAAGGTATTTTGGACGTCATTATCTCCCCCATTAGACTGAGCTACTTTGTGGGAAATATCTTTTTTTTCAAAGAAAGCCCTGATATAGCGGTTCTTGAGCTAACGAGGTACGATCGAAGTAGATGAGACGCAAAGGATCCTACACTACTGCGTCTTCCTCAGGAGGGCCTGATGAAAGCCTACTCACTTGATTTCCGAGAAAAGATTATCCATATTTACTTC
>JBEITR010000062.1:0-17923 GCA_040374765.1 Leptolyngbya sp.
ACTTAGGAGAGGGAATCATGCTAGGACTGATGTACTGAGATCAGCGATGTTATTCATAGTACATCCTTACGTAGTCAGATTCTAAATTTTCTCGGAAGATTTCCGCATAATTGCCCAACTCAGGCGTACTAAGCGGAAACTTTCGGTATAACTCCCTGCCTAGGGGTATTTATATCGATACAGTCGGTATAAATACCTTGCAGAGGGCAGTTACACGGAAAGTGTCAGTATAATAAGTTGTTAGGCCTCGGCAATCCGCGCGAGTGAGAGCATCCCTATGAATCATCGAGAAGACACCAGCGAAGAGAATCCTCTCGAACCAGGAGAGGTGGACGCGCGTCGTCTCGTGTCCATTGACCGGATCCGTTCCCTAATTAATTCATCAGGCAACCCACAGTTCTTGCGGCAATGCCAAGCCTTCATCGAAGCCATCGAACCGGAGGACCGGCTGATCGAGTTCTGCACTTCCAAGGAATCGTGGCGGCAATGCCAAGGTTCATATGGGTACTTGGTCGAGCGGCAGGGCAGTACAGTCGCGAAGTTGATAACCCGTTTCAACTAGAAGCCGACGTCGTGATCCTCGTAGATCATCTTGCAAACCAGGGGCGAGCAGGTCAACTCAATAGCTCGGGCGGTGGCAAGACGAGGCCTAACCAGTCGCTCGAGCCGACTCGCGTCGGCAGGCCGCCGCTCGCGGCTCAGCTTCAACGTTATGCCGCTCGGTCTTGGGTGGGGACGTACTTGAAGCTTATCTATGGTTTAAGATAAGGTTAGGCAGCAAAGAATGGGCTCTAATGAGAGTTCAGAATGATAAACCACTTTAACCAATGAGGCATCCTATAATTAGGTGAATTGTTCGTTGGTATACCTGGGACTGCCTTTCTAGCAAGTGTTAGGGGCAAATCTTAAGATGATATTTAGACGTAAATTACCCGATCAAATTCCAAGTGGAGACGATAGACAACGTATTGTTTCCACAAATCAAAGTGTAGTCGCGACTAACGCTTGGTTATCTGCATTTAAAAAATCGGATATCGTTTCAGTACCCAGTATTTCAGCTTGTACTCGTTTAGATCATCGCGAAGTGTTGGATGCTGCAAAAGGGCTAGAAGAGAAAGGACTTATAGCTCCCTTACATGGTAAAAGCCTACTCTATAAGGTGATGTCTCCTCAGTTTCCTGAGCCCCCTACTTCTGGTAGCGCAGGAAGAATGGCAATAGAATATCTGCCGCCCCCGGCAAGTCTAAAGGGGCATGAGTTGGATATGCGCTTGGATGACATCATTGATTCTTTTGAGTAAGGGGGTAGGTTTGAGCATGTGGTGCCTGCTTACAGCCCTTCTTGCCGGAGGTACAGCCCTTCTAGAGATATGTCAAAGCGTTAACGTATCACATGCTTCTAGAAGCAGGCTACGCGTGTATCTATACCTTGCCGTGTTTCTTCTAGTGAGTGGATTATTATCAATTCTTTTATATGAGTTGATAGATGATAATTCACTTTTTACATCGCTTGAGGAGTGGGCTAAAGCAAGTGTTATCGGATTATCCTTCTTGGCGCTTGTAAGGATTAAATTATTTTCTCTTCAAATTGGAGATGAAGAAATTCCTTTTGGACTTGATTATTTCCACGAAAAAATCAGTATTGCCTTAACTGCTCACTTGAATGGACTCATCGAACAAGATATTTATGAGCAAGCAACAGAACTGTTGCATAAAATGCCTAGCGACGCAGATCTCTTAAGGAGAGCAAGAACTAAACTAGCGTATATTGGACGAAAAGCAAACGATGATGAGGGTAAAAGTTGGCTTTTAAACCTGGCTACTCAGCTCCAGGCAAATAACATCAATGATGAAGAGAAAAACTTTATCCGCTATACCCTTGCTGTTTTCATTTTGCGTGGTACAAAACTTCCAGTAGTCGCTTGAAAAGCAACATATAAGAAGATATAGTATTAGGCTTTCGTCATCCCAAAATACGCCACCATACAGGTTTCGCAGTGGCTTGATTAGCAAGGGTGGCGACGCGGCATAACATAGTCCCTGAGGCAGACGGGCAAAGGCGACCTGTGATGTCTCAAACCTCCCCCTGGGGTTTTCCCCCCAAGCGCAACCAGCCATAACCCCAACCTGGCCACTCCATCGCGCCGCCAGGTCCACGCTCCCATGGCCGACTAAGGTTCTGCTGAGGTCATGGGGAGCCAGGCCCGCGATCGCCCGCCGAACAGGGTTATTGACCGCCTTAACGGTGATATTACCCGAGCCACTGCGATCGCCTCGACCCAGAACGCCGTCATCCCCTGGTGGAAAGCGATCGCTCTAGCGCAGCGGCGGCCAGTCAGAACGCCTACCCAGTCTGAAAAGAGACCGATCCACCCAGTAATCAGTGTTCTGACCAAACCTACAAGACGCAGGCTAGCCATCAAGTGATGCTACTCTCCACCGACACCGAAATCCACCAGGCCGAAGTCACCCAACTCAGAAACACCGGCGCGATCGTATGGGGCGGCCCCACCGCCGATCCCCTGCCAGCCCCCAGGGGATGATGGCCTGAACCAATTGAAGAGCAGCGATTTATGCCCCGTTTAGAGGCCTTGAAGTGGCACCGAGAACGGTGGAATGCTGTTTAAAAAACTCCAGAGGTCAAAATCACATTTGAATTCAGCGGCGGCAGATAGCACTGAAACCCATTCAGAAATTGCCAGCCCGTCCCGTGCACCCAAGGGTTAGCTGGCAATCTCCCTGAAGTGGCGGAAGTAGACCCTCATACTACCCGCACTTTTTGAGTAGTTACCCTCAGCCTAGGGCTCCATCACAAACCCCATCAATCAATGGAGATAGACTTAGGCCCACTGCCGTTCCGATTACTGGCGGAGTTCGGGGCGGTGGAAGCCGTAACCCCTTGGGTGTTTAACCAACCTTTGACGGGGTCTTCGGCCATATTGAGGCGCAATACACCCGAGGCAAAACCTCCCAAAAAGGCTACTGGATGACTCAGCAACTGTTGGGCAATGGGAGTAAGTTCATCCAAAAACATAATATTTATTATTTGCGTCACAAACATTTTAACTCAAAAAACTGGCGACAGTTTGCTGCAAGGGAAGCAGAATAGGCGATTTGCCCGTGGCACGAAGAACTCTATTCCCTGGTCTGGCTGATCCCCTATGGTCATAAAATAAAAGACTAATCAATTAGTTTTCCAGCCAGGTTTTATGAGAGCGTATCGGGTAGCCGCATTACAGATGACCAGTGTGCCAGATTTAAATAAAAATTTGGCCCAGGCGGAAGAGTTGATTGATCTGGCTGTGCGGCAGGGGGCAGAGTTGGTAACCTTGCCTGAAAATTTTTCCTTTCTGGGAGATGAGGAAGCCAAGATTGCTCAAGCCGATATGATTTGCCAGGCCAGTGAGCGATTTCTAAAAACCATGGCCCAACGCTACCAGGTGACTTTAATTGGGGGTGGTTACCCGGTGCCGGCCAAGGAAGGAAAGGTCTTTAATACGGCGCTGCTGGTATCCCCAGATGGGCAGGAACTTTTACGCTACGAGAAAGTACACCTGTTTGATGTCAATCTACCGGATGGCAATACCTATCGGGAATCTAGTATCGTCATTTCTGGCCATCTTCTACCCGATGTATTTCCCTCTAAGGACTTTGGCATTTTGGGCTTGTCTGTGTGCTATGACGTCCGCTTTCCTGAGTTGTATCGTCACCTCTCCCACCAAGGCGCAGAGGTGCTGGTTATCCCGGCGGCCTTTACCGAGTTTACGGGCAAAGACCACTGGCAGGTTTTATTGCAGGCCCGGGCGATTGAAAATACTTGCTACGTAATTGCCCCGGCCCAAACCGGATTTCACAATAGTCGCCGCCAGTCCCACGGCCATGCCATGGTGATTGACCCCTGGGGAATTGTCCTGGCAGATGCCGGGGTCGGGCAGGGGGCTGCGATCGCCGAAATTAATCCCAACCGGCTGTCCCAGGTGCGTCGCCAGATGCCCTCCCTATCCCATAGAATTTTCTTCTGATGCCGGTTGTCTAGCTTTGGCCCCAACCCTGAGGACCTGGTAAATCGGTAAAAGCCACCCTGGGTAGGTGTTCTGGGTCAGCTAGGGCGATAATTGGAGCGATCGCCCCTTCTGGACATTCCTGAGAACTCATGTACATTGAGAAAGATGAGTTTTAGCAGCTAGCATGGTGCATTGGATCGGTGGCCTGATGGCCATTGCCCCCCGGATTTTTCTCGATCACCTATCGCTTCCGGTCCTGGGTCAGGTGTCTGAAGCCGAAATTGAACCGCTAGTTTTAACCAGTGTGCTGTTAAGCCTAATTGTGGTTTATCTGGCCGCTAAGGTGGGTGGCGAGGTGTGTATTCGCATTAACTTACCCCCCGTGCTAGGAGAACTGATTGGTGGGGTGGTAGTGGGGGTTTCGGCCCTCCATCTGATTGTCTTTGCTGGAAGTGACAACACTCCGCCCTCGGCCCTAATCAATCTGGTGGGCTGGGTAGCCGGACTGGAAGGGGAAGCCCTGCTCAAGGTCTTTCAAGGAGAAAGTGGGGTGATCTCGGTGTTGGCCGAGTTGGGAGTGATTATTCTGCTCTTTGAGATTGGCTTGGAATCAAATCTCAAAGAACTCATTCGGGTCGGCCCCCAGGCAGCGGTAGTGGCAATAGTGGGGGTGGCAGCGCCTTTTCTGGTGGGAACTACCGGACTCATTGCCCTGTTTGGGGTAGATACGGTTCCAGCGATATTCGCAGGAGCCGCCCTAACCGCCACCAGCATTGGCATTACCGCCAAGGTACTGGCAGACCTACAAAAACTCAGCTCCACAGAAGGGCAGATTATTATTGGCGCAGCGGTTTTAGATGATGTGTTAGGCATTATCGTGCTGGCGGTCGTGGCCAGTTTAGCTAAAACCGGAGAAGTTAAGGTAGCTAATGTGATCTACTTGATGGCAGGGGCCGTTGCCTTTCTAGGGGGATCAATTTTCATCGGCCGGCTCTTGGGTCCCTATTTTGTCGCCCTGGTGGATCGCTTACGTAGCCGCGGCCAGCTTCTGATTACCTCCCTGATCTTTGCCTTCCTGCTGGCCTATCTGGCGGCCGCCATTCAACTAGAGGCGATTTTGGGCGCCTTTGCCGCCGGATTAATTCTGGCGGAAACCTCAAAACAGGAGGAATTGCAGGAACAAATCAGTCCCATTGCCCATATGCTGGCACCGATTTTTTTTATCGCTGTCGGGGCTCGCACCGATGTTAGTGTTCTGAATCCCCTCAATCCCGATAATCGTCCAGGCCTGATCATTGCTTCCTTTCTGGTGGTGGTGGCCATTATCGGCAAGCTGATAACAGGCTTTGTAGTTTTTGGCCAACCTGGGATCAACCGCCTGGCGATCGGTATCGGCATGATTCCTCGGGGCGAGGTTGGCCTGGTATTCGCCGGAGTCGGAGCTACCAGTGGAGTTTTATCGGAAGCCCTGGATGCAGCCATTATTGTCATGGTTATTTTCACCACCTTTCTGGCTCCCCCCTTGCTCCGCCTGGTTTTTCAGGATACGGACGATCAGGGCGGTCTGCCTACCGTAGCGATCGAAACAGTGAACCCGGGGCAATCAGACTAGGGTTTAAACCTGACATAACAGGCCAGGAAGTTAGTGGCGAGTTCTGGCGAAATTTCACCAGACCGGATAAACTCATTAACACTAACGGTATTAATTAGGCATAAGTACTTATGAATGATGGGTCCTATCCCCAGTCTATAGTCACCCCGCGACCGGGTCGTATTGGTATTTTTGACAGTGGCGTAGGCGGGCTAACCGTACTCAGTGAGATCTACCGCCAGTTACCCAATGAGTCGGTACTCTATTTTGGGGATACCGCACGATTACCCTATGGATCCCGGTCTGCCGAAGAAATTCTCTACTTCGTTCGCCAGATTCTAACCTGGATGGCTGAACAGCAGGTAAAGATGGTGATGATGGCCTGTAATACCAGTTCAGCCCTAGCCCTGGATATCGTGCAACAGGAGTTTCCCTTTCCAATCCTGGGGCTGATTCGCCCCGGTGCGCAGGCGGCTGCCTTGGCGAGTAAGCGGATTGGGGTGATTGCCACCGCCGCGACCGTTAACAGTAACGCCTACCCCGACGCGATTCAAGAACTGGTGCCAGATTGCCAGGTCTGGCAGGTAGGTTGCCCTGACTTTGTTTCCATCGTGGAGAATAATCAAGTTCAGGATCCCTACGCCCATACAGTCGCCCAGACCTATCTCAAACCCTTGCTCAGGGCTGAAGTTGATACCTTGATCTATGGCTGCACCCATTATCCCCATCTAGCTCCCGTACTCAAAAAAATCTTACCCCCCGGCACCCAATACATTAATCCCGCCATTTCTATGGTCAGGGCGGCGGCTCAGGAGTTAGACGCCTTGGGACTGCGGAGTACCAGTCCGGCCTGGCCAACAGAGTTCTGTGTGAGTGGACCAGCCCATCAGTTTCGGCACCTGGCGGTACAGTGGCTAGGACATCAACCCCGGGTCAGTCGAATCAACCTACCGGCTCTGACCGTAAGTAGATCATCCTGATTACGGACACTACAGCTATACCTATTAAAAAAATGCCCTGAAGGTTTTTCTTCAGGGCATTTTGATTAGATGCTGATTGGATTAGCCGGCCTAAAACTGGGCGACAAACTGTTGCTTGTCCGGCAGCACAGCATACTCTGAAACAATCTGACGGAATTCGTCGCCGTCAATGGTTTCCCGTTCTACCAGTAGGTCAACTAGACGATCAATCAAAGCCCGATTGTTCTCCATCAGTTGACAAGCGTTTTCGTAACAGTGATCCACAATGGTACGAACCTGACCATCGATGCGGGAAGCGATTTCCTCGGAATATTCCGACCTGGAAAGCCAATCACGGCCCAGGAACACTTCCCCCTGGGAACTTTCCAGAGAGAGGGGACCGAGGTCGGACATGCCGAAGCGGGTAACCATCTGACGAGCCATACCGGTAACCTGTTGCAGGTCATTGCCAGCTCCGGTTGTGACTTCTGCGTTACCAAAAATCACATCTTCGGCGGCCCTGCCCCCCAGGGCACCAGTAATGCGGGCTAACAACTGGGCCCGGGAGATTAACATTTGTTCTTCGCTGGGGGTAAACCAGGTCAAACCCTGGGCCTGGCCGCGAGGAATTAGGGTAACCTTTTGCACCGGGTCGTGATCCTTAAGGAGGGTACCGACAATGGCGTGGCCAATTTCGTGGTAGGCAATCAGCCGCTTACTTTTGCTATCTACCAGGGGGGTACCTTCCATACCGGCGATGACGCGATCAACCGCATCATCTACCTCGGCCATGGTAATGGCCTCCTTACGGCGGCGGGCGGTGAGAATGGCGGCCTCATTCAACAGGTTAGCCAAGTCTGCACCGGTAAAGCCGGGGGTACGGCGGGCAATGGCATCCAGGGAGATGTCCTCCGCCAGCTTTTTATTGCGGGCATGGACCTCTAAAACCTCTAACCGTCCCTTGATATCGGGAGGATCAACCATAACCTGACGGTCAAAACGACCGGGACGCAGCAGGGCGGAATCTAACACGTCCACCCGGTTAGTAGCGGCAATGATGATAATGCCCGTATTGCCTTCAAACCCGTCCATTTCGGTCAGCAGTTGGTTGAGGGTTTGCTCCCGCTCATCGTTGCCACCGCCGATGCCAGCCCCCCGTTGGCGACCCACGGCATCGATTTCATCGATGAAGATAATACAGGGGGCATTGTCCTTAGCTTTTTTGAATAGATCGCGGACGCGGGAAGCCCCTACCCCAACAAACATTTCTACAAACTCAGAACCGGAGATGCTAAAGAAGGGAACCCCGGCTTCACCAGCGATCGCCTTAGCCAGCAGGGTTTTACCAGTTCCGGGGGGTCCCACCAGTAAGACCCCCTTAGGAATACGAGCCCCAATGGCGGTAAAGCGTTCTGGTTTCTTCAGGAAGGTAACTACCTCTTGTAGTTCTTCCTTAGCTTCGTCGATACCTGCCACATCATCGAACATCACCCCAGTCTTGGCTTCCATCATAAAACGAGCCTTGGACTTACCAAAACTCATCGCCTGCCCAGGACCGCCAGGCCCGCCGCTGGAGCGACGAAATAGGAAGAACAGACCGCCAATCAACAAAAGGGGAAACAACAGGTTACCCAGAGCCCCCACCAGGGCCCCATCATTGCGGGGGGGGTGGGAGTCGAGGCTAATCTTAGCATCCCGTAGCCGACTGACCAGCTCGGGAGAATTCCCCGGCAGATCGACGCGCCAGCGCTGTACCCGGTTGTCAATATCAGGATCTACCGCTTCAATGATGGCGGTTTTGCCGTTATCGTAGAGGTCAACAGCGGTAACCCGTCCGGCTTCCAGGTAATCAAGGAAGCGACCGTAGGTCATGCGGGTGTTAGCTGCATTGCGTCCCAGGTTGGTGGGAGAAGGGGAGAACGCCCCCTGCCAGACAAAAAAGCCAACCACGAGAAGTGGTAGGGTCCAGAGTAAAATGACTCGCCAGGAAAGTTTCATAAACCAATGGCCTCTATTCAGGAGCTGCCGACAATATGAGATGAATCTTTACTTAATTTAACGTAAGCTAGGGGACCTGATCAAACCCACTCCACATATTTAATCCTCCGTAATCATTTTTCCTTGACTTACCGGATCGGCGACCCAAGCTACACCGGTTCCCGGTGGGGGGATTTATAGCCCTCATACCTTAGGGCTTTAGATTCTGTCTAACTATCCATTTTTCCGTTTCAATAGCCCAGAAACCCAGGGTACTGACCCCCAGACCAATGCCTAAATCCGACAGGGATAGGGGCATGGTTTGAAAGAAAGCCTGCAATTGGGGGACATAAATCACCAGTAATTGCAACCCCAAGGTGAGGAGAACGGCCGCCAACATACTGGGGTTACCCAATAGGGCCAAACTAAACCATGAATCCTGGCTCGATCGCATAGCCAAAGCCAAACTCATCCGAGAAAATGCCAGGGTGACAAACACCATGGTTTGCCAGTTAGCCTGACCCTGGTACCAGTAGCCGTAGCCCAACAGCAAGATAGCCAGGCCCAGCAATCCCCCAATCCAGAAAATATCCCGTCCCACCCCACGACCAAAGAGGTTTTCATTGGGTCGATAGGGGGGGCGTTGCATGGTATTGCTTTCGGCGGGCTCAATACTGAGGGCCAGAGCTAGTAACCCATCGGCCAGCAGGTTAATCCAAAGGATTTGGATGGGTAGCAGGGGCAGCGGCATAACTAGCAGGGGGGCAATCAGCATAATGGCTACGCCACTGGCATTGCCAGTCATGCTGTATTTAATAAATTTACGAATGTTGTCATAAATCACCCGCCCTTCCTGGACCGCCGCCACGATGGTGGCGAAATTATCGTCCAGTAGCACCATATCGGCAGCCTCCTTGGCCACATCAGCGCCGGTAATGCCCATGGCAATGCCAATATCAGCTTTTTTCAGAGCGGGGGCATCATTCACCCCATCCCCAGTCATGGCCACAACCTCTCCCTGATTTTGCAGCGCCTCCACAATACTGAGCTTTTGGTGGGGGGACACACGGGCATAGATGGAAACGGATTGCACCTGGGTGGCGAGTTGGGCTGGGGTCAGTTGGGTCAGATCCTGCCCCGTGAGAATTTGGTCGTGGGCAATACCCAGCTCCTGGGCAATATGTTGGGCCGTGAGGGGATGATCTCCCGTAATCATAATGGGACGAATACCGGCTTGCTGGCAGATTTCTACCGCCTGTTTCGCCTCCACCCGAATCGGGTCCACCATGCCAACGATACCGACAAACACCAGGTCCGTTTCAATGGCAGCGGCGGTCATGGGCTCGGGTAATTGATCAAGGCCTCGAAAGGCCACCATCAACACCCGCACACCGGTGGCTGCTAGATTCTGGTGCAGGGTCCGAATCTGCTCACGCCAGGCCGAATCCAGGGATTCTATGTGGCCATTTATCCAAAGCTGACTACAGCGATCGATGACTGCCGTAAAGGCTCCTTTGGTAAATACCAGATAGGTATAGGCGGTGATTTGATCCAGCCAGGTTTGGGGTGGGGAGCTATTGTTACTTTGGTCAGCCAGTTGGGGACCGGCTCGGTGGGTCAAAGCCAGGGCGATACCATGGACAGTGGTCATGGACTTGCGATCGGGATCGAAGGGAAATTCATAGAGGCGGGGAAACTGCTGCGATCGCTGGGGTGGTTGCACCCCCAGCCGAGCCGCCGCCACCCCCAGGGCCACTTCCGTAGGATCCCCCAAGGCCTTACTGACATCGCCCGCGGCCTGACAGGAGAGCATGGCGTCGTTACAAAGGACCATGCCGGTTAGGAGCAGATCAATGGTTGGAGTCAGGCACTCAACCGGCCAGGGTTGGTGGCGTAAATCTAGTTGCTGGCCAGCCACCTCTAAAACCACCACGGTCATGCGGTTCTCGGTCAGGGTACCGGTTTTATCTGCACAGATGGTGGTAACCGATCCCAGGGTCTCGACGGCGGGTAGTTTGCGAATCAGAGCCTGACGGTTGAGCATGCGCCGCGCTCCCAGGGCCAGGGTAATGGTCACCACCGCCGGCAAACCCTCCGGAATCACCGCAACGGCAATACTAACCGCCGTTAAAACCATCATGTAAAAGTTTTCCCCCCGGAACAGGCCCAGGCCTAAAATCACCAGCACCAGCAGCAGGGTGGCGATCGCCAGGCGTTTTCCCAGGCTATCCAGGCGTTTTTGCAGGGGGGTTGGCTCGGGCACAAGGGTTTGTACCGCCTGGGCAATTTGGCCCAGTTCCGTCGTCATACCGGTGGCCGTCACCACAACCTGACCCCGGCCATAGGTGACCACCGTCCCCAGGTAGACCATATTCTGGCGATCGCCCAGGGATAAATCCTTAGGGGCGAGGCGCTGACTATCTTTATCGACTGGGGCAAACTCCCCCGTAAAGGCCGACTCCTGCACCTGCAGGTTAGCACTCTCGATCAGGCGGCCATCGGCCGGGACAAAGTCCCCCGCCTCTAAGCGAATCAGGTCGCCAGGCACTAACTGACGAGCGGAAATCGAGCGCCATTCCCCATCCCGACAGACCTTGGCCAGGGGAACCGCTAATTGCTGTAGGGCGGCAAAGGCCTGACTAGCCTGGTACTCCTGATTAAGACCGAGACCAGCATTGAAGATGACGATCGCCAAAATCGCGATCGTATCCTTGTGGTCTCCTAAAACCGCGGCGATCGCCGCCGCCGCAATCAGGACTAACACCGTCGTGGCGGTTAGTTGTTCCCACAGCATTCGCCCCAGGCTTTTCGGGGGTCGCTCGATCAGTTGGTTAAGGCCGTAGTGCTGTTGACGCCGGGCCACGTCACCGGTCTTCAACCCACAGTCAAGGGTCGTACCTGAGCGCTGCAAAACGGTAGGAATATCAAGGATGCGCCAGTCAGTCATAGACCCATGATGGCCGATGCCGCCCCAGGGCGACAAGGTGGAAGATCGTCCTTCCCACCATAGACCCATTGGGGGAGGGGAGCAATGAACTCTATCGGCTCCTGGTGGTGGGGATGGAGCAGATGAAGGCGGTAGGCATGCAGATAGTAGCCCGTATCCCCAGGCACCGCTAAGTTCTGGGAAAAGGTTGAATCAGACTCTAGATCCGTTGCCAGGCCGGTAGCGGGTATTCCCCCCGGACCGTAGAGGGGATCGCCTAGCAGGGGATACCCTGCCGCCGCCAAATGGATACGAATTTGATGGGGCCGGCCGGTGGTAATGGCCACCCCCACCAGGGTGGCGCTCCCCCAGCGCTCCAGCACCCGCACCTGGCTCTGGGCGGGTTTACCTGTGGGAGTAGCCCCATAGATATAACCCAGCACTGGATGGGCGTATTTACCAATCGTCGTGGTGATGGTGAACCGATCTGGATAATCACCGGGGCTCATTAAGGCCCAATAAATCTTACCAAGACTTGACCGACCAGGGGTTTGCAGGGTGCCATGCCGGAACTGACGGCTCAGATCGGCTCGGGCCTGGGTCGAACGAGCCATCACCAGGAGGCCAGAGGTACCCCGCCCTAATCGATGGACAGGCACCGGTGTCCGATCAGGATAGCGCTGCTGGAGCTGGTACAGCAGGGTATGGGTGAGGAAGTTACCACCGGGTAGGACGGGCAAACCCGCTGGCTTGGCGATCGCCAGCAGATCGCCATCTTCGTAAATGACCTGGAAATCCAGCGGTACAGGTAATTCTTCCCAGGGGGGACGATGGTAGGCCAGCACCTGGCCTGAGCGTAAGCGATCGTGGGCAGTGGCAATCCGATCATCCACATAGATCTGCCCCGCCTCCAGACGAGCCTGCCAATCGGCCCAACTGGAATGGTGATAGCGCTGAGCATAAAAGTCCAGGACACCAATCCCATGGCTATCCGCCCTAATCCGATCGCGATAAACCCAGCCCTGATTCCTGGCCATAGAAATTGATGCCCCAGGGAACTACCCCTCGACCTCAGCCATTTCAATTACCTGTTGATCGTAGTCCCTCACCAGAAAGTTCAAGGGTTTCTCGGAGCGAATTTTGTGGTCTACCCCTCTGAGTTGTACCTGCATCAGCAGGTATTCAAGACAACTGTGATCAAAGCAAACATGGCGTTGCTGATTGCGATTGCCCAGGCTGGCACCAGCAATGATATGGAGTTGGGTATTTTTACGCAACTGGTACCACAGCCCGGCAGCGCCATTAACGGTGGCTTGGGCTGTCAAGCCCGATGACCCCGCCATGGATAGGGGATCGATACCAGGACTACCAAAGGTTTGATCGTAATTATAGTAATAATGCAGAGGCACATCGGCCGCCGGGAGGTTTAACATATTGCCATAAAACCGACGTGCCACCTCCAGGTCAGATACCATCACGGTGTAAACCTTGGGGGCACTTTTGAGGAACATCCACATGGCCCCAGCGTAGGCAACTAGCAGCATGACCATGATGCCCTGGGTAGACATAATACTGTCGAGGGGCAGCCCGAACATGGCCAGGGTTGGGTACATCAGGGGTGGAAAGGGCAGCGGCAAAACTGGCATAGTAGATCAGGAATGTCAACTCAGAATACAGATGTTGGCCTTGGGTGTATCGATTTTTGGGAAGTCTCGGCAGTAGGTAGATGTTTCTATAGATTAAAGCTACTTTCAGATTTTTCAACCCTTCTTTAACCCATACTCCTATTTATGATGAAGCTCTCTGGGCAAAATCGTCCACCCATCCAGACGCCTGAAGTCTCGGACTATATCAACCGCATGGCTCCCGAGGTGCGAGCCAGTCTCACCTCCGATCAATTCAGGGAAGTCACCCGGGTAATTAGCCTGGCTATGCCCCGGCCATCGCCTAAAATTGTTGACCTGCGTTTTGATATTGATGTAATTTTCGGGCGCTTTTTCATTGTTTTATTTGTAGGTAAAGATCGCCGCCGGTCTCCCCGGCAGCAACCCGTCAATCGCCTCACCACCCTACTGAACTGGTTAACGGCGGTGATCTTACTCCTGGGGGTGAATCTGATGATTAGCGTTAGCCTGTTTTTGGGGGCCTATCTGATCAAGTCAGCCGTTGGTATTAATTTAATGCCAGGGCATTTAGGGGACCTAATTCAGCGGTTTCTCTAGGGTTGATTTTGGTGCTGCGACCAAACCAGTTGAATGGCCTGGCCAATCTCCAACCCCAGGTCAGCCTCGGCCCTACCCTGGTTGATGGCAATTTCTAGCCAACCGTGGCTACCGGCAAGGGCTAAGGGCATTTTTTCTGGAACACTGGAGTAGGTAGTTACGCCCGGAATCACCCTTGTCCCCAGTTGGATATGCCAGGGTCGGCTATCCAGGCTATCTGCCGATAGGGTAGTGATGGCGTTACCAAAGTGATCGATCGCCTGAATGCAGCCTTCCATACCGCGATCGGTGGTATGGGGTAGGGGTAACTCTAACCGTTTTAGGGATGCCGGTGCGATCGGGGTGCCCACAGCGGTGAAGGGAATACCGGCAGCGAGGTGGGCCGCCACTGGGGCGAAAATATCCCGACCGTGGAAGGTGGGACTGGGGGTCGGGGTCCGCCAGTAGGTGGGGCGGTCCAGTTCTACGGCCTGCAAGACCGGATAGCGATCGCAAACCCCACTGAACACCCCGTTATCGGGACCCACCAGGTAGGCCCGGGCCAGTTGCACCGCGATCGCCCGACGGTGACTGCCTACCCCCGGATCGACGATCACCAGATGGATGGTACCCGGAGGAAAATAGGGAAAGGCGGTGAGGAGCTGAAATCTAGCTCCATAGCAGTCCTGGGGAAGAATATTGTGGGTTAGATCAATCAGGGGGGTGGTGGGGGAGTGGCTGGCGATAACCCCCTTAATCACCCCTACGTAAACGTCCTGGAGGCCAAAGTCGGTGGTTAGGGTAATCATGGCTGCAGAAACTAACCAACACTGTAGTATTGATCCAACTGTAGCAAGGTCTCCAGCAAAACATTAGCACCCTGGGTGCAGGCCTCGGGAGCCGTGTACTCAACTTCGGAATGGCTCACTCCCCCCTGACTGGGAACAAAGATCATGCCCATGTCGGTAAAACGCCCCATTTCTAGGGCATCATGGCCAGCTCGGCTGGGCATGGCGAGGGCCCTCAACCCCAGATCGGCGCTAACCCCGGCAATAATCTTCTGGATATGGTCGGCGGCCGGGCTGGGGGCCACATTCAGCTGGGGCAGAATATCAATGGAGGTGTGGGTAGCCTCGGCGATCGCAGCCATTTCCAACTTCAAGGCCTGCACCAGATGGTCAATCACCCCCTGATCTAAATCCCGCACATCCAAACTGGCCCTTACCTGGCCGGGTACAATATTGGCGGCATTGGGCCATACCTGCAAGGCCCCCACCGTTGCCACCCGTTGGCCGGGGGGATGGGTAGCCAGGCGATTTACCGCTAAAACCACCTGAGCTGCCGCCACCAGGGCATCCTGGCGTTGATCCATAGGGGTGGTGCCCGCATGGTTGGGGCGACCGGTAATATTAATTTGATAGCGCTGCATACCAACCACCCCCTGCACTACGCCGATCTGCCCTGCCGCCGTTTCCAGTACCCCGCCCTGTTCCACATGCAGCTCAATGAAGGCGCAGATTTGCTCCCGGCTGCGCCGCGCCTGACTAAGCTGACTCCAGCAGCCTCCCGACTGGTTAACACAGTCGTCAATGGGCCGACCATCTTTGCGGCAGTAGTCGGTGGCATGGAGGGAAGCCGTACCAGCCATGGCCCGACTGCCAATCATGGTGTCTTCTTCATCGGTAAAAACAATCACCTCATAGGGATGGTTGAGGACTATGGCGTGTTCCCGTAGGGTACGGGCTATTTCAATCCCCGCCAGTACCCCCAAGACCCCATCAAACTTACCCCCTCCGGGCACCGTATCAATGTGGGAACCGGTGGCCAGGGCTGGCCCCGCCAGCTTACCTGGCAGTCGTCCGATCAGGTTACCAGCGGTATCCAGGCGGGTTTCCAGCCCAGCCCCATGCATCCATTGCTGGACCTGGTTACGGCCTTGAACATCTTCTTGACTAAAGGCCAGGCGAGAAACACCGCCATTGGCTATCTGGCCAAAGCGAGCCAGATCCTCAATACACTGGTTCAGACGCTGGCCATTAATCTGAAGATGCTGCTGCAGGGGCATGGAAAAGGGTCCTCACGATGATCGGAAAAGTTCTTAACTCCGAGTTTTATCCGGGAGCTAAATAACCGCATCCCTACTATAACCATGAAGACCAGCCACCATGATCAAAAGCCCCCTGCCAGGGGTGTTAGTTTTGCCTCCTCCCCAGGTGAGGTTCATCTCGAACTCCTCTCGCCTTAGAATGGGTACTGATATCTATGTGTGCACATGACTTGCCGAACCCAATAACCAGAACGCCCGATCCAACTACACCCGATCCCATTACAATCTTGCGCTGGCTACGAGAACGCCAGATTCTGAATCCACCCTACTATCTTCACATAACTAAGGGTTACGCAGAAATAGGCTGGCAAGCCAGGGAAAGGGTTATCGGTCTGGCTGGCGAACCGGTGAATAGCCCCTCCTGGATATCTGCCATCAAGGGCCTTGGGGATCGGGCTGGGGTAGCTAAGACTAAGGCCTTCGGCTATATCGGTTTTGATGCCTGTGATAGTACCCAGGGTTTTGCACCCGATCGCAGTGGGACGTTTCCCCTGGTTCAGTTTTTTATTCCTGAGCATAGGCTTGTCATTAAGGCGGAGAAAATTGAATATGAGGGCAATAACCCTGAGATTCTCGCCTCTGCTTTAGAAGCCTCCAGGACAGTGCCTGGGAGGAGGCTGCATCCAGTGCTGCCGGATGTAGAATTTTCTGAGCAGGCCTTTACCGAGGCAGTGGTTAAAGCCAAGCAGTGTTTATCTGAGGATATTACAAAGGTCGTCCTCTCCCGATACCTGGGTTTTGACTATGACGCCGATCTATTGGAATTGTTTTCTGAGTATTGTCTAAAACAGAAGTTTGCCGACGCCATCTTGATGGACTTTAGTTCTGTCGGCGCGGCGATCGCCTCTCCAGAATTACTCATCCATATCGATACCGGCCTGATTACAGCCAATCCCCTGGCCGGTACACGGGTATTAGGCCATAACTCGGAGGAAAACCATCGGATTGCCAGGGAACTTCTCAAGGATCGGAAGGAACTGGCGGAACATACCCTGGCCCTATTACAAATTATTCGGGAGTTGCAACCCTATTGCGATCCAGAGAGCCTGGTGGTTAGTCGTTTGCTCGATACGGTTGAACAAAACCAGATTATGCATTTAAGTTCGTTGTTGAGCGGCCATCTCAGGTCTGATCACCATTGTCTGGATGCCACCCTGTCCCTATTCCCCAGCACCATGGTCAGTGGTGTTCCTAAGGCTCAAGCCATAGAGTTATTGCGGCAGATCGAGCCCTTCCCTAGAGGATTATTTGGGGGCATAGTGGGATGGATTTCAGGCCAGGACTGCCGCTTTGCCCTAACCATTCGTGGCCTCTATAAGTACGGCTCCAGGTTATTTGTCCAGGCTGGAGCTGGGGTGATGGCCGAGTCCGATCCAGCCCAGGAAACGGAGGAAATTCGGATGAAGATGTCAGCCATGCTGGAGATTTTATCCAGTGGGGTATCGCCCTAGGCCGGGGGTAGGGGTTGAATATGGGTTGTCCCTTTCTCCGCCCAGGCTTTCAGGAGCGACCCCACTCAGGACGCTATTGCTACGGCAAGACACCCATGCAAACCTGGCGAGATAGCTCGCCTCCGCCCCGCTAGGGCTATGGAACGAGCCGAGGGCCTCAGCGACGCTGCCGATTTTGGCGAAGTTTACTCACTGCAGGTCCCCTGGACAAAGAGCGTTATCAACGAACCAGCTTCCGCGACGGAGCCCAGGATGGGTAGTCGCCCAGGGTTACATGGAATTGACCGGCGTGGGAGTGCCGCCTCAGGCAGGGGATAGGGAATCTTTCTAAAACAGGGATGCGACAGATTACCCTCACAAAACATAGCCTTCCACGCCGAATACAGGAGTTTAATTAGCCTTCTATTAAAGAAAGCAGCAATCTTGAATTAAATTAAATTAAAAATTTTTGATTATCCATCCAAATTTAGTTAACCTCAGTTCGGGATAAGGAAAGGAGGGGCTCTGTAAGCTGAAATTATCTAAACGATTCAGCAGGCCCCCCTATGAACAGTCTAGAAGAGCTGTTTTGCCCTATTGATGATTTTTGCCAGCAGTTCGAGCCGAAATGGCACTCCTTGCTGCTAGGTAAAGGCGTTCAGCACCGTCAGCGCCAGCGATCACTGAGCTTGAGCGAGATCATGACAATCTTGGTGAGCTTCCATCAGC
>JBEITR010000065.1:0-15597 GCA_040374765.1 Leptolyngbya sp.
AGTAAATATGGATAATCTTTTCTCGGAAATCAAGTGAGTAGGCTTTCATCAGGCCCTCCTGAGGAAGACGCAGTAGTGTAGGATCCTTTGCGTCTCATCTACTTCGATCGTACCTCGTTAGCTCAAGAACCGCTATAGGCAACCTGCCTTAGCAAGATAGGTAAAGGCTTAGGTTCTGATATCTATCACCTGGATGGATTATGTTCCGGAATACTGACTAAATTAGTCAGATCCGGAACATAGGCCTATTTAAGGAAGCTCAGATGGTCACTCCTTTTCATTGACTGATATCGAGTTATTAAAATTTAGAAAGAGCAAAATCAGGCCGAGTTAAAGCGATTATCAGTCCAGTAGCGATCAGGGTAAAAAATATACCAAGAATGAAAGTAATCCTGGTTTTTGAGGATCGTAACAGTAGGAAGGCAGCTCCTATATTGGAAACTAAGCCCATATACACTACACCCTGTGGAAACTGACCACTATTGGCAAGTGGGATGCCAAAGCCATACCCTACAAGCAGTGCAGTTATTGCTACACCATAAAGACGCAACAATAAGGGACTGTCAGCACTAATCCCGGCTTTCTGCCTAAGCCAGGCCGGTGGAAATAACATGAAAGGTATGGCAACAGACAATGTAGTAACTACGATCTTGATGACAATTAGCGCAGAAAGATAAGACAAAAAAATCTCCCATAAACTGTTAATAAGTTTGACTTTTAAATAATCTTCTAGATAGGCCTAGGTTGAATAAGAGAATTAATAATATTTGATACTGAAATAGTTAACTGTACGCTTATACAAATAAATACCGGTAATTGACCAAATGTTATTTCACTTCGCACAATCAAAACTGTGCCGTAGAGAAATACAGTCAGTGCTGTAAAACTAACGAGTATACGAGAAGATATCGGAATAATACCCTGTCTAGAAGACTGAACCTGCTTTTCCAAGGAAGTCCGTTGTCTCCTCTTCATAAATTCAAAAAAGCAGAAAATACCACTCCCTAAAATCACAATCATATAAGCCAAAATCGCAAATGTTCTGTTGTAGAAAAATATGATGGCTGACGACAACAAAACCCTTGGAAATTCAATGGCAAGTTGCATAAAAATTTGAGGTATTGTATCAGGGGCCAGTTGCACAGTGAGACTTCCGAGAACTAAATCTAATCCACTAGCAAGCAAAAAAGTTACTATCGCGAGAATACCAATGGTAATAAGCGCACTAGAGTCTTGTTGAACAATGATTTTGTCGATACATATTTGTACTATAAAGACGGGAAATAGCCACAGAAAGCAAACAAGACTGCTGAGAAGTGCAATACCTAGTAAGAGTGGAACACCCAGTAATGAAGGTAAAAACATTTTCCGTCTAGTACCTCTATAGCTAGTAACCTATCTACCTAAACAGCCTTATAGGGGTCTGAGGTAGATGGTTTCAGTATAAGTATCCCGAGATAGTACTGGTCTGACACTTAAGATTCTGTGATGTCCAGGGTAATAGCTCTACGGAAGGTTGGTTTGCTCTTTCCCTAAGGAAAGCTTCCCAATCCCTACCTAAAGGCGGCGGTACCAAATCGGGGTACTCCTACACCGGTCAATTCCAGGTAGCCCTCAGCGGCGGCGTCTACCTGATCATCGTGGGCTCCATCGGGGAAGCTGACCAGTTCGTTGATCAAGCTATGGGTCCAGGGGGCCTGTAGTAGATAGACTTCGCCAAATTCGGCGGCGCGGCTCAGGGGGCCGGCCCGTTCTAGCTTGCTCAGGCGGGTGGTGAGGCCCTTGGCGTCGTAGCCGGTCAGTAGGCTGCGTAGGTGTTGGGTTTGGTATTCTCCGGCCTGGCCGGGGTCCCGTTGCCAGCGGATGGCGACGCCGGGGCCGTCGGCGGCGGCGATCGCCTGCAGTCGGGTGGTGACGCCGGCGGGGGTGAGGTGGTCGACGGTGACATCGAGGATGAGGACGCCGCCGTTTTGCATTAGCCCGAGTTTGACGCTGGCGGTGGCGTCGGGATCGGTGCCCTGGCGATCGCGGGTGCTGGCGAAGTCCCAACTGCGTAGGGTGCGGGTGAGCTGGGGGAGGGGGCCGGGGGGTAGGAGTTTAAACCAGTCGGCGCGAAAGACTTTACCGGCTACGGGTTTAATGGCCCAGTTGCCTTCTAGTAGTCGTTCCCGTTCCACCAGGGGCAGGGAGCGCAGGGCGGCCAGGTATTCCTTGTTGACCCTGAGCAAGGCGGGGTTATCGCTGACTCGGCTGGGGATGAAGGTGAGGGAGCGGGAGTGGTCGGTGGGCTGGTCAAACCAGGTGATCTGGCCGTCGATGCGTTCAAAGTGGCGCAGCACCCCAGAACGGCTGGGGATGGGGAAGCCGTCTTCTCCTAGCCACCAGGCAATTAGGGCTTTCAGGTGGTGGTCGGGGTCGGGGTTACAACTGGCCCGGATGTAGGGGCGGACGCCGCAGGTGGAGCGGTTGCGGGAGGCCAGGTAGTTCCAGCAGTATTCACTAATTTGGGTGGCTTCGTCGAAGAGGATGGCGGGGATTTCGGAGCCTTGAAAGTTATGGGCGTCTTTGTCAAAGCGCAGGTGGCGAAAGACGATTTTGGCCCCGGAGGGAAATTCCCAGGTGAGGGCGGCGATTTTGAAGCGGCCCCCCAGGTAGGGGTAGATCTGCATGGAGGCGTCGATTAGGCCGCCGGGCATTTTGATCTGGGGGTAGGAGCTGCGCACAATCAGGGCGCTGAAGCGGGGGTTATGCAGGTGGCGGATCGGGTCCAGCAGCAGGGAGAAGGTCTTGCCACCCCCCGCCCCACCGCCGTAGATGACGATATCGGCGGGGTTACTCAGAAAGGCCTCCTGGGGCCCCGGCTGGGGCCGAATGGTCAGGCTCATGGCCCCCGGGGGGGAATAGTGCCCTGGCAGTGGCCCCCCTGACGACGGCTAGGAAAGCTATTGCGGGAACTGGAATACGCAATAGAGTTGACCCAGGTAGAGCCAATCAATAGAGCAATCATCATTAGCAGTACAAAGACTAGGGGGATTCCGTTCATGGGTCCACAGGGCTACTGGTGGGGTCAGGGTTGGAGCCAGGCCAGGATCGGTAGAGGGGAGTGGGGGAAAGTGGGGGAGTGATGGAAGAGGAGGACTAATGGATTAGGAAGGTGTGATATCTTTGCTCACCCCATCACCCCATCACCCCATCACCCCATCACCCCGTCACCCCTTACCCTCTCCCGTTATCCGGCAAGTAAATCACCACCTGGGCGGGGTTGATGGGTTCCTCCACCGGTTTATCGGTCCATCCGGCCTGGCTCTTCAGCCAGAAGATAATGGCGGTGGTGTTGCCCTCCATGCACAGGTCGTAGAGCTTTTGGGCGACGGCCTGGGAGGCGGCCAGGCGGCCCAGGCCGTAGGCCCGTTCCACCTCGGGGGTGGCTTTCCATCGGTCCAGGGTGCGGGGGCTGATGTCAATGGCGATCGCGATCTGGTTTAGAGTGCAGCCCAACCCAGCCAGCTTTTCAATCTTGGCCAGTTGTTCTGGGGTGGGTTTCTTGGCGGCACGAGGCATTGGGGAGGGGGAGTGATGGAGTAAGGGGGTAGAAGGACTGGGAGACTTGGGGAAAAGGAGACGGGGGGAGGGGACTGTTCAGAAAACCGTGCTACATCAGGCTAAAACCATTGATTTCTCGTTGCCAAAACTAGGATTTACACAAAATTCTGATCACTCTCGGTGTGATATCTTTGGCCACCCCGTCACCCTGGCTCCCCCCTGTCCTCCTCTCCGATAGGCAGGCGCAGCCGGGGGACGTCGTGGATTAGTCGTTCCAGTCGCTCTAGGCGTTCGTGGATGCGGCCCAACCGGAGGATCAGCTCTCGGTTGGTTTCCACCAGTTGTTTGTTGGTTTCCTGCTGAGCGGCCACCAGGTTCTCTAGCATCTGCCAGGATTCTGAAACCTGGGAGGTGTGTTGTTTGAGTACGGTCTGTAAAAGCCACACCGCCGCGATCGCCATAAAGCCCATCTCCCCCAGACCAATTCCATCAATCCGAGGTAGTGGCACTGGCGGTACTGAGTTAACCGGCGAAACATCCACTTGGGGGGTGTTATTCATACCGCAAAGCTTCCATAGGGCTTCACTATAGTACACACGTTCTATAATAATGCCTGAGTAAGGAAAATATAGGGGAGTCAAAGGGTAGGGGGCAGGAGTGGGCCAAAACCATGGATTTCCCTTTGCCCAAACCAGCATTGAGACAAAATCCTGATCACTCTCACCTATAGCGAAAATCCTGCCTCTCAAACTCCTAATTACTGACCCCTGACTACTGACCACTTCTCCCCTTCCATCACCCCATCACTCCCCCTACCCCCCACTCCCCCCATGCACCTCCTCGTCACCCAAGCCACCATCCTCAAGCCCTCCCCTGAGCAGGCCCGGTTATTGCCGCCGCAGACCTTGTTGCCGGTGGACAAGGGCAAGGTATTGCCGATTCTGGCCTATAAGGCGGAGGGGGATCATCTTCGCTTTACCTTAGACCGGGCTCGGATTAATCTGACCGAGCTCCATCCGAGTGGGCGCAATACCTGGTATGTCTATGGCCCCCACTGTGAGGACCCCAGTGGCTATAGCGTCAGTAATCAACCGGCGGATAGGCCGGGACGAATTAAGGAGGGGGGGCAGCAGAGTGTGAATTTTAAGTTGCCGGGGTTTTCGACGATGTTTACCATGTCGGACCCGATTGATCCCCAGGCCCTGTCTTTTACCTGGGCGGAGGCCTTGCACTGGGATGGTAAGACGTTTCGGCAGCCCGATAATCGGGGTCAGGTGGAGCAGATTATTAAGATGGCCCAGGTGATGCAGCAGGTGCGGCGTAAGTTGGGTAATCGGCGCATTACCATTACCTCCTGGCTGAGGCCCTATGCAGTTAATCTGGCGGTGAGGGGGGCCAGTAATTCTCGCGATCTCTATGGCGATGGGGTGGATTTTACGGTGACCGGTATGACTCCTCCCCAGGTCTATGGGGCCTTAGATAGCTGGTGGGGTACCCAGGGTGGGTTGGCCCAGGGGGGGCGGTTGGGCTTTACCCACATTGATGGCCGGGGGCAGATGGCCCGGTGGACCTACCCGGGGGCCTAGGGGGTTCTTTCCCTGGGTTTCCAGCAGTTATAGTGGGGTTCTGTGACCAGAGGGGGCCACACCGAACCTGATATTTTCTAAAAACTGAGGCCGTGCCAGGTTTACACAAAAACCTCATCACTCTCCAGATATCAACTGCTAGGAAAATCCTACAGTTGATCGCGGAGTAAAGAATTAAGCCATCCTTACAGAAACTCGGTTTCTAGCCAGAATAATATACATAGGGTTACAGCTTTGCCCTAGTTATACCAGTCAAACAGCGATACTCATATTCATGTCCGACTTGACCTTGGACCTTTATGGTCAACTGCGTCTTCTGGTAGGGTATCTGGGCGAAAAATCCCAGAAAAATTGGTGGCCTACCGCATTCTTCGATGCTACCAGCAAGCTCTTTTTAGAGCCTATTGTGCCCCGTACAGTGCGCCTGTCCCAATACAAAGGCATTCACGAAGCGGCTCGACGGCTCCATGATGAACATGTAGCTATAGGTGAAGTCTATCACCTCTTTCGCCTACCTGAGGAAGTGGAACAGGCCTTACAGCAAAGGATTTTAGCGGCCCCCGAAACCTGGTTCGGGCCACTAGTCAGCCAAGATCAGGCCATGGCTACCCTTGGAACCCTGGCTGAGAGCTCTACTCCCATTGAATCAGGGCCCCAATCGCTGGGACAGTATTTTGAGCTGTATTGTCCCGCTGGTACAAAGGTCCTGGCTCGTCATTATCTCAGCGCCTTTCAGCAGGGCATCCGCAGTTATCCTTATTTCATCCATTAGCCGTGCCATTATCTGCTCCCTATACCGCTAAGTTACAGGCAGGGCTAGGTCTGGTTTCTGAAACGAAGTTGCTGCTACAGCTTTGGGAACCGGGTATGACAGTACCCATGCTCCATAGAGAAGCCCTGGAATCTGGTCAATTTCCAGGCATGACCGCTCGACGACTTCGGAATGTAGTGGTGGAGTGCTTTGCGCCACGTTATCTGACTGACGATGCGGCCCCAGCCCGGTACCTGAAGGAATTACTCACAGTATTAAGCAACGAGGAGCTACTGCAATTTTTCTTGCTGTTTACCTGTCGTGCCACCCCGATCCTGGCGGATTTCATTCGCCTGGTCTACTGGCCACGTTACGAGGCTGGAGACCAGGAGCTAGGTAATGAGGTCGCTCAAAGCTTCGTCCAACGTGCCATAGATGATGGAAAAACAACCAAGCGATGGGCCGACTCTACTGTTAGACGCATCGCAGGCCATCTAACGGGGTGCTGTGCTGATTATGGACTACTTGAAGACGGAGTTCGTCCTAAGCGCCGATACCAGCCCGTGCATCTCACCAGCAAAGTATCGGTCTATTTGGCTCACGACCTTCATTTTAGTGGCTTTGGTGACACTACCCTGCTACGCCATAGCGACTGGAGTTTGTATGGCCTGGATAATAGTGACGTACTCACTGAACTGAAGCGACTTTCTCTAGACGGCTGGTTTATGGTTCAGTCTGGTGGTGATGTCCTGCGTATCAGTTGGAAGTACCGCGATTTGGAGGCAGTTTGCCATGTCCTTGCAGAAAGCTAAGCTAGACGCCGACTTTAAGGAACTGGTCAACCGCATGCGGCGAGGTCGGGAGCTGAGCAATGCCAGCTTTGAGCCAATCTACTACTTAGTCTTCCAACCCAGCTTGATTTTAGAGGTAAAGCGCCGAACTCCGGCCTGGGTAGCTCGCCTCAGAAATGAGGGTTGGAACGAGGTGCACTGTTTCTCGATCGCCCAGGCTATTCAGGAGATTTTGCAGCATGACCCCCGCCGGGCTCTGTGGTTAATGGCTGATGGTATGGAGCCTCAGAATTGGGAGCGAACTAACGACTCTCTGACCAACGCTTTACAAAATGGGAAGGCTATCCAGAGCAGGCTGGAGTCTCTGTTACAGTCTTTAGAAGGGTGCAAAGATGCCATCGTGTTAGTCACCGACTTAGAAGCCCTCCACCCCTACCTACGCATTGGGGTAATCGAGAGCCAGCTCCAGGGCCAGTTTAGTGTGCCCACGGTGTTTCTTTACCCAGGCATCCGGACAGGTAAAACAAACTTGAAGTTTTTGGGATTTTACCCCGATGACGGAAATTATCGGTCAGTACATGTAGGTGGATAGCTCGTAGTTTTTATAAATTAAGGTATTAGGTCAATGATTATTCGAACTCTCTTTGATCCCGATCGAGGGCTAGATCGACCTATTGAAAAAGTGATCACCTTCGCGGCTAAGCAGGAAACACGGCTAAAGGCTGAGATTTCTGAGTATGTCGTTACCGATAGCATTGAGGATCAGTTTCGCAAGCTGCTGGAGCGAATGCAGGTGGCAATGGAACTAGGCGGCGAAAATGAAACCGGGGTCTGGGTTTCGGGTTTCTATGGCTCCGGCAAAAGTTCGCTGACCAAGTACCTGGGCTTTGCCTTTGACGATCGCGTCCAGCTCGACCAGGTGCCGTTTCTAAGATATTTGCAGGATCGTTTCCATACTCCCCAGGTCAAAGCCCTGTTGGGTACCGTAGCCCAGCGGTTTCCAGCAGCGGTAGTGATGCTAGATCTAGCCAGTGAGATGCTGACGGGAGCCACCATGGAAGATGTTTCAACGGTGCTCTACTACAAGGTGCTGGAATGGGCAGGCTACTCGCGCAATCTGAAGGTGGCTGCCCTAGAGCGCAAAATTGAACAGGATGGACGCATGGAGGAGTTTGAGGCAACCGTTAAAACCCAAATACCGGGAATCACCTGGGACGACCTCCGAAATGACCCCCTGGCGGTGGATGCTTTAATTCCCCAACTGGCCCACGAGATGTATCCGGTCCTGTTCCCCACGCCCAATGCCTTTAGCTCCAGCACAGACGGCTTCTTTCAGTTCGAGAAAGACCGCGTTAGCGAGATGATTGATCTGATTCGGCGTAAGAGCGGCAAGCAGCATATTCTATTCATCATTGATGAAGTGGGGCAGTACATTGGCACGCGGGATAATAACCTGATTTTGAACCTGGACGGCCTGGCCAAGAATATTAAGGGCCAGGGAGACGGTAAGGTCTGGATGCTAGCGACAGCTCAGCAAACCCTGACTGAGGATGATCCACGGGCCTCTCTAAATTCAGACAAACTCTACAAGCTCAAAGACCGTTTCCCCATCCAGATTGACCTAGAAGCCAGCGACATTAAAGAGATTTGCTATCGTCGCCTATTGGGCAAGTCACCCAGCGGCGAAAATACCCTGGGGCAGCTCTTTGATACCCATGGCCAGGCGCTGCGCCACAACACTAAGCTAAAAAACGTCAAGTTCTATAGCGCCGACTTCGATCGCACCACCTTCATCAACCTCTATCCCTTTCTGCCTGCCCATTTTGATATCTTGCTGAGGCTACTGGGGGCATTGGCCAAGTCTACCGGGGGCGTGGGTCTGCGCTCTGCGATCAAAGTTATTCAAGATATTTTGGTTGAGGAGCACAACGGTCAACCGCCGGTCGCCGATCGCACCATTGGCTGGCTGGCCACCACGGTCACCCTCTACGACTCCCTAGAAAAAGACATTCGGCGTGCCTTCCCCTCCATTCACTATGCTGCTGAAACCAGCTGTACCTTCTACAGCGATCAGCCCCTGCACCAGGAGGTGGCCAAGTCTATCGCGGTGCTGCAAATTCTCGGCAATCTGCCCATCACGGTGGAGAATGTTGCCAGTTTGATACATCCCTCGGTGGATGGACCATCTCGATTGGATTCGGTGCGCCAGGCTGTTGAAGAAATGCTGCAAGAGCCTCAGGTACCCCTCAGCGAGAAGGAGGGCGAACTCAGCTTCTTGAGTGAAAATCTGGGAAAAATCGACCTAGAACGGTCCCAGATTGTTCTCCGCTCTGTCGATGTTCGCAGCATTCTCAATGGAGCCCTCCGGGAAAGCTTTGATCCCCTCCCTCGGGCTACTCTGCTAGGCAGCTTACAAGTGATTACGGGGTTAAAGGTGCTCTCTGGCAGCAGTGTCCAGGGGTTGGCGGGCGACCAGCATCCGGTGCAAACCCTGGTGCAGTTTGTAGAAGCCACTGAGTACGAGGCAGTGCGCTCGGCTACGGTAGAAGAGTCGCGCCAGCGCCAGGTTCAGACCACGATCTACGCCCTGGGACGCACCGATCCGGAAGCCCAAGACCTGGCGGAAGAAATCTACCGCTGTCAGCGGATTGATGATCTGTATCGCAATGACCCTGACCAAGAGGTGCGGGACTACTGCAAGAACCAGCAAGATCGAGCTAATCGCCTCAAAATCACCCTCCAGCAGAAGCTTCAGCAGTCCCTCTATGGCGGCTCCTTTGTGTTTCGAGGAAAACTGACCGGGGTTTCTACCCTGGGTCAAGATCTATTGGAGTCGGCCCGCAGGCAGTTGAGCGAAGTGGCGGAGCAGGTCTTTGACCGCTATGGTGAAGCGCCCACTCGGGTGGAAACCAGCCAGGCCGAAAAGTTTCTGAAGCAACCTAATCTGTCGGCTATTACCTCAGTGCTGGACCCGCTAGATCTGGTACAGGTGGTGAGTGGGCAACCCCAGATTCAAACCAGCCAAAAGGCCATCGTTAGCATTCGCGACTATATCGATCGCAACGGCACCGTCGAAGGCAAGCGCCTAATCGACCATTTTGGTGATCCGCCCTTTGGCTGGTCCCCCGATACCCTACGCTACATTGTGGCGGCCATGCTGGTAGCCGGAGAAATTACCCTGAGAATTTCAGGCCGAGAAGTCAAGGCCGTGGGTCAGCAGGCCATTGATGCCCTCAAAACCAACAAGAGCTTTGGCAAAGTTGGGGTGGGCCTGCGCGATTACAAACCACCGATGGAGGTGCTGGGGCGAGCCTGTGAGCGGTTGACCGAGCTGCTGGGCGAGTCCGTCATTCCCCTGGAGCAGGAGATTTCTAAGGCGGCCCTGAGGCAGTTTCCTAAGTATCAGCGAGACTTTAGCCCCCTCGGCGCTAAGCTGGCCGCCCTAGGGGTGGCCGGGGCTGAGCGCCTGCGATCGCTCACCGACGAACTGGCAGAGGTGCTGCTCTCCGATGCCTCTGATGCCCCCGAGCGGCTGGGGGGAGAAGACTCGGCCCTGTACGAAAATCTGAAGTGGGCCAGGGAAGTGGCTAAAGCCCTAGACAATGGCCTGGAAAGTACCATCCGGCAGCTGCAAGAGCACCAGCGGGAAGTATCGCGGTTGCCAGATACAGGCATTCCAGGAGATTTACGGCGAGGGTTAACAGAAGATTTGGAGCGGCTGAGCCAGCGGTTGGACAAGGATGATTTCTATAATCATGGGGCCGATTTGAATACGCTGCTGACGGAGATTCAGACGCACGTACGGGATTCGGTGCGGCAATTATGTGCTCAACAAAAACAACGGGTTACAGAAGGAACTAAAGACTTACAAGGTTTATTAGATTGGCAGGAACTGACGGAGGCCGAGCACAGTAATGTACTGGATCGATTGGCTGAGCTATTGATTCAGCCACCGGAAGATTTGCAGGGTCTCAAACAATTATTGGCCAGAGACTTTGATTTAAATAACACCATCAGTCAGCAGAAGCAAAGCATTCGCAAAATGGCTGATGAGCGCCGACGCAAGCGTTATGAAGAAGAGCTTGAAAAAGGGAAGCCATCCAGTAAAGACAAACCAAAGCCCTTCACGCGATCGCTCAAAGTCCCGGCCAGAGTCACATCATTACAGCAATTAGAGACTTTACTACAGCAGTTGCAGGAGTTGAAGGCTGCCATACCGGGGTATAGCGAGATCGAGGTTTCGATTGAGATTCAGAATCAGGGGGAAGGCAGCGATGGCGTTTGACCAAACGACTCGTAACCGACTTCAAAGGTTTGTCAGCGATGGGCGATCGCTGCTAACCGAGGAGTTTACCCGCCAACTACAAAATGACTATGGTTTAGATCCCATAGCTGGGGAGGTGACGGCCCTAGAGAACCTGGCCCATCTGGACGATGGGCGTCGGGAGACGGCTCGGATTTTGCGGGTTACCCTGGCCCACTACCAGGCCAGCAGCCCAGATGCCGCGGTCAAAGACCTGCTGGAGCGGATTGTGCGAGAGCAGGCGTTTACGGTGCTAAACCGGCTGGCGGCGCTGCGCATGGCCGAGGCCCGCGGGCTGCTGATCGAATCGGTGGCGGCGGGGTACAGCTCCAAGGGGTTTCAGCTCTATGCCCGGCTGGCGGGTACGGGGCTAGGGGAAACGGGCGAGGCCTACCGCTGCTACCTGTTTAGTGTGTTTGATGAACTGGCGCTGGATCTGGCGGTGTTGTTTGATCGCTTCTCACCCATGGGGCGGCTGTTTCCCCGCGAGTCTACCCTGCTGGACTTGCTAAAGCTGCTGAATGATCCAGAGCTGGCTGATCTGTGGGCCGAGGATGAAACCATCGGCTGGATTTATCAGTACTTCAACTCTAAGGAAGAGCGCAAGCAGATGCGAGATGCTTCGGCGGCCCCTCGCAACAGCCGAGAACTGGCAGTTCGTAACCAGTTCTTTACTCCCCGCTACGTGGTGGAGTTTTTAGTAGATAACACCCTGGGTCGCCTCTGGTACGAAATGACCCAGGGGCAAACGGCCCTGAAGCAGAGCTGCCAGTATTTGGTGCGACGACCAGTAGAGATTTTTCTTTCACCGGAGCATAGCCAGTCTTTTAGAAATGTTCATCCAGGGATTACCAAAGCCTTAGCCGGAAACTTTTCTGCCCTACCTGATGACCCCGACTGGGATAATCTCCAAGTATTGGCCCTCAGCATCAATGGTTATGACCTCTCAGAAACGTTGGGATTGGGAGACTCTGGAGAATTGGCTAATGCCCGTATTGAAAAATATCAAAGCACGGGCAAATGGGAAGGAAACTCCCTTGAACTCTGGATTTGTCTATTTTTCGAGCAGCGTCGCTGGCGGCATTATGGCTATAGCCCTGAAGATGACGAAGATGCCTGGTCGGAAATTCTAGCTCTGTATAAGGCCCTAAAAGAGCGGCTACAAAATGCTGATGTTGACCTGCCCCAGAAAGAACTGCTCAAGCAGCCGGTTTATATTCCTTTTCGCCTGCCCAAAGACCCCCGTGAAATTCGGATGCTCGATCCAGCCTGTGGGTCGATGCATTTCGGGCTCTATAGCTTTGACCTGTACGAAGTCATTTACCGTGAAGCCTGGCAAAAGCAACTGATTCCGGCTGAGGATTTTGGCTATCGGCCCGCTGCGTCTATCCGCGTTGAAACAGTACGCCCGGATGGGGCAAAACGGCCTCACTCTAATTACTCAAACCAACCAGTAGCATTTGAGGATGCTGAAATTGTCATTGCTGCTGAACCTGACAGCGGTGACGGTGTTGTGGCCGACAAACCTTACCTAATCGACTCATCGACCCAATTTCGCGTGCCCTATCGGTTTAGGGCCAAACTCAGGGACTTTGACTACCAGAAGGCTCTTCAAGCAGGAGTCTTTACTCCAGAAGCCGGGGAAGTATTGATCCGTGAAACCGCCGCGTGGAATTTTGAGGAGCTACCAGCGGTAAGCCGGGAAGAAGCCTTTGTTGAGTTCCAACGACAAATTCCTCGCCTGATTATCGAACATAATATTTACGGCGTAGATATTGATCCCCGTGCGGCACAGATTGCGGGGTTGTCACTGTGGCTGCGATCGCAAAAAAGCTGGCAAGCCCAGGGACTCAAGCCCAAAGACCGTCCTCAGATTAGGCGTTCTAACATTGTCTGTGCCGAGCCAATGCCCGGCGAAGAGGCGCTACTGAGCGAGTTCATTGAGACTCACCTCTCAGCCACAGCCGAGCAGCAGCTGGTGGGGCAATTGGTAAGACAGGTATTTGCCGCAATGACCTTGGCGGGGGAAGCCGGATCGCTGTTACAAATCGAGCAAGAAATTAGTGACGACATTCAATTGGCTAAGCGGCAATGGCTCAACCGCCCTGCCGTTGAGCAACTCCAATTAATTGATTTAGACGTTGATCGCCCTCGGCAGCAAAGTCTCCTGTTGGCAGTGGAAGATATTACAGACGATCGCTTTTGGCTCGAGATCGAAGACGAAATCTACGCCGCCCTGGAGCGCTATGCCGCTACCGCCGAAGGGGCGGGACGGTTTCAGCGACGATTATTTGCCGAAGATGCCGTGCGCGGCTTTGCCTTTATTGATCTGTGCCGTAAGCGCTACAGTGTCATGCTAATGAATCCGCCCTTCGGGGCCGGCAGCCTACAAACCAAGTCGATGCTGACAGCGGCCTACCCGCGCACCAAAAATGATGTCTATGCCGCCTTTGTAGAACGGGGCCTACAGCTTTTGGAGGTGGGGGGCAACCTGGGGGCGATCACTTCGCGGACGGGGTTCTTTCTGTCGTCGTTCCAAAAATGGCGGGAGGAGATTTTGCTAAAGGAGGCTCAGCCAATGGTGTTTGCAGATTTGGGTTACGGTGTGCTGGATGCGGCTATGGTGGAGACGGCGGCCTATTGTTTGGTGAAGAAGTAGGTGGGCAAGGGGCAGTGATCAACGGAATAGTAGACAGTAAGCGGTAAGCAGCAGGCGGTTAAAATCGAAGCACGGATCACAGACCACTTTTATCTCCACTGACATTATGACGATCGCACTCACGACCACACAAGAACAACTGATCGAACACCTGGTTAACTCAGGTCGTTATAGCAGTGCTTCTGAAGCCTTAGATGCTGCATTGCAGTTGTTGGAAGAACGAGAGCGTCATTATGCCCAGTGGCTAGAGGAAACTCGGCAAAAAGTTCAGGTTGGTTTGAATGAGTTGGAACGCGGCGAAGGGATTGATAGTGAAATTGTGATAGAGCGGTTGCGCGAAAAACTGCGGAATGCGCGTGAGTCAGCTTCATGAACCGCTATATCATTTCACCAACTGCCAGCCGAGATCTTGACGAAATTATTGATTACTTCGCAGCACGGGATATTGATGCCGGAGAACGCTTTATTACGGAGTTCAACAAAAAATGTCGTAACTTGGTGCAGTTTCCTAACTTGGGGCGAAGTTATGCGGAACTTGCACCTTCCCTCAGAGGACTTGCTCTGGATGGCTACATCATCTTTTACAAACCGATTGATGATGGAATTGAAATCGTTCGGGTTGTAAGTGGCTATCGAGATTTGCCTATCCTGTTTTCACCACCGGATGCCCCATGACAATCTTTTTTCGCCTGCTTGATGCCGAAGACAAAGGCACCGCTCTACAAGGGGCTATTGCAGCCCTGCCCCAGAACCCTACGCCAGAAGCGTTTGCGGTGAATCCTGAATCGTTTGAGCAGGTGCCCGGAGCACCTTTTGCATATTGGTTAGGAACCAAATCTTTGGCTCTTTTCGCCATTCTTCCCCGATTTGAGCAGAGCGATAGGATACTCAGCGTAGGACTGCAAACTTCCGATGACTTTCGCTTTCTACGCTCTTGTTGGGAGATTCCTCCAGAGATTCCTGACTGGAGTCTATTTATTAAAGGTGGCGGTTATTCTCCTTTTTATGGTGAATCTCCACTCGTTGTTGCGTGGAAAGGAAGCGGACATGAGATCAAAAACTTTGACCGAGCTTACATTAGAAATGAAAATCTTTATTTCCGAAAAGGTATTACTTGGTCACGACGTCCAATGGGAAGTGGCAGTTTTAGAAGTCTGAGAAGAGATTGTATTTTCGGCATTAATGCGCCATCAATGTTTAGTAAATATTTAGAGGATAAAGAGGTATTATCAATACTTTCAATCCTTAATTCAAAACCCTTTAATTATCTTCTTCAGTCTCAATTCTCAAGGGGCGGCTCTGACAGTAGCCAAACAATGACCTACGAGATTGGATATGTGGGAAATACACCTTTTCCTAAACTCTCAGATGAAGAAGTTCAAATATTTTGTGATTTTTCACGTCGCGCCTGGTCACTCAAACGCAACCTCGACACCATCACCCAAACCTCCCACGCCTTCATCCTCCCCGCTCTGTTGCAAGTCCAGGGTGCCACCCTCAGCCAACGTGCTCAAGCCTGGGCCACCACCGTCGCCAACACCGAGCAAGAGCTAGCCAAAATCCAAGCCGAAATCGACGCTCTGGCCTTTGACCTCTACGGTATTAGTCCTGAAGAAGTCGGCGCAAACAATCCTCTGAGCACAGCCGCAACAGAAGACAGCCCCCTGGACGACGTTGAAGAGGAAGACGAAGACGACACCACCGAATCCGCCGATCTCCCCTCCCTCGTCTACGGCCTGCTCGAATACGCCCTGGGCGTTGCCCTCGGTCGCTTTGATATCCGCCTCGCCACCGGCGAACGTCCCCATCCCCCCGAACCCGAGCCCTTCGATCCGCTTCCTGCCTGCTCCCCCGGCATGTTGGTGGTAGAGAGGAGTCAGGAGTCAGGAGCCAGAAGCCAGGAGTTAGGAGTCAGGAGCCAGGAGGATGTTGACTCCACCACCTCACTATCCCAGCATCCCACC
>JBEITR010000045.1:0-24691 GCA_040374765.1 Leptolyngbya sp.
AGCATTCCAGGCATCGTAGCCCCGCCAACTTCATGGTCAATGTTCTCTGTGGCTTGATTGCCTACTGCCATCAGCCCAAGAAGCCCTCGCTCAATCTTGACTTCGCTCTTCCCCCATCGGCTTAACCCGAATTCAGGTTAACCTATTATTGCTGGCCGCTGACTTTCTAGATTTTCTAAAATTCAAGCGAGCCAAAGCAGGTGACTCAACTGAAGTATTGGCTCAATTTTCTCGACCTACGACTGGGAGTAATGGGCCGATCCTGACGGGCTCAACCGGGGCAGATTTACTTCAGTTTTCTGGTACGTGGCAGGGAGACGATTTTGAACAGTGCTTGTAAGCTGTCTATGAAACCCGATCGCCTCTCCGTGGGGTCTTGGCCGTAATTCCCTCCCCACCTCCTAACGGATAATCAACTGGAATAGGTTGCTGACCTCTGCCCCCTTGGGCCCAATTTCCCCTAGGCAAAGATCAAATCTGATGAGGTCAGGGCTGACGCGGTGATTTGATTTAGGCTCAGGGTATCTCCATTACCAAAGTCAATCGTTGAGCCATAGAAGGTTACACGACGCTGAAAATCGCTAAACCCACAGTTGGGAATATCTTTGAAGAAGCTCTTCAGGTCAATCTTGTCGGCTGCCTGCTGAAAATCAAAAACCAGGTCGTTGCCGCTACCCGGTTGGAAGACAACCACATCCTTGCCTGGTCCGGTGATGATGCGATCGTTCCCCGACCCACCATTTAGGCAATCGTTCCCCGCGCCGCCATCCAGTAGGTCATCACCACTGCCTCCGTTAAGAATATCTACTCCGACATCACCCCAGAGTCTGTCGTTCCCTTCAGCTCCCAGGAGATAGTCATTCCCCCGGCCGCCGATAATCAGATCGTTGCCGGTCTCTCCAACTAGGATGTCATTGCCTGCCTGTCCTAGGATACGATCGTTGCCATCACCGCCAAAGACAATATCGTCTCCCACTCCCCCATCCAGTAGGTCATCATCGTCGCCACCGCTGAGAATATCGTCTCCCAGTTGCCCAAATACTAGGTCCTTGCCCGGGCCACCCTGGATTCGATCATTTCCCGATCCTCCAGCAAGAATATCGTTGCCCCCCAGACCTCTGATATCGTCATTGGCAGAGGTACCGACGCGCAGATCATTACCATTAGTTCCCGTAATAGCATTGAAGACCGGCTGGGGAACTGTGCCCTGCAGGGTTTGCTCCATCACGCTGGCGAAAAGGCTATGCCCCCTGGTGGTGGGATGTAACGGGTCCCAGAAAAAGAACTCGTTTGGATTGGGGGAGTTGGGCATGAACTGCAGTGGCAGGAGCGGGTCTGTAACGTTCGTAAACCCAAATTGGCCAGGATTAGCGGCAACGGCTTCTCCAGCAGCATAGATATCCACCCGGGTCACGCCCAAGGTAAGATTACTCAGCTCCAGGTCAACTGCGGCGTTAAAGGCTCGACTGATGGCGGTCGCCTCCCTAGAGAAGGCTCTTGTACCGGGTAATAGGCCCAGATTGGGCATATTGGGGATAACCAGATTTCTTGCACCCAAGCCCTGCAGTGTAGTAATAGAGTTTCTGATATTAGCTGCCCCCTGACGCACTAGCACCGCCGGGTCACCAAAGACTCTGTCACCGGTGGGGGAGGGTAGGGGTGAGCCACCCAGGGTATCGATGAAGTCATTGGGACCTGCCCAAACAATATATAGACCGTTGACATCGGCGCCTGTACTGACTCGGCCACGGAAAGCTTCGATCTGATCGAGTAAGCCTGGTAGATCGGTTTTCAAATCGTCTTCGAAGGAATTACCCTGCCCTGTCGTTGCCCCACCGAAGGCGAAGTTATTGGATTGTTCTAGTCTATAGTTGTCCCCCAGACCACTGGCTAACTGCTCCACCGCAACTCTGCCATTGGAGAATCGTCCTTCTTGATAACCTAAATTGGCTGGAGGAATCAGGTATCCTGTTGCCCTAAAAGCATTTCCTATATCAGATAGGCTGTCGCCAAATACGTAGAGATCGGTCGTCATAAACCGCTCCTTTTCGAGAGTTTTGTATGGTGTTGTTGTATGATGACGAAAAATATCATGTCTATGGTCTAATCGGTTTATAAAATTAACGAATATTTAGAAATAATAGGCTAGGAATCCTGAAAAGTTGAGGTGGCAGGTAATCATATTGAGATCCCTGAAATCCTAGTTCTTGAAGGCTGCTGGGGGTAACCCCTGTCACCATCTGGATGCTGGATCACCTTTCTTTGCCAGCTGTGACCTTAGGAAATCAGAAAAAGCCCAGTAAAAACCAAGAAGTCACTGCGGGAGCCATACCCTAGGACGCCGAGCAAAGCTTCAGTAGCCTTGTCTGGCCGCTGCCGGTCCGTCGGTGCTGTTCTTTTACAGAAATTGGTTTTCAAGGGCTAGCAACCCCTAACTGGGGACCTCTAGCCGCCCATACTGGCTAGCTGAAAGGACCGGAATTGTCCCCCCATGGCGATCGCTTCTGATCAGTGCCTGAGGTGACCTAATCGGGATGACAGGATTTGAACCTGCGACATCCTGCTCCCAAAGCAGGCGCGCTACCAAGCTGCGCTACATCCCGTTGCGTTATGGCTACTCTAACATATTGAAAATGGCATATCCCAATTGGATATGCCATTTTGTAGCTGCAACCCTTTAGCTTCAGACGCTGGGCCTGAGCCTCAGCCTATAGCTTGAGAAAATCTAGAGGCGTTACCCACATCAGAGCCATTGGCAGCGCCATCGCGATTCCTTGTCAGGTAGTAGCATCCTTTGGGGTGTCAGATGGGGTTTTAGACAGAAGACAGTTATTAACCGCCTCAGTAAAGGCATCGTAGGGTTTTACCCCCACCAATGTTTCCAAAATTTTGCCCTGCTTAAATAGCATCACCGCTGGAATACTCCGAATATTCAAACGCTGGGCCACTGCCTTATGGGCGTCTAAATCTAGCTTAAAAACCTGGATACGATTGCCGTACTCTGCCGCCAACTTATCCATCAGGGGACCTACCACCTTACAAGGACCACACCAGGTGGCAGTAAAATCTACTACCACCAGGGACTCACTGGCGATTAATTGGTCAAACTCTGTTTCACTTTCAATATAGGCGGCAGTACTCATGGGTTTACTCTAAAAAATAGGATTGAGGTGAGGGATCTCGAAGAACAGGTAATTGGGGAGCGGCTGAGCCTCGGGAAAAGGGCCGCCAGGGTCAAACTTAACCCCATCGATTTTACAGGCAGAGACTAGCTCTGCCAGCATAGCAACAGTATACCATAAAGAGATATAACTCTTGCCCATCAATTGTTTTGGCAGAATTTCCGTTACATCCCTGGAAGAAATCAACCGGTGGCCTATTGCTTTGGCTAGAACCCTCGGGAACTCCATAGTCCGGCTCGCTTTCACTACCTGACCCGTAGCTATGGCTCTAGCAACGGTGAAGAGATCCACGATCTGGGCTGCAGAAGGTGCTGCGTAGCCAGGGGGGGTTTACCTGACGACCAGGGACTCAGGCTTCTGGTGCCGAGGAGGATCGGTTAAAGGATGGGGTTAGGTAGGCCACCAGGGCACCCATTAGGAAACCAGCAATGTTGCGGGTAATGGGTAACCACTCACTGGTACGAGTGACTACTGGTCCAATTCCGAAAGCCAGAAATAAAATGCCCCACAGAGGCGAAAAAATTAATACCCACTGCCAGGCCAGACCTTGGCCGGGTTTGCGGGGATGGGCCGCAAACCCGCAAACCAGACCGCCCACGATGGAGGTAATCAAGGTTAAAATCCACTGCTCTTGAGGTAGGCCAGGCACAACGTTACACCCCCCCTGGCGTAGACAGCCTTGAATTGACTCTAGGGCACTCAAAATTGATCGATCCTCGCCGTTTTCCCGCACAAAGAACTGATTACCATAGCGAGTTTGCAGCTCAATCCAAAAGGTACGTGGTAGCAGGTCGTAAACCGCATCCCCCACACTGAAGTTGAGTAAATTGCCACCCCGGGGATCGGCCACCAGCATGACGCTACGATCATCGAGTCCCCAAAAATCTTTGACGGCCCGCCCTGGGGTCCGGTCGTATTGGGTCAATACCCGCAATTTCCAGCCTGTTTCCGTTTCAAATTGGCTGAGTTCGGTATTAAGATCTTCTTCCTGGCGCGGAGTTAAGGACTTAGCCAGGTCAATAATGACGGTTTCGCCGTCGGGCAATAACTCTGGATTATCGTAAGCATGGGCTGGAGCCGTCGGTAGACCAAGACAGCATAGCGCCAAGCCAATTACTAAAATTTTAAGAATAGATTTCACACCGACTTGCCAGGAAGAAAGCGTCATAGAAAGCAGGCTTAAGTAATAAATGAGAACTGGACAGCCGGGCTGAGAACCACAGCCCAAATACCTTAATTTAGACTATATCTTTGTTTACACTTATTTACATCTACTTAATCAAAAAACTACAGTTGCAGTCCTGGGTAAGGAGGCTGATTCTGGTCTGGTTTTTGTATCTCCTACGCTGGACTTCCTGGTCAGTTACGAGGTGTATAACTGACTAGGAACCCCAGCTCTGAGGTTCTCATCCTATAGCCAGGGGTCAGCCAGGGGGGAGGATTCCTCTTGATATTCCTGGGGTGGTTTGATCGATGACGCGGTTGGCTTGGGGTGAGGGCGCCAGTCTTCTTGGTCTGGGGGACTAACCTGGGTGATTTGGGGTTGATCCGGTAAGGTCGATCGCCGATGGCCGAGCTTTTTGGGTCGCAGGATAGGGCGATGGGGAGTTTGCTCGGGTTGATGGATCCAGGTTTGCCAGGCTGTCCGTAGCCCTACCCAAACACTTCTGGTGCCTGTATGTAAGGTTTGGGCCTGCTGCCGGGCTACCGTAATGCCCTCCTCCACCTGCTTGACCACCTGACCAGCGCTGCGGACCCCCGCATTCATATCATCGGTCAGTTCGCCGATTTCCAGGCCCGTCAGGCGAATTGCCTCCAGGGTGGAGGGCAGGTGGCGATCGAGGGTATCCAAGAGTTTTTCGGCACTGCGGGCAGCCCGACCCAATTCCCGTAGGGTGGGCACCGCCACTAATAAAACCGTTGTTAAGCTAACGGCTAAGAGCAGCAGCGATAAGGCCAGCCAGAACAACGGATCGGTCAAGATGGGTCCCCTTCAGGCCTAGTTCTGTTGAGAATTGTGGGGCAGCGGGGAGGGGTTGATCTTGGTCAGGTGGGTGTACTCCTGCCGGGTTGCTGCCTGTCCTGCCGCGATCGCGGCCCGTAGCCTTTCCAGGGTATGGTCCCAGTTAGCCAGAGCAGTTTCCGATAGTAGATCGGCATGCAGTTGCACCGTCGTTGCCAGATCCTCCGCCATTTCTGGTAGCGCGTCAGCTGATTTCCTCAGAATTCGCCGGGTTTCCCGACCTGACCGGGGAGCCAGCAGTAACCCCGTTAGGGCTCCTAGGGCGGCACCTACCACCACGCCTCCCATAAATCCACTCGATTGCTTCTCCCCCATCACCCTTACCCAAATCTGCCTATAGTTGAGCTCTTTCTATCTATGCAATCCTATCGCCTTTCACCCTTGAATTGACCCCATGGCTGCCGACCTGCGGCATAGGACCTGGTCCAACCGCTAATTTTAACCATTAGGGATAGTAGCAGAACCACCTGCCGCCACCGGTCTAAGCCCGCCTGGAGTTGACCATACCCCTGCCTCAGGTTAGCCACCCTGGTCTGGCCCTGGCGAATCAACCCAGCGATTTCTAGGAAATCTAAATCATCGTGGTTGGGCTGCCAACGGCCGATCTGCTGATTAAAGCGGGATAGAATCCGGCCCAGTCGCCATAGGGATCGGGCCAGCCCCAGGGCTGCCAGGGCAACAATCAGGTTAAAGGCAATCAAAACGGCCATGGCGGTGCCTGGAAACGTCGATTTAGGCTTGATCCGAGCTAGTCTAGCCGCCGTAGTTCCAACCCGTACTTTCGAGCAGCAGGGGATCTCCCTGGCGGTGTAGAGCAGCCCCAATCACTTCGCCGACAAATACGGTGTGATCCCCCTGTTCTACCGATCCGGTTACCCGGCACTCAATGTAACCCAGGCTGTCCTGAATCACCGGACAACCGGTTTCTGGAGCACCATAGAAGTCAATATCTTCAAATTTATTACCCACTCGCCGCAGGGGCTTAAAGAAACGTTGGGCCAGATCCTTCTGACCAGCCTCTAAAAAGCTCAGGGCAAACACGCCGCTGGCTTTGATCATGGCATGGGAGGTGGAGTCGTTCTTAACACAGTTAACCACCAGGGGCGGGGTAAAGGAAGCCTGCATGACCCAACTAGCGGTAAATCCATTCAGGTCGTCCGCTTGCTTGACACCACAGATGTAGAGGCCATGGGGGATTTTACGCAGAAGGGTTTTCTTGGCCTGTTCGTCTAACACCGGGTACCTGCAGAACGCTTCATTCATCCGAACTGTTTCCTATTCATAGTTAAGCATAGGAAGAGGACGCCCTCTGTTAAAGTATTGAATGCTAAGCCTATCGAATTTGACTAAATTCTGTGGTCGCCGTTAACGATATCTACCTGCTACGCAATATCTGGTACCACGCTATGCCCAGCCATAGCCTGAAGCCGGGGGAGATGGTAGCCAGAACATTACTGAATGAACCCATTCTCTTTGGCCGGACTAACCAGGGGGAGGCCTTTGCCGTTCGAGATATTTGTCCCCACCGGGCCGTTCCCCTCAGTTGCGGTTGGTATGACGGTGAGGCGGTACAGTGCTGTTACCATGGTTGGCGCTTTGATGCAAAGGGTAAATGTATTGAGATTCCCTCTCTGCTGCCGGAGCAGGCTATGGATTTAAGTCGTTTCGACCTGCGTCGCTACGACCTGAAGGAGGTTCAGGGTAATATCTGGATCTACATGGCCGATCCAGACAGTCATCCGGTTCAACCGCCTCGATTTGATGTGCCTAGGGTGCCTGGCTTTGATGATCAGGCCCAGCCCCAGCTTACCTATAGGATGCGCTTTCCCTGCTACATTGACCATGCCGTTGTGGGGTTGATGGATCCGGCCCATTCCCCCTTTGTCCACCGATCCTGGTGGTGGCGCGGTGGCACCCTTAACGAGGAGGTCAAATGGTTTGATCCCTCCCCCTATGGCTTTACCATGCGTCGCCATCACATGGCGAATATGGGACGGGGCTACTGGTTAATAGGGGGAGTTCCCGATAATGAGATTATTTTTTATCTGCCAGGGGTGCGTACGGAGGAAACTACGACCGCTAAGCATCGGGTGGTGAACCTGACAACGGTTACCCCCCTGACGGACAATGAAACCGATGTCACCTTCGAACTTTACTGGGATCTACCCTGGGGTAACCTGCTTAAACCCATTTTGCCCTGGTTAATTCGATCTTTTCTAGGACAGGATCGGGATGTGGTGATGAAACAACAGCAGGGACTTAAATACGAATCGGTTCTACGGTTAATCAAAGATTCCGATACCCTGGCCCGCTGGTATTACCAGCTTAAAAAAGAATATCAACGTTGCCAAACAGAAAATCGCGAATTTAATACACCCGTCAAAACTCAGCAACTTAAGTGGCGAGCTTGATCCCAGAGAGGAGGATTAGTCAGGTAGTCGGGATCTAGACTATAGCTTCGGGGTTTTGGCTAAAGCGGTATTCAATAAGACCTTTGCCGGAGTTTTCAAAGGCCCTCCGACACGGTACAATTGCTTATTAAGGAATGTAAATTTTTATTCTCAAGAATGATTTTTAATGCCGTTTTAGGGCTACGTTCTGTCTGCCTATCTACCTCGAGGGTTGTTCTGGGGTAACCCTACCCTTAGTCTACGGTTGTCCCCACCTGCAGGAGTTCTACCAACTACGTAAAGTATTACTAAGCAGCGATGCCATTCATAACCCCGGGCCTGGAAGTCACTGAGAACGGGTTCTAAACGTCCACTAAGCGTCTAATTTTACCTTCATAAAATTTCCCCTGGTTGCGGTTACCCTTAGCAGCACTTAATAAACGCCATGTTTGAACATTTTACCAATAACGCTATTGCTGTGATTATGAAGGCCCAGGAGGAAGCTCGCCGACTGCGCCATAACTTTGTGGGGACCGAGCAGCTTCTGTTGGGGTTGATTAAGGAGAGTTCCACCATCTCCGCTAAAATTTTAGATGAATTTGGTGTCACTTTAAACGATGCCCGGACAGAGGTAGAGGCGATCATTGGTCGGGGGAGTGGCACTGTCCCCCCAGAAATTCCCTTTACTCCTAAGGTTAAGCAGGTCTTCGAGCAGGCTTTTCAGGAAGCTCGCAAGATGGATGCCACCTACATTGAGCCCGAACATTTGCTCCTGAGTCTTACCCACAATACGGAAAGTGTTGCCTACCGGGTGCTGACTAATCTGGGCATCGACCCAGCCAAGGTCCGGACTCGGGTCATTCAGGAACTTGGAGAAGTGGCGGCTGTACCGGCTGGTAAGCGAGAAGCCGGTCGCGATCGCGACGATAACCGCAAACGCAGTAAAATTCTCAACGAGTTTGGTACTGACCTAACCGCCCTAGCGGTCCTGGGTAAAATTGATCCCGTCGTCGGACGGTCTCAGGAAATTGAACGGGTTGTGCAAATTCTGGGGCGGCGCCGGAAGAACAATCCTATTCTGGTCGGGGAACCAGGGGTGGGTAAAACGGCCATTGCCGAAGGTTTAGCCCAGCGTATTGCTAACCAGGACGTGCCCGATGCTTTGCTGAATAAGCGGGTGATTAGCCTGGATATGGGATCTCTGGTGGCCGGTACTCGCTTTCGGGGTGATTTCGAGGAGCGACTTACCCAATTGGTCCAGGAAGTGAGCCGCGATCCCCAAATTATCCTTGTGATTGATGAGATCCATACGCTGATCGGTGCGGGATCCCTGGAGGGGGGTATGGATGCGGCTAACCTGTTGAAACCCGCCCTGGCTCGGGGAGAGATGCAGTGCATTGGGGCCACTACCCTTGATGAGTTTCGCCAGCACATTGAGCGTGACGCTGCTCTGGAGCGACGTTTCCAGCCCGTGATAGTGAACCCTCCCTCCGTGGATGAAGCCGTGGAAATTTTACAGGGAGTGCGTAGCCGTTACGAGCAGTTTCATCAGGTTGTGATTACGGATGCAGCCCTGACGGCGGCTGCCCAACTGTCCGATCGCTACATCAGCGATCGCCACTTGCCCGATAAGGCCATCGATTTAATCGATGAAGCCGGTTCCCAGGTGAAACTGCGGGTTATGCCCCGCCATCTGGCTAAGGAACTAAAGCAACAGCTGCGTCAACTTAACCAAGATCTGGATGAGGCCATTCAACGTCAGGACTTTGATCGAGCCAAAACTCTGGTACAGGAACGGGATCGGCTGCGGCAAGAGGTTCAGATCGGCCCCACCGATGCGGATGCAGCGATCCGGACCCTACCCCGGGTTGATGAAGACAGTATTGCCGACATTGTTGCCGCCTGGACCGGAATTCCGGTGAATCGTATGACCGAAACCGAAGCGGCTCGCCTCCTGCACCTAGAGGAGGTGTTGCACGAGCGGGTAATTGGTCAGCACGAAGCCGTGGTTGCCATTGCCCGGGCCATTCGTCGAGCCCGGTCGGGGCTGGCCAGTGCTCACCGTCCCATCGCCAGTCTGGTGTTTTCGGGGCCTACGGGAGTGGGTAAAACGGAGCTTTCTAAGGCTCTGGCCATGGCCCTGTTTGGCGCCGAAGATGCCATGATTCGATTAGATATGTCAGAATTCATGGAAAGCCATACCGTATCCAAGCTAATTGGCGCTCCTCCTGGTTTTGTTGGTTACGATGAGGGTGGGCAGTTAACGGAAGCGGTGCGCCGCCGCCCCTACAGCGTGCTCCTGCTGGATGAGATTGAAAAAGCCCATCCCGATGTTTTTAATATCTTGTTGCAGGTATTGGAGGACGGTCGCTTGACCGATGCTAAGGGGCGATCGGTGAGTTTTCGCAATACCTTGATCATCATGACCTCTAATATTGGTTCTCAGGTGATTGAGAAAGGGGGCCAGAGCCTGGGCTTTGACTCCACTGGGGATGGCATGAATACCCAGTACAACAATATTCGCAACCTGGTTAACGAAGAGATGAAACAATATTTTCGTCCTGAGTTGCTGAACCGACTAGATGAGATCATTGTTTTCCGGCAGTTGACCCGGGAGGAAGTGAATCAGGTGGCCGATCTCATGCTTAAGCAGGTGAATCAACAATTGGTCCACCGTCAGATTACCATTAGTTTTTCTGAAGCTTTTCGCGATCGTCTGGCCCAGGAAGGCTACGACCAGCGCTATGGGGCCAGACCCATGCGGCGAGCTATTGCCCGGCTGGTCGAAGACTCTCTGGCGGAGGCAATTCTTGAGGGTCGTCTGGCGGATGGGGACACGGCCCAACTAGACTTGAACGAAGCCGGCGAGGTAGTGGTGCAGTCGACCCGAGTACCAGCCCTGGCCGGGTCCTATACCTAATCAGAAATCAGTATCGCTTTGACCACAACGCTGAGGAGAGAGTGGTTGGGGTCACGCGATACTGAGCAGACCTGCGGGTGCGCCTCTGCCCCCCTAAACCTGGCTATAACTAGACTTGGCACTACGGAAAGCCCGACCTAGGATAGAAGTAGTTTTATTGCTTGACCAGGTCATGCCCGAGCCAGCTGATTCGAGACAGCCCCCTAGATTGCCTCCGGATAGTATCCTTGCGGATTCCTCCATGCTCGACAGCCGGGTCAATCTGGATCAAATGCTGTCTTTGATTGATAGTATTTTGCCCTTCGAGGCCTGCCTGTTTTATCAGATTATTCCACTCTCTATTGAGAGTAGTCATCTCAACCTGGGTATGGTAAACCCCAAGGATCTTCAGGCTAATGACTACGCCCGTCGGCAGGGTTCCTACATCCGCTACTCAGTAGTAGTTTGGCCTGTGACCTCGGACTGGCATCGTCAGATGTTGTCTAAATACCTGAGTTATTCTGCCAAATCAAAACAGCGCTTACGGCAGGGCCAACCCAATATAGTCGATACAATTCTATCCTCGTCTTTACTAGACCAGGAAAACGGTGGAGCTGACGAGCGTCTTACCTATATTGTTGATAGTCCTGAAACAATTCCCCTTGATCATCCCGAATCAAGGCAGACTCCATCGGCTCCTCCAGAGGTCCCGCCATCTCCTGCGCCGACACCGGTGAGTCCACCCCTCCCTGCATCAGCCCTAGCGACATCTGAGGTGCCGCCCTTAGTGCCGCTGGAATTAGAGGTTGAAACGGATCCTCCGGCGGAGATCCATCGTCTTTCGCCTAAAGCCCTGCTAGCCGTACTGCTGCATCAGGTACTAGCGGCAGGAATCGGTCGCCTTTATTTCGAACATCGGCCTCCCAGAGGTAGGGTGGTCTGTAGTCAGGATGGTCAGGTTCGATCGATTTTGGAAGACCTTGAGGGAACCCGGCTGCAGGAGGTGATTAATGTGTTGAAGCAGTTAACCGCAATGCCGACCATGCCGGCTAACGGTAGCCGACAAGCAGAGACTCAACGGCTTTATGGTCAGGAACCGGTTCTTTTGCGGTTGCGAGTTATGCCTAACGATCAGGGGGAAAACGCTACGCTGCAAATTTTGCGGGGAGCGGCCCTCAGGTTCTATCAAAAGCAGCAAATCAGTGAACTGAGTCGAGAGGCCCTAATCCTTGCCCAACAGCTGCAAACTCGTTTACAGCTTATTGGTGAACGCAGTAGTCAGAAGTTCACGTTTGAGACACTGCCCCTAGACACCCTGATAACCCTTAATACCCTCTTAAACACCATGGCGTCCCAGACCTACCAACTGGTGCATCGAGAGCAGAAAAAAGGGAACTAGATGGTACAAATCATCCCTCAAGATTTGGCTTTGGAGCCCCAGGCACTGGTCATACGCCCGAAGTTGACCTTGAACTCCTCTAGCCCTAGCCAGGCCCCTGGTCGATCCTCATCCCAGGAGGCGGAAAGTACCCCATAGGTTAATCCCACCACCCCTAGACCAAAGCAGCCCAGGGTAGTTAGTAGCACTGCATAGGAGGGTAGTTCTACTCCAGCTTTGACAATCAGAAAATAGCTGGCGAAGAAAATAATTACCCCCAGCCCTGTGGGAATGCCAGAGAAGAACAACATGCGGCGCAGCATGCGCTGACTAACTACCTCGGGAATGCCAGTGGCGGAAGGGGAGGCACCTGGGGCAGATTTAGACTGAGGAACTGGGCTCTTGGAGGAGCCCGATTGGCTTGGAGGATTGGCGGCAGCCTTACCCTTGCCGTTGGGTTCAAAGGGTAGCCGCTGACGGGAAGATTCAGGGGGCATAGGAAGAAAGTAAAATATAGCCGTAGCCATGTTTAACAAAGTGTAGGTGGGTCAGAATACCTACCCAACCCTCACTTTTGCCGATAAACTCTATCTTCAGTGCTCTGGCCAAAGCTATACCTTTAGCCGCGAATACCCAGTTTTTGAATCAGGGCCCGATAGCGATCGCTATCTTGCTTTTGCAGATAGCCCATCAAGCGCTTGCGTTGACCAATCATTTTTAGCAGGCCCCGACGGGAGGAATAATCCTTCTTATTGCTTTGTAAATGGGAGCTGAGGCGATTGATCCGCTCGGTTAGCATAGCAATCTGCAAATCGGCAGATCCGGTATCGGTTTCGTGGACTTGGTAATCGGAGATAATCTCCTGCTTACGGGCTTGCAATAGAGTCATGGAGTAGGTTTTCCAGGGTAATTGATGCCAGGGTTTTTTAGTTTACCATAATGGCGCTTTGGGGTGGAGAGGGGGCACGGATTCGGTGTTCTGGTGACCGGACCTGCTCCACCAGAGGCCCTTTACGATTCTCTACTCAATAGGGTTGTCAATCAACGCCTGGCCAGTACCCTTTCTAAGCCAGCAATCTCCCCCAGGAAACTCTTTGTTGCAAAACTTAAAACCCCGGCAGATCCACTAATTGCCCTGATAAACTAACACTTACTCCTTAAAGTTGGCTCTGGTTAATCCCTCAGGCCATAGATTGACAAATCAGTCCGATCTTTTTAGTCACCGAATCTTGTATCGATCCATGGTAAACACCCTTAAAAAGCCTGAATTTGAAGAAATCCGTCCTGGGGTTAAGGCTCCGGCTAAAGATACCATTCTCACTCCCCGGTTCTATACCACCGACTTCGATGAGATGGCCACCATGGACATCTCCATTAACGAGGAAGAATTACAGGCCATCCTGGAGGAGTTTCGGGCTGACTACAACCGTCACCACTTTGTTCGTAGCCAGGTCTTTGACCAATCCTGGGACCATATCGATGGGGAAACCCGTAAGTTATTTATAGAATTTCTCGAGCGCTCTTGCACCGCAGAATTCTCAGGATTCTTGCTGTATAAAGAACTGGGTCGGCGCCTCAAGGATAAGAGTCCCCTACTGGCGGAGTGCTTTACCCTTATGTCCCGGGATGAGGCTCGTCACGCCGGTTTCCTCAACAAGGCCATGGGGGATTTTAACCTGCAGTTGGACTTGGGCTTTTTGACCAAGAGTAAGCAGTACACCTTCTTTAAGCCTAAGTTTATTTTTTACGCCACCTATCTTTCGGAGAAAATTGGCTACTGGCGTTATATCACCATCTTTCGCCATCTGGAATCTCACCCAGAGAATGAGGTTTACCCCATTTTTCGATTCTTTGAAAATTGGTGTCAGGACGAAAACCGCCATGGAGATTTCTTCTCCGCTCTGATGAAGGCCCAGCCCGGGATTCTCAACGACTGGAAGGCCAGATTGTGGTGTCGATTTTTCCTGCTGTCAGTGTTCGCCACCATGTACCTGAACGATCTTCAGCGCAATGGGTTCTATGCCTCCCTGGGGCTCAATGCTCGCGATTACGATATCGAGGTGATTGAGAAGACCAATGAAACGGCTGGACGGGTCTTTCCCATTATTCTAAATGTGGACCATCCTAGTTTCTTTAAGCGGTTAGATGTGGCAGCGGCCGCTAATATGAAATTGACTAAAATTTCGGCCTCTAATCAACCTCGGGCACTGAAGTTGTTAGCTCAAGTTCCTCCCATTGCTACGATTTGCTGGCAAATCATACAACTGTATCTGCTTAAGCCCATTGATATGATTCCTACCCGTGGCCAGGTACGGTAGAGTTCCCTTACCTATCCATTTGCCCGCAGCGATCGCCTGCTTTGGCCTAGTCACGGCTGCAGTTAGCCTGCAGCCGTTGCAGGCTGACCCAGGTACAGGGGAACTGCCCTGGGTTGAGTCTACTGGTTGGCTGAGCCAGCTACCCAATCATTCCCTGGAATTAGATCCGGCCATCCTTAACCAGAGTCCGGTACTGCAACGATGGCTTCAGTCCGTTCCCGATGTCGGGCAGGAAATTAACTACCAACCGGCCTTTCGCTCCCGCCTGCGGGGTACCTATAGTGGATTCCCCGCTAAGGGGGAAACAGGCGGCTTTCAGGTGGGGTTAGAGGATATTTTTCTGTTGCCGGGGACAGGCTTAGCCCTTAGTGCCGACTATGGTAGTAATGGCAATGGCCAGCGCCGCTCCTACGGTTTGGAAGCCAGATATTATCTTTTTCCCTTGGGGGGCTACGTTAATCTGGCTCCTACCCTGGGCTATCGAGACCTGGCTACCCCTGACTACAGTACCGGTGGTATGGCTGTAGGGCTGCGTCTGATGCTGGTGCCATCCCGTGGCGGCGGGGCCGATTTGGCGTTAGCCCAACAATGGGTTTCCCCCGGTCAGGAGGGTGAGGTAGGGGTGACCAGTGTGGCTCTGGGCTATGCCGTCACCTCCCAACTACGCCTGGCAACAGATTGGCAATTTCAAAGTTCCCGCCTGGGCTACGACAGTCGCTGGGGCTTGGGTCTGGAGTGGTTACTTTAGAAGCGTAGGTTTAGGTCGGCAGGTGAGCGGTTCTGTAAGTCGTGGGGTAGGTTAGGCGCTGTACCGCCCCGAGGCGACGGCAGGCTAGGACGGGGTAAGGTGGGCTGGCTAGGAGTTGGGGCTGGGGGGCCGTAGGCTGGCTGGCAGCCGGTTTAGCCGACCCATTGGGGGTTGGATCAAAGGTTTCTACGGTGACGGCTCGAATCAGTGGGGGATTGAACCCATCGCTGACTTGTAGGGTAATGGTGGTGGTACTGGCTGGGCCAAAGGGAATGGGTAAACTACCCTGCATCGGTACCGTACCTGGAGAGGGTAGCAGTTCTACTTTGGTGGTAGAACCCCCTGCCACTCGCCAACTCAGACGGAAGCCTGGCAGGCGTTGCCCTTGATCGACTGGAACCAGGTATTTAGGCTGGGCTTCCCGACCATTCACGGTAAAGGCGACAATCCGTACAGGCCGGGGTTTAATTTCTACCACCTCACTAATTCGGGTAGAGGGGGTCCCATTACCTTCCATTTTGATGGGGACGGGGGTTAGCTCAAATTGATAGCGACCTACCGCCATCATGCCCGTCGGTACTCCTCGGCATACCAGTTCTGGACGGAGCTGACAAAAGGGCTTTAAGGCTTGGGGAATGACTAATTGACCTGGGTTCTTAGCTTCTCGGAAACTGAAGCGTCGGCCACCCAAGGTAGGTCCTCCTGGCTGCCGTACCACCAGCAATAAGTCCTGAATCGACTCTGGATAGCGAATTACCCAACTGACTTGAATACCGGCTGGACCTACCGGTGGAGCTTGGTTGGGGCTGCGGCTAGGAATCTTAGGGCCAGGTTCCGAGTAGATTACCTGCTGGGGTGCCAGGCCTAACACCAGGGGTATGGGGGTATCTGTAATAGTTACCAGGCTACTGGTTTTCTGATCAGGGGCCTGGTGGTCAGATCGGGGTAATAAAGTCAGTTCGAAGCGATATTGTCCGGCCTGTCGTACTTCGGTAGGAACCTTCTCGCAGGTTAACCGCTGAGCGGTTTGGCTACAGTAGGGTCGCAGGTCCAGGGGCAAGGATTGGGATAGATCGTAGCGTTTAGGTTCCCCCACCAGGCTACCGTCGGTGGATAGGGTTTTTAGTACCAGTCCTCCAATTTGTTTGGGGTTGCTAATCTGCCAGTTAACCAGGGGCGTTTTTTGGTCGCTGGCCTGGTAGCGACTGGCAACCGGAGATATATCCAGCAGGTAGGAAGGGCCTGGTTGGCGGAGGAAAAACCAGCCGATACCGGTTAAGCCTGCCACACCCAGGGCGATCGCAATACGCCCTGGCCATCGCCACCCTGAAGATCGTTTTAGCTCGGAACTCTCCCGAAGTTGCGGTTGAGTTCCCTTCTCAGGGGTGGCTGAGGTGACAGACTCATGAAAGTTTTCCACAGGTAACAGAGAATCGGTATTTTTTTAGGATTAACTGAAAGTCCCTAAAGGCAAGTTATTCCAGCCTAAACAACTATTTTTTCAACAACAAACATAGAGTTATCCACAGCCTTCGGGGCAAGTTGTGGATAATCTGAACTTTAAAAGATAGCGCAAAGTGTTAACCACTTTCCCCTAGCTTTTAAAAGCTTAACGGTAGATCACTTTCAGAGAAATGGCTGAAAAATTTCAGACTCAGGCCTTGATCACAGGCGTCAGGCGAGTCTTGAGGCATGCTTGAGTTAGGAGGTTAGGAGGACATCTGGTTCCGAAAAATAATTTGAATTATGGCCGACAATTGGAGATCTGACTTTCCTCCGTCAGGTAAATCGCAGCCCTTAGAGGCAATTCGACAACAGTGGCTGAAGATTTTATCGGGCATTTTCTTGGTTGCCCTGACCAGCCTGTGGATAGGGGAGTTTATGATCGGCTGCCTCAGTCCCATGGATAAACTTGCCTATCCAGTCCTGTTATCGTTGACCAGTATCTCTCTACTGCTCCTGCAGCTTAACCCCAGTGCCTATAAGATTTCCGTGATGGTCATCGTAGGGGTGTTAACGGCCTATCAGCTGATTTGTCTGCAAGCAATTATCTGGGGCTATCTACCCGTTACCGATAGTTATAAGCTCGCTGCTTTTGTGCAGTGGTTTCCCCTAATTTATTTGTTGATATTTCTCTTTGTCAGGAAAAAATATGCCCTGTTGTTCTCCCTCGGGGTCTATGGATGCTTGGGATTATCTGCTCTTACCTGTGGCTGGTTAGGGCATGTCTTACCGGTTCAGCAGCAGGCCTTTCCCTATTTGTTGCATATGATCGTTGCCCATCCTATTTACATTTCTATTTTTACTGCGGTAGCCAGCCTGCAAAAGTCTTTTTCCCAGTTTCAAACCGATGCAGATATTGATTATTTAACTAATTTGGCTAATCGACGGGCTGCTAGTCGTGCCCTTGAGGCCGCCCTCAGCAGTAATTCCCAGTCATCGATTGGAGTTATGTTAATTGATATAGATCGCTTTAAAACAATCAATGACGCCTTTGGCCATGGTATCGGTGATCAGGTCCTGGTGCAGGTCGGAAAGCTATTTCACCAGGGTTTGCGCAAGACAGACATTGCCTCTCGCTGGGGCGGGGAAGAGTTTTTGGTGGTGTTGGTCTCGACTACGGCCCATGAGCTGTATCAAACCGCTGAACGACTGCGGCAACGACTGGAGACCTATCCGCACCCATCGGTTGGTCAGGTAACCGCCAGCTTTGGGGTCGCCATCGCGAAGCCTGGCGATCGTCTGGAAACCCTGCTAAGACGGGCCGATCAAGCCCTATTCAAAGCTAAGAGAGCCGGTCGCAATCGCGTTGTGGTAGCCGATCCTATGGACTAAACTCTTCCGCTTAAAAGGTCGGCTTTGTCTAGGATGGCACCAGGTTGGTACGGGGCCTACCGTTTTGTTAAGACCGGGCATGGTGATACCATCAGGCCATAAAAGCTGAGTTATTCTAGTAACAGCACTGTGTGATCACGTCCAGATAGGTAGATTAGCCTGAAAAGCTAATTATTTCGGTATTGTCGAATTCTTGGAGGAATGACTTATTTCTAAGACTCAATTGGTAAACCGGCAGATTCGTTCTCCCCAGGTTCTTTTGATTGATCATGAGAACCAGAATCGGGGCCTGGTTGATACTCGGGATGCTCTAAAACTGGCGGAAGACGAGGGCCTGGATTTGGTCGTTGTCTCCAACGGTAAGGATGCTCCTGTGGCTAAAATCCTTGACTATGGAAAGCTTCAGTACCAGCAGAGTAAACGCCAGAAGCAAAGCTCTAAACCCTCCCTTAAGGAAGTTAAGCTGCGCCCCAATGTCGGTGAATCTGACTATCAGCTCCGCATTAAGCGCTCCACCGAGTGGCTCTCGAAAGGGGATTCGGTGAAGTTTATCATTCGGCTACGGGGACGGGAGCACCAGCACCGGGATCGGGCCGGAGAACTCCTGGACCGTATTGTTCAGGATATTGGTGAGGCCGGTAAGGTGCAGGCCCTCGACAAACGGGCTCTGGTTTTAATGATGACCCCTGCTTAGGGTCGCCCTAGGATAGCTAGGGGAATACCTCAGTAACCTGCCACCAAGGGTTGATCGGGTTTAGAGGTGTGATAGTTAATTAAGCTTGGCTAATAGGATGGAGTTACCCCCTATAGGACCCCTGGCTATCCCGATGGTGATCGAGAGGATCGACCTGAACTGGGTACCGATTTTCCCCCATGGGGGTAGCTCCGGGTAACGGATCTGGAAGGATGTTTAGGGAGACGGGCTAATTAAAAGCTTTTGCTACAGTCTTTAAACACCCCCTGTAGGCAGCCTTTGAGGTAGGTCAGAAGGCTTACCTACTTTTAGACCTGACTGATTCATCGGCTTTTGAGGGCTCTGGCTCAAGCGATACATTCCTAATACTTAATGCGATCGCGATCGTCGCTATGGGGAGTCGCGTGTTTAACCACAAAGTCGACAATCTTACCGGCTACATCAATGTCCGTAGCTTTTTCAATACCCTCTAACCCGGGGGAAGAATTGACTTCCATCACCACGGGTCCATGGTTAGACCTGAGTAAATCGACTCCAGCCACCTGCAGTCCCATGGCCTTGGCGGCCCGGATAGCGGTACTGCGCTCTTCTGGAGTCAACCGCACGCGGGTGGCCGATCCGCCCCGATGCAAGTTAGATCGAAATTCTCCTGCGGCTCCCTGTCGTTTCATGGCTGCCACCACCTTATCGCCAATCACAAAGCAGCGAATATCCATTCCACCCGCTTCTTTGATAAATTCCTGTACCAGAATGTTGGCGTCCATACCCCGGAAGGCTTCAATCACTGATTTGGCCGCCTGTTGGGTTTCTGCCAGGACTACCCCAATGCCCTGGGTACCCTCCAGCAGCTTAATCACCAGGGGAGCCCCCCCGACGATATCCACCAGTCCATCAATGTCCTTGGTGGAATGGGCAAAGCCCGTCACCGGCAAACCAATGCCCCGCCGGGCCATGATTTGTAGCGATCGCAGTTTATCCCGCGATCGGGAAATAGCCATAGAGGTATTGGCGGTAAATATACCCATGATTTCAAACTGGCGTACCACGGCGGTGCCATAGAAGGTTTTGGAAGCTCCGATGCGAGGGATCACCGCATCGACCCCCACCAGGGGCTGTCCCTGGTACATCACCTTGGGATTATGGGAAGTGATATTCATATAGCAACGCATATGGTCAATCACCTGGGTTTCATGGCCCCGGAGCTCCCCGGCCTCCTTCAGGCGGCGGGTTGAGTAGAGGGTGGAATCCCTGGATAAAATCACAATTTTCATAGAAAAACTTAGAGGTGAGCAGAGACCACGTAATCTTCGGGTAATGGTTGCAGGTAAGAGTGACCCGGATCCACTAGATAACGACGCCGTAGCGCCTGGCGGCCCAGTAACATGCGAAACCCCATTTCATCCCGGTTGGTTAGGGTCAGTTCAATGGGCCAGACCATTGTCCCCACCTGCACAGCGGTGACAATCACTGGCCGTAGTTCTGCCTGACCTCCAGAATTTCGTACCATACGATCTTCCAGTAGGGCTGCCTCGATTATCACAATATGGCTGTCATCCCGTTGGATAGGGTGGGCTTGAAATCGCACCATGGCTTGCCCGTCTAGCTCAAATCGCTCTAGATCAAAGGCATGGAGAGCAGAGGAACGGGCACCCGTATCAATTTTTGCCTTGATGGCATCAACCCCTAGCTCTGGCAGCGCGATCCACTCTCGCCAGCCGATGGTTCCATAGGTTTTAACAGCCATAATATCCCTGGCCTATAACGGAGTGAGATGCCGATCCACCCTAAGTTACCAACCCTAGCAATGGTCCCATAATCCCCGCAAATCAGAGCAGCAGCTTGGAATCAGCTAAAATAATTAATTGTTCCAAGAAGGCGACTTTGGGCGGCGGCCCAGGCCGGTGGATTGACTATGGGGTTGCCGACATCGATGGTTCAACTTAATAACGGTATCACCCTCTTCTTCAGCCTGTTGGTAGAAGCTATGCCTTTTTTATTATTAGGCGTAATTTTTTCCAGCCTCCTCCTGTTTTTTGTAGATGAGCAGCGGTTGTTAGCCCTGATCCCTAAGAATGTCGTGCTGGCGGCCCTCATGGGTGGGCTGATTGGTTTTCTATTCCCGGTGTGTGAGTGCGGGAATATTCCTGTGGCCCGGCGCTTGTTGATGAAGGGAGCCCCCACTGCTCTGGCTATCGGTTTCTTGCTGGCTGCTCCAACCGTTAATCCAATTGTATTTTGGGCAACCTGGATAGCCTTTCGTGACCAGCCAGAAATTGTTTTTCTGAGGGTGGGGTTTACCCTGGCGATCGCCGTTGTAGTGGCCCTGGTTTTTAGTGTTCAGACCGATATTCGTCCCCTCTTGCAGGAAAATTTGACTCGTCTGATGCCCGCTCCGGTTAGATCTTCTGGTCCATCCCCAGGCCTGGGTGCAGAGTCTCAGGCTGTAGACCTTTTAAAGTCCGGGACTTTTTTGCTGCAATCTCCTGGGCAGTTGATCCAGATGGATGCTCCATCCGTTCAGGCCTGGAGTGAGGCGGCCACCGCTGCCCTGCCCCTGAGGACTCGCCTGGGGCTGATGCTCGATAACATGGTGTTGGAAATACGGGAGTTAGGGGCGGTATTAATTGTCGGTAGTGCGATCGCGGCCTTTCTCCAGGTCATGGTTCCTCGGGAAATGGTTTTGGGTTTGGGGCAAGGCCCAATCACCTCCATTCTGGCCATGATGGCCCTGGCCTGGGTGGTTTCCATTTGCTCTACCGTCGATGCTTTTTTTGCCCTTTCCTTTGCCTCCATGTTTACCAGTGGATCTCTGCTGGCCTTTCTGGTGTTTGGGCCCATGGTAGATCTGAAAAATATCAGTCTGTTACTAACGGTATTTAAGGGTCGGGCCATCTTCTACCTGTTTGCCCTGGCCGCCCAGATGACCTTTCTACTGACTCTGGGGATGAATCTCTATGGTAGTTAATCCCTCTACCCCGCCGGCTAGGCGGTCTGGTTTGCCCTGGCAAAGCCTGTTAGATGGGGTGATGTTGCTACTCTGGTCAGCCGTTCTGATTCGCTTTAGTCTGACGGGTAAGCTCTATCTGCTCATTCATCCCGACTATGCCGGGTTGGCCTACCTGGCCTTGGTGATTCTCCTGCTGTTGGGGCTGGGGCGTTTGAGACAGGTGTGGTGGAGCTGGCGGGGGATCTATCCCAGACCCCGCAGCCAGGAGCATAATCCCCTTCTGCCCCGCCAGTTAACCACCGGATTATTGTTGGCCGTAGCCGTCTTTGGTCTGATCTACAGCCCTCGCCCCTTTAACAGCCAAACCGCCTTTCAGCGAGGTATTACGGATGTGTTGGGGCAAACTCGCTCTCGCCCCCAGCGCTTTATCGTCAGCACTAAGCCCGCCGATCGCACCATTGTGGACTGGGTTCATACCCTTAACGTCTACCCCGAACCCGATGCCTACACCAATCAACCGGTGAAGGTGACTGGTTTTGTAACCCCTATGCCGGGCTGGCCCGATCATATGTTTATGATTTCTCGATTTGTACTGACCTGTTGTGCCGCCGATGCCTATCCGGTGGGGTTAGCGGTGGAGCTGCCGGCTGGTACAACCCCCCCCCAACCCGATAGCTGGCTAGAAGTTACCGGTCAGATCACCACCGTCTCCCTGGACGGTAAACGTCAGGTCGCGATCGGTGCAGCCCGTCTGACCCCTATTCCTGAACCGCGCACTCCCTACGAATACTAGCCATGGTTCGTCCTTTTTTGCGTCAGCGTCCTAGCGATCGCATCCCTCAGACTCAGCCCTTGGATCGACTGGTGTGGTCAGTCATGGCTAGCCTCATGCTGGTGTTGGGTTTGCTTATCCTGTTCGGTGATCACGCCACGATCCGGGTCAGAAACTTTACCTGGCAGGATCGGGAGGTTGGGGCTGAAGACCGGGCCTTTGTGATCACCTTTAGTCGTCCCATGGATACCGCCAGTGTGGAGGCTAACCTGACCATTACGCCTCCTCTGCCAGGTAAGATCAGTTGGGCAGGACGGCGCATGGCCTACACCCTTACCCAACCGATTCCCTATGGTCAGGCCTTTACGGTTAACCTGCCGGAGGCCCAGGATCGATTTACCCTGAGTAAAACCGGGCAGCGATCTGGATTTCAACCTTTTCAGGCTCAGTTCACCAGTCGCAGGCGGGCCTTTCTCTATATTGGGGTTGAGGGTGATGAAGCCAATCGTCTGGTGTTGGCCGATCCGGCCCAACGTCAGCGACTGATCTTAACCCCTAAGAACCTAAGGGTCCTGGCCTTTAAACCCTATCCCCTAGGGGACAGGGTGTTATTTTCTGCTAGTGATACCGATCAGGAGGCAGCCCTCTTAAATCAGCAGCTTTACCGCGTAAGTACGGGGATTCGGCCCCGACCTCCAGAAGACTTAATGGCTAAGGGGAAACCCTTTTGGCAGCCTCGCCGCCCTCAGCCCGCCTCGGGACAACTAGACCTGGTGCTGGATAATCGCCATTACCAAAACCTTAAGTTTGATCTTTCCCCCGACGGCGAGACTATCGTTGTACAACGGGTTAATCGCAACAACCCAGCAGATTTTGGTCCCTGGGTGGTACGCGCCAAAGCCGCCCCCTATCGACTCAACACCCAACCAGGAGGAGATTTTCTAATTGCCCCCGATAGCCAGTCTCTGGTGTTGCTCCAAGGGGCAGGAACGGCAATCATCGATTTAGCCAAAGATACCAGTGGCGTTCCGGCAAAACCGCTGGATTTTCTCCCCGAATACGGGCAGGTTCTTGACATTGCTCGGGATGGCACCGCTGCCGCCATGGTTAACTTTAACCAGAATGACCCTGGGAAGCGGTTTATGCAGTCCCTATTTTTGGTCACTAACCAGGGTCGCAAAACTGAACTACTAAGAGTAACCGGTGCAATTTTAGAGGCCCACTTTGATCCGACCGGGCAGTGGCTCTACCTCCTGATCAGCGAATTAGGGACCCAACACTCTGGCGGGGAACTGGACACTGCCGCCTACGTCCAACGGCCTTCGCTGCTGGCGGTGAATCTGAAGAGTCTGGATGTTACTCGGCTGCTGCGCCTACCGCCCCAGCCCGATACCCATATGAGTCTGGCACCGGATGGGCGATTTCTGCTGCTGAATGTAGACCATCGGGGCGATCCTTTGAAGGCTGTTGATCAATCCTTGGAGGGTGGCTCTGAAATTTGGAACCTTACCCTTAAGAGGGATGGGGGCTCCCCTAATGTCCTGGTGATGCAGTCGGAACCTTACCCTTTTAAGGGTCTGATGGCAACCTGGCTGCCTTAGAGGTTGGTTGAAATGCCCAAGAGGGGCTTAAACCATACCTATGGGGTAGGACAATCTCTTCGGGGTTCAACCTGTTGATGGCCGCTTGGCGTCGAACTAGACGTGGGACAACCCTTTGCAAGCAACTGCTTAAAGGGGTTTGGCGCTGGAAAATTTTTAAAACCTTGTGGCAAAGTTTCTAACCTTTTATTAAACTACGTAAGGCTATTTATAGTTTGTATCTGTACATTAGTTCACCGAGCCATGGTAGTGTCTTGACTCCTATTCCAGATACGGTAGACAAGAATCGGACAAGCTTAGGTTTTTGGCCCCGCCAGGTCCTCACAGTGATGGCTGTCCTGGCGATTGCGATCGCGGCTGTGTTTGCTTTTGAGCATTACGGTCAGTCTTCTAACCCGTACCCTAAAGCAGTGTTGGCTCTTTCCGGCGATGCCTCTCGGGGCTCCGCCCTATTTCAGCTCAATTGTGCTGTTTGCCATGGCATCAGCGGGGCGGGGGAAGTGGGTCCAAGCCTGGTTCATATTGTTGATCGACGCACCAGCTTAAGTTTAATTGAACAGGTCACTAGCGGTAAAACTCCTCCCATGCCCCAGTTTCAGCCCGATCCCCAGGCCATGGCCGATCTCCTTGCCTATCTCCAGTCTTTATAGTCCTTCACCCTTGCTACCCCACTGGCTCCCCATGGAACGGTGCTAGGCATACCTGGTCACCTCGGAGATCAGTCCAGTGATCTGGAGATCTCCCACCTTGACAATTAGGCTGGCAGCAATTCTCATTTTAGAACTCTTGTACCAGAGATAGTGTTTCGAGCCTAGATCGCCTAACGGAAGCATAGGCTTTTCAGACAGGGCTATTGAGAATCTTTCCAATAGTTAGAGTCAAAATGCGGTCAAGGTTTTCATAA
>JBEITR010000071.1:0-11644 GCA_040374765.1 Leptolyngbya sp.
GCATTAGTCGAAGCTCTTGAAACAGCCTTTCAGAACATCTCTGAAGTAGACATTAAAAGCTGGTTCAGCCATTGCTGCTACTGTCCCGCATGATTATGAAATCCGCTATATGCGGCTGACGCTATCTGACAAGCACGCTCATGACTTTAGATCGGGTTGGCTTGACCTATGCTCAACAGCCTCGTTGACCCATTATCAGCTCTTGCAGCTTGTAAAGCTAAAATAAGCTCTTTATCATACCAGATCATTTACTGGTAAAACATTAAAGAGGATAAATTTTCTTGAGGTTACGGTGTAAGGGCAATGTCCAAGCTTTTGGCAACACTTCCAGATGGCAAGGTCTGTGACTTCATAGACCAGAAAACCCGTAATGATACGCCCGAAGAATATGTTCGCCAGAACATCGAGCGTCGATTAGTGCTGGAATTGGGCTATTTGCCAGAACAGATTGAAGTTGAGTATCCTATCAAGCAAGGTAGTAAGACGGTTCGCGTAGATCTGGCTATTTTCCGTGAAGGGGATCAACACAATCAGGAAAATATTTGGATCATTATCGAGTGCAAAAAAGACTCAGTACCACCCTCAGCCAGTAAAGACGGGGTTGAACAGCTTAGGTCTTACATGGCAGCTTGTGATAACTCTGAATGGGGGAGGTGGACAAATGGCCAGAAAAAGACTGTCGTACGTCGCAGTAGGACGGAGGAGGGGATTGAGTATGAAGAGCCTAATGATATTCCCTCCAAAGACGGCAATATTGAAGAAGTCGATCGCCCTACTCGTGAGTCACTAAAGAATGCAGTTGGAGATAACCTGCTGTTTTCTTTTAAGATTTGTCATGATCACATCTACGTCACAGATGGACTACAAAAACAACCGGCTTTCTTTGAATTATTAAAAGTTATTTTCTGCAAAATTTATGATGAAAGAAACTTTCCCAATCCCCTTGAGTTTTATGCAACTGCAAAAGAGAAAAAGAGCAATGACGGTCGGCTAACGGTCTTTAATCGAATCAATAAAATCTTCAAAGCTGTAAAAAAACAGTATCCAGCAATTTTTGATGCGAATGACGAGATCAAACTCCAGCCTCGATCTCTAGCCTATATTGTGGGTGAGCTTCAGCGCTACAGCTTTTTGAGTACTAATATTGATGTCAAAGGAAAAGCCTATGAAGAACTGGTCGGAGCCAATTTGAGGGGAGATCGGGGTGAATTCTTCACGCCCCGAAATGTCCAAAAGATGACGATTAAAATGCTTGAACCCAAATTAACGGATAAAATTTTGGATCAATCCTGTGGGACGGGCGGCTTCTTAGTGATCGCCATGAATGAGGTGATTGAAAGGCTGAAGCAACAGACTAAGAAGCAGGTAGGGCGAGTCGCTGAAGAATCTAACGTCTGGCGAGATGCTTTAAATGACAGCATTAGAACAACTGCCAAAAAGAACTTTTTTGGAATTGATATTAACCCGGATCTCGTCAAAGCCACCAAAATGAATATGGTGATGAACAATGACGGTTCTGGAAACATTTTCCGGCAAGATTCCTTGCTTCATCCTCACCAATGGGAGGAGAGTTTCAAGAAGCAATTCGCTGAGGCTCTCGATATTGATCCAACGAGTTTGCGGAATGAAGAGTCTTTAGCCCATTTTGACTTGATTGCGACTAACCCACCCTTCGGCTCTAAATTACCTATTAAAGATGAGGAAACCTTAAAACAATACCAGTTGGGGCATGTCTGGAAAGAAACGGAAACAGGTTGGGAACCCACGGATCAGATTCAAACCTCTGCTCCTCCAGAAATTTTGTTCATTGAGCGGTGTTGGCAATTTCTTAAGCCGGGTGGACGCATGGGCATTGTGTTACCAGATGCGATTTTGGGCGCACCTGGTTTGCTCTACGTCCGATATTGGATCATTAAGCATTGCCGCATCGTTGCATCCATTGACCTCCATCCCGATACCTTTCAGCCTCGCAACGGCACCCAAACCTCCGTCCTGATTCTTCAGAAGAAAACAGAAGAAGAAATTAATCGGGGAACCATGCCCGACTATGAAATTTTTATGGCACAGGTGAAAGCGATCGGGCATGATAAGCGAGGTAACACTGTCTACAGACGCAATGAGGAGGGGGAAGAGATACTAGTGCCAGCCGATCCAGAGTCCATTCCGTTGATTGAGCGAACGGCAAGGGGCGAAGGCACGGCGAGACCGCTACCGCCTCAGAAAGTTGAAGACGATGATACTGAGTTTGTGGCTGATGAGTTCATCGCTTGGAAAAAGCAGGTGGTACTGGGATGGTAAACTACGCCTTTGAACCACAATACCCGCCGATTTCGCCCCCCGATGAGCCGGACAAGCTCTCAACAACCATCAAACTCAGCGAGGTCTTGAAGGCTGGTGTACGCCTAGAAGCCTCTGCCTTTAGCATTGAAGCCCATAATGCCGTAACTGCTTTGAAAAACAGTGGGTTACAACTTATTCCGCTCTATGGCGAGGGGGGGCTTTGTCAGGAAGGCTATTATCCTGGACGTTTCAAACGGATCTATGTTAGTGCCGAAAAAGGCATTCCGTTCTTGTCTAGCTCTGAGATTATTAGCTTACGACCTACCACCGAAAACTTTTTAAGTCGAAAACATACAAAAAATGCAACATCGCTTTTTCCGCAGAAATGGGATGTGTTAATTTCCCGTTCTGGAACTATTGGTAATGTTAGTCTGGCAACTGAAACTTTTTTAGATTTAGATAAAGCGCTTTCAGAGCACGCTATTCGACTTCGAGCTAGTGAATCTGATATCGCAGGTTATGTAGTAGCTTTCCTCCGCAGTCGTTACGGTCGTCCCCAAGTTATTCAAGGAACCTACGGTTCAGTTGTTGATCAAATTGAACCAGAGCATTTAGAGCGAGTTTTGATCCCTGATTTACCGCCGATTCGGCGGATTTTGATCGGTCAATTAATGTGCAAAGCAGGGGAATTACGGGATGAAGCAAATCAACTTTTAGATGAAGCAGATCGGTTACTGCATGAGCGATTGAACTTGCCTTATTTGAAGGACATTGCTCCAACTGGAAATGCTTCTGCAATCGCCAAAATTAAAGCCTCCCAGCTAATGGGGCGGTTAGAGGGTAGTTTTCATGATCCGGTGGCGATCGCGGCTGAAAAACAATTGAGCGAACTATCCGTTCAAATAACTAAAGTAGGCGATTCAAGAGTTACTAAAGAAATTCGACCTATTACTAAATTCCGTAAACGAACCTATGTTGAAAAGGGCGGGATTCCCTTACTCAGCAGTAAACAAATCTTTCAGATTGATCCAGTCGATGTTAAGCGACTTGCTAAAGGCGCACACACAAAAGATCTACCTGAGATTCAGCTAGAAGAAAACATGATCGCCGTGACTCGCTCCGGCACCATTGGGCGAGTACAGATTATTCCTGCATACATGTCAAAATGGACAGCCAGCGAACACGCAACCCGATTTCTAGCCTCAGAAAGCATGAATGCAGGTTATCTCTATGCTTGGCTAGCTTCTGACTATGGATATTGTTTAATCACTCGTAACTCCTATGGCTCAGTGATTCTTGAGGTTGACAAAGAGATGTTTTCCTCTGTTCTAATTCCACTCCCTGAATCAGGGATAAGAGATGAAATTGGCAATCTCGTTCTCAAAGCTAATCAACTCCGAGATGAAGCTTGGCGCAATGAGCAAGACGCAATTACCAGACTTGAAAGCTGGATTGCAAATAAGCCAACTGCTCCAGTCCCAGATGAATCCAGCCCCAATAAAATTTCCCTGAAAAATATAGAATACGACCCTAACGCGATCCCGATTTGGGAACTAGCTGCTCGAATTTCTGCTAAAGTGCCTGATGAGGAATGGGCAAAAGTCCCATCTGATTTGTCACAGAGATTTGATTATTACCAGGGGTTAAGGGACGATTCGTGAGGTTCATTTTTGCAGATACGGGCTATTGGGTTGCATTGTTAAACCCCGGTGACAACTTGCATCAAAAAGCGATTAATCTGGCGCAGGCTTTGCAGCCAGCCCATATTGTTACCAGTGAAATGGTGCTGACAGAAGTGTTAAATGATTTCTCGAAACGGGGTGAATATTTACGAGATATTGCATCTGAGTTGATTCGAGGTTTGCGTTCTCACCCCAACACCACCATCATTCCTCAAACCAGTCAGCAATTTGAACAGGCATTTATCCTCTATACCCAACGCAAAGACAAGCAGTGGAGCCATACCGATTGCGTTTCCTTCAACATCATGGAAGAAAATGGGATTGCAGAAGCACTCGCTTACGACAGGCACTTTGCCCAAGCAGGCTTCACCGCTTTGATGCGGAATTGTCGGGTGTGAGTAGAGGGCGATCGTTTCCTACAGATAACCTCGCGGTTATGCCCCCACAAATAACCTGAAGCCGCATAACGGTTAGCGTCACCGGCTGCAAGGAACTTGAAACCGATCAGAAAGCATATCAGTCAGTCCGGTGCACGCGATTGTTAGACCGCGCCTCACCGATGACTCACCGCTAGAAATTAGCTTATTGCTCTCGTATAAGTTTCGTTGGGTGCAACTAAATATTTGCAGTCAGGGGCACTTCTGCGCCGCATATCCTTCAGAGGAGACTGGAGAGTCTTGGGGATGCGTACCCACGTTGGAGCATGGGAACGATTAAAACGCTAGCGCATCCTAGAGACGTGCCCACGCTGCGACGTGGGCACGATGCAACCTTCAAAGAATCATGTAGTTAATTTTCCTCTGAATCTCCTGAGCTAGCTAATCTGCTCGGTAGATCCTCTTCTATCCTCCATGTCCTTAGTGACAGTTGGTTTGACTTGGTTCATTGCAGGTAGACGATCTCGCTGATAGATTCTCCAATGATTTTCTACTACTGCCATCTCTGTTTTCTCTCTTTCAGACATTAGTGCGGAAGATTGAGTCAATGACAATGGCAGGGCAAGTGATGAAGCGGCGAAAAAACAAACAAAGGATAGTAAGGATATCAGTTTAAAACGAATTCTTCGCAACATGGATGCTCACCCCCTTGAATCAGAAATCCCTTGAGTAAGTTCTTTAACTTGCCAATGGTTAGAGCGTTTCTTTTAAACCTTAAATGATGTATTGGCATCGCCTTATAAAAGAAGTATGGGTGTAGGAATTATTCTGTTTTCGACTCTCTGAAGCGGCTCAAGTCTTGACTTATTTTCCTCACGCCCCCATTGTATCAAAATCAGGGCATATGGAACCTTTAAGTCCACATAAGCAAACATATTCTTATTAAACTTAATGTGAAAATATTGGGCATCAATCATTATGTGTCGCATTTTACGACATGATTCTCGTTGTTTTATATTCTCTTTTTAACCACTCATCATTTTCCAGAATCCTATCGTTTCCATGCTCTGCCCGGCAATGCAGTTGGGGCGCTGGAGCATGGAAACCATTTGAGAATAATGCCTGTCTAACTATTAATAGACTGATATTTTCCGCCTAAGATCCCGAAATAGGTAGATAGGCAGAATGATTCGGCATAACACCCCGATTTTACTGCTTATGTAAATTATTTCCGCATAATATGCAGCTTAAGCTGAATAGCGAGAATCTTTCCGCATATTTTCAGATTTCCTACGGAGACGAGCGGATGTACTATAGAAGCTAAGCCTAATCCAATGTTAGACGACTCGATTGTCACTGACTCGTTGACAGTTGCTTTGACCCTGAAGGTGCGATAGCGCCTGAAGTGCTAACAATCTTATTAGGGAGATAGGTTCCCCATAACTATCCCCAAGACGGCAGATAGGTTCCCCATAACTATCCCCAAGACGGCAGATAGGCAGAACGTTCCCGTATCCGTGTATTAACCAGATCTGGGGGGATAACCAGAAGCCTTTCACGTAATTTAATGACCTATGAGTGCTCCCTTTAGGAGATCCGATAAAACTACTGGCTCTAATGTGGCGGGCCATGGGTTTTCTGCAGTGTCTTCCTCGCAGTCCTGTTCTGGGGACAATCCCTACCTAAGGGCGGCGGTACCAAATCGGGGGACTCCCACACCGATCAATTCCATGTAGCCTTCGGCGGCGGCGTCTACCCATCGTGGGCGCCGTCGGGGAAGCTGACCAATTCGTTGATAAAGCTATGGGTCCAGGGGGTCTGCAGCAGGTAGACTGCGCCAAATTCGGCAGCGCGGCTGAGGGGGCCGGGGGGTAGGAGTTTAAACCAGTCGGCGCGAAAGACTTTACCGGCTACGGGTTTAATCGCCCAGTTGCCCTCCAGCAGTCGTTCCCGTTCCACCAGGGGCAGGGATCGCAGGGCGGCCAGGTATTCCTTGTTGACCCTCAGCAGGGCGGGGTTATCGCTCACCCGGCTGGGGATGAAGGTGAGGGAGCGGGAGTGATCGGTGGGTTGGTCAAACCAGGTGATCTGGCCATCAAGGAGGGGGGGCGGTTAGGCTTTACCCACATTGATGGGCGGGGACAGATGGCCCGGTGGACCTATCTGGGGGCGTAGGGGGTTCTTTACCTGGGTTTCCAGCAGTTATAGTGGGGTTCTGTGACCAGAGGGGGCCATACCGACTTTGATGTATTGCAAAGGTTGATGCCCTGTCAGGCTTACACAAAAACCTCATCACTCTCGAAAAGCAAGCTGACTACTGGCCACTAAACTAAGCCACTAAACTAAGATTAACGGTATGGCCAACGAGGACAGACACCATGACAGCACAATCTATTGAACTATATCTTGAATAGTTTCCGATCTCGGTATCTGTGTTCACGATGATGGCGCTGACTTTCCAGACGACTGGCGGTATCCCAGAGGAAAGGGCTGTTGATGAGGTCTATTGGTAAAGGTAAAAGCTAATGAATAGCCAACTGGTTGACGGCCTGGTGCAAACTATCCTATCCCTCTCTTTAGAAGAGCGCCAATTACTACTGAGACGCATTCGAGAAGCACAAACCCGTGACGAGATTCACGCAAAACTACATGACTACGAACAGCAGTACGGCATGACCAGCGAGCAGTTTTATCGACAGTTCTTGACGGGTGAGTTAGGAGATGCTGCCGATTATGTTGATTGGGCAGGCTTCTACGAAATGTTGCAGCCCCAGCCAGTGGCAGGCTAAACCAACATGTCTCCCACTGCCTATCTAGCGACCATTAAAGCCGCTCTAACCGGCAGTCCGGTTGTGCAGGAGTGGGGGATTGTTAACGAAATGGCCTTGTCAGATCGAGGACACTTTCGGGTGCGGTTGACCTTAGCAAATGGGGATTTTGTTGAAGCTTCTGAATTTTTCTATATCCGTAATGATGGCATCGAGCAGCAGCGCTATCGCTATCAGTGGATGGATGCCCAGCAACAGCAACTCAAAAAGCGCTGGGATAATGCACCCCATTTCTCCAATATCGAGACCTTTCCCCACCATGTACATGTCAATCAAGAAGACAATGTTTTACCCAGCCAGATGTTCGGCATTCCTGGCCTGATTACCCTCCTGGAACAAGAACTTTCTCCCTGAGTCATCTCTTCCTCACCCAAGCCACCATCCTCAAGCCCTCCCCTGAGCAGGCCCGGCTATTACCGCCCCAGACCTTGTTGCCGGTGCAGAAGAGCAAGTTTCTGCCGATTCTGGCCTATAAGGCGGAGGGCGATCATCTCCGCTTTACCTTAGATCGGGTTCGAATTAATCTGACCGAGCTCCATGCCAGTGGGTGTAATACCTGGTAGGTCTATGGCCCCCACTGTGAGGATCCCAGTGGCAATCTCCCGAGTGCTCAACCACCAGATCCGCTACCTGATTGCCGATGAGTGGGGATGCTGGTAGTCCCCAGCGGCCCAAACCACAAACCGCGATCCCATCTCCCCCTGGTCGGTGTGCAGGGTAAAGCCACCCCCCGACCAGGGTCCACGCTTTGCACCTCAATGCCCGCAAAAACTGGCAGCAAGAACTGGCAGGTTGAATATGTTAGTCTCTATAAGGTTTTCAATTAAACGTGAATTTTCCCGGCAATACGGGCACTAGCAACCATGTCATATTCATCTAAATCATTTGCTAAGCCTTGCGTAACCACCTTCGATGAGTTTGTGCAATTGGCAGATTATTCTCTGATGGATACTTTGAATGCCGATCCTGATGCCACGGTCGATGGTGATGATCACCGTGCCCGCCAGGTTTTTTCTGGTCATTTCGTACCTGTGACACCCACGCCGCTTGCAGAACCAGAATATGTAACCCATAGCAGCACTTTTTTTAAGGAACTTGGGTTGAGCGATGATCTGGCGCTGGATGAAAAATTTCGCCAGGTATTTTCTGGTGATCTCTCTGCGGTCCATGGGCCGATGCGTCAGGTTGGCTGGGTGACGGGTTATGCACTGTCGATTTATGGCACTGAATATACTCAACAGTGTCCCTTCGGCACGGTTAATGGTTATGGCGATGGTCGGGCCATATCGGTGTTTGAAGGAATCATCAATGGTCAGCGCTGGGAAATGCAATTGAAAGGAGGTGGCCCAACGCCCTATTGCCGGGGTGCCGACGGGCGCGCCGTGCTCCGTTCAAGTGTGCGCGAGTTTCTAGCGCAAGACTATATGCAGGCCTTAGGTGTTCCCACATCGCGCTCTTTGACACTGTATGTCTCTAAATCTGAGACCGTTACCCGGCCTTGGTATGCTCAAGACTCCCACTCCATCGACCCTGATATTTTGGTGGACAATCCTGTGGCCATTTCAACTCGCGTTGCACCATCCTTTCTGCGGGTTGGTCAGCTAGAGTTATTTGCCCGCCGTGCTCGCCGTGATGCCCATCCAAAAGCATTAGAAGAGTTGAGGATGATAGTATCCCATTTGATTGAGCGAGAATACAAAAGCGATATTGATCAAACCCTTAGTTTTGCAGATCAATTGGTTGAGTTGGCTCAGTTATTTCGCCAGCGTCTTACCACCCTGGTGGCCAATTGGCTGCGGGTTGGTTACTGCCAGGGTAATTTTAATAGTGACAACTGCGCCGCTGGGGGCTTTACTCTCGACTATGGACCCTTTGGGTTTTGTGAAATTTTATACCCTTGGTTTCAACCTTGGACTGGCGGCGGCAAACACTTTTCTTTCTTCAATCAGCCCCTCGCAGCAGAGGCGAATTATCATATGTTTTGGCAATCTGTGAGACCATTACTTGCAGAAGAGGCTGAAGCTTTAGAACGGTTCGACCAAGTACGCCGTGGCTTTGCAGAAGCAATGCAGGAACAAATTCAAAAAATGTGGGCGGCCAAACTTGGCTTACCGGAATTTAACCCAACCCTATTTAAGGAATTAATGGAGTTAATGACCGAATCGGAGATAGATTACACTATTTTCTTTCGAGAGTTATCCCACATACCAGACGATATCTCACCATTGAAAAAAAGCTTCTATGGTAAAACCTCGCACCAACTCGATGAACAATGGCAATCTTGGTTCAAAAGCTGGCGTGACCTCGCCATTAACCATGGCAATTTGGCTGAGATATCAACAAAGATGAAACAGACTAACCCAAAATACGCATGGCGAGAGTGGTTAGTCGTCCCTGCCTATCAACAAGCCATGCAGGGTAACTACAGGTTAGTTAGAGAGTTGCAAGGCGTACTGAGTTATCCCTATGATGAGCAATCCCAGGAAGTAGAAGATAAATACTATCGCCTCAAACCCAAGGCGTTTTCTAACGTTGGTGGCGTCTCGTACTATAGCTGTTCATCGTGATCAGGCTCATGGTAACGCCATGGTTCCCAGCCCAAGCTCCGGTGGCCAGTGCCAAACACCTCGGGGGGGAAGATTTCAGCCAAAATCTCCAAAGACTCCACCAGGCGCGGGCCAGGTCGGTTGAAGTACTGATTGCCATCCACCAGGTAGACGTGCCCTTGGCGCACCGCCTTCAGGGCAGACCAGCCAGCATGATGGGTTAGCGTCGCACACTTCGCACTGCGCCTGGGTGAGAATGTGGGTTGGGCGGAGGGTCTCTAGCACCTCCAGATTCACCTGGTAGACGCTCAGGGCAGAGGTGAGCAAATCGGTCACGCGCTGGTGAATGGTGCCGCTGTCGCCCGCCGGGTCAAATTTGGGGGCCGATGAGGCCAAGGGGAGTAGGTGTCAGGTGCTAGGTGTCAGGTTACGGTTCACCGCCAGGGCTTCACCCACCTTGATGGCCGGGGGCAGATGGCCCGGTGGAAGTATCTGGGAGCGTAGGGGGGGATGGTGTTGAAGCGGTTTTACCCGTGCCTGAGAAGGACTTGACGGCCAAACCCCGCCGCCAGGGACGGCAGTTCGGCGATGTAAGGTGTACCCCCGTTTGTGGGGGAGCTCCAGCTTACCATCGGCGATCTGTTTACCCGGTTATTAGCCTAAGGTCTGAGCTAACCTGCATTCCGCAGGTTGACAGGGTATTAAAGGTCGGTGTGTTCTAGACTAAGGGGTAGTCTTTTTAGGGCAAGGTCCGCTCACTTTTGCTGCCAGGGGCGATCGCCACACCAGCGATGCAGACCTTTCAGGTTTTGCTCCCCAGCTATTGACCTAATTTACCCGCCCTCGGCGCTGGCGTCGATCGCCTCAGGCCCTGGCGATCTCAGGGTGGGGAATAGCCCCCAACCTTTGAGCCGAGGGGGTTTGGGGTGAGTCTTGACCGGCCTTGGGGTGAGGGATAGGGAGCACTGCATCACCATTTGGTGATGTAACTCAAACCTTAGCGATGTTTGCTGAAGGCTTTGCCACGGATCTATAACCATCGGGTTATGCAGCTCAAAGGTTCATCGTAAACCTTGAAAGGTTTACGATGAACGCTTCAAGGTTCGCAATGAACGTTCAAAGGTTTGTAACAAATGCTTAAAGGTTCATCACTAATGCTTAAAGGTTTGTAACTAACGTTCAAGGGTTTGTCGTTAACGTTTAAAGGTTTGTCGTTGATCATCGATGGTTAGCGATGGATCATCAAAGGTTGGTCGCTGATCCTTAAAGGTTGGTCGCTGATCGCCGATGGTTGACAACGGATCATCAAAGGATTGGCGCTGATCCTTAAAGGTTGGTCGTTAACCTTCAAAGGTTTGCAGTAATCGCTTAAGGACTGGTCGCTTACCATCGATGGTTGGTGATTTATCAGGGGTAGGATGGGCAAAGGGCCTGAGCCCGTGCCCATCAGGACAATTATCCTCCGCTACCTTAGCGATCGCGCTTCGCTTTGCCAGACCCCGGTTATGTGGAGAGACGCTTCCTGTGGGTGAGGAAGTCGGCGGAAAGGGCTTCTGAGTGCTGAGTACTGACTGCTGGATTACTGTTTCTTTTACCGGGGGAATGGCGATTTCCCCCGGACCCCCTCGCCCAGGGCGTGCCGCCGCCCTGGACCTCGCGGAAGTGGTGGAGGGTGGGGGGCCGATCGCGCTTCGCTTTGGTCTCAGCCTGTAGACCTGGGTGGGGTGGGGAGATATTTTCCGTGGGTGAGGGGGTGGGTGGAAGGGGCTTCTCAGTGCTGAATTCTGACGACTGATTACTGTTTCTTTTACCGGGGGAATGGCGATTTCCCCCGGACCCCCGCGCCCAGGGCGTGCCGCCGCCCTGGACCTCGCGGAAGGGGTGGAGGGTAGGGGGCCGATCGCGCTTCGCATTGCTCTCAGCCTGTAGAC